>DASVHQ010000322.1:0-12024 GCA_036382515.1 Polyangiales bacterium | reverse complement strand
CTGCGGATGGAGGTCGAGCGCTTCGGGTAGGACGACGCCGCCCGACAGCTGCGCGATCAGCGACGCGGCGTACGCGAGCACCGGGCGCACGGCCTCGGGATCCACGCCGCGCTCGAAGCGATGGCTGCTGTCGGTGTGCAGGCCCAGACGTTTGCTGGTGCGGCGTACACCGCGCGGCTCGAAGTACGCGCACTCGATCAGCACGTGCTGCGTTTGCGCCGAGATCTCCGAGTTGGCCCCGCCCATCACGCCAGCCAGTGCCACCGGACCCTGCGCATCGCAGATCAGCAGATCGTCGTCGGTGAGCGTGCGCGCCTGCGCGTCGAGCGTCTGCATGCTCTCGCCCGCGCGCGCCATGCGCACCTCGATGCGAGCGCCGCGCAGCTTGTGGAGATCGAACGCGTGGATCGGATGGCCGAAGCCGAGCAACACGAGATTGGTCGCGTCGACCACGTTGCTGATCGCGCGCAGGCCGAGCGTGTGCAGGCGGTAACGCAACGAGAATGGCGACGCACCGACCGTGCAACCAGTGACCAGCGCCGCGCCGTAACGCGGGCAGCGCTCGGGCGCGCTGATCTGCACCTGTACTGCAGGCAAGTCCGACGGTACGGCCAGCGTGGCTGTTGCCGAGCGTGGCAGCGCCTGCGCGAGTGAAAACGTGCTAACCGCTGGTGCGAGCAGCCCCGAGTTCTGGGCGTGCACGCGCTGCACAGGCGCCGCGGTCGGAAACGCAAAGGGCGTCTCGAGCAGCACGCATAGCTCGCGCGCGATGCCCACGTGGCCGAGGCAATCAGGGCGATTGGGCGTCAGCCCGATCTCGTAGATGGTGTCGACGAGCGACAGCGCCTCGGTCAACTGCGCGCCAGGCCTGCAGCTCGCAGCCGGCTCGATCACCAAGATGCCGTCCTCGTCGGCGCCGATGTCGAGCTCTTTCTCGCTGCAGATCATTCCGCACGAGACCACGCCGCCGAGCTTGCGCTCTTCGATGCGCATGCCGTTCGGCAAGCTCGCGCCCAGACGCGCAAACGCGACCAGACCGCCAGGCGGCGGCACGTTCGGGGCGCCGCACACCACCTCTTGCTCACGCTCGCCGTCGAACACGGTAACAAGACGCAACTTGTCGCGTGAAGGGTGCGGCCGTAGACCGCGCACCTCGGCTACAACGACATTTTGTAGGCCTTGCCCGCACGCACGCAGCGACTCGACCTCGAGCCCGGCCGCGGTCAAGCGTTTGGCGACCTCGGCCGGCCCGAGCGAAAGACCGCTGAGCTGCATGAGCCAGTTGTGCGATGCCAGCATGCGTCGCTCCGTTCAGAGTTGGGAAAGGAAGCGGACGTCGTTGCCGTAGAGCAAGCCCACCTCTGCGATGCCGTAGCGCAGCATGGCCACGCGATCGAGGCCCATGCCGAAGGCGAAGCCCGTGTAGCGCTCCGGGTCGTAGCCCACGTGCTCGAACACCACCGGGTGGATCATGCCGCAGCCGAGGATCTCCATGAAGCCGGTCCCCTTGCACACGCGGCACTCGCCCGTGCGGCGAGCAGCAGGCTGCACCGCGGACATGTCGACGGAGCCACGCTCCCACGCGCGACAGATGGTGCAACCCACGTCGACTTCGCCGCCGGGCTCGACGAAGGGGAAGTAGCTCGGCCGAAAGCGCACGGGCACGCCCTGTCCGAACAAGCGCCACAGGAAGTGCGTGAGCACGCCCTTCAAGTGCGCGAAGCTCACGCCCTCGTCGACCATGAAGCCCTCGAGCTGCATGAACATCGGCGAATGCGTGACGTCGTCGTCGCGACGAAACACCGCGCCTGCCGACACCACCGCGAGCGGCGGCTTGCGACGCAGCATCTCGCGGATCTGCACGGTGGAGGTGTGCGTGCGCAGCAAGCTGGCGCGCGGGTTGTGGCCCGGCGGCTGCTGCATGAAGAACGTATCCTGCATGTCGGTCGCAGGATGATCCGGCGGGAAGCCGAGGCGATCGAAGTTGTTCTCGTGCAGGTCGACCTCGGGGCCTTCCGCGATGTCGAAGCCGAGGCCCGCGAAGAGATCGAGCAGCTCGTGCTTCACGCGCGTGAGCGGATGCGCATGCCCCGCGCGCACGCCGTAGCCGGGCAGCGTCACGTCGAGCGCAGGACCAGAGAGCTCAGCCTCGCGCAGCGTGGTGCCGAGTGCGGCCAGCCGCGCGGCGAACTCGCCTTCGATCTCTTCCTTCAACCGATTGGCGCGCTGACCCAGCTCACGCCGCTGCTCTTTGGGCAGCTCGGGCATGAGCTTCATCAGCTTCGTGACGACGCCGCTCGGCCCGGTGTAACGCGCGTTCGCCGCACGCAACCTGGACTCGTCGCGTGCAGCGTCGAACGCGGCCTTGTACTCGCTGGCCGCGTGCCCGAGACCTTCCTCGAACTGGGCGACCACGCTCATGGCTTTGGCCCTTGTGTGACCTATCCCGACCTAGCGAGTCGCTTCGATGACCGCTTTGAAGCCGCCCGGATCGCGCACGGCGAGATCCGCGAGTACCTTGCGGTCGAGCCCGATCTGCGAGCGCTTGAGCGCGGCGATCAGCTTGCTGTAGCTCGTTCCGTGGGAACGGGCCGCGGCACCGATGCGAGCGATCCACAGCTTGCGGAAGTCGCCCTTACGCTCACGGCGATGGGCATACGCGTCTTTCCACGCGTGGTGCACCTGCTCGATGGCCTGAGCGAACTGGTTTCCGCGGGCGGCATAGTAGCCCTTGGAGTGCTGCAAAATGCGGTTACGACGACGACGGGCTTTGAAGCCTCTTTTTACGCGCGGCATGGCTTGCTTCCTTCTACCTGTACCTGAGTAATCGCAACTTCAGCAGTCGTAGGGGAGCAGGCGCTTGAAACGCTTCTCGTCCGCCGGGGCGACCAGATCGTGCTTACGCAACTTGCGCCGGCGACTTGCGGACTTGCCGCGCATCAGGTGGCTCAGGCGCGCCGACCCGCGGCGAATCTTGCCGGAGCCGGTCACACGAAGCCGCTTGGAAGCGGCGCGCTTGGTCTTCATCTTGGGCATGACGTTCTCTGCTTCTTTTCTCTGTCGGGGCGAGCCGGTGAACCGAGGTTGACCAAGGTTGACCGAGGTTGACCGAGGTTGACCGAGGTTGACCGAGCCGACCCGACAATCTCCCCGTCTCCGGGGACCGTTACACTGAACCAGCGGAGCCGCGGCGCAGCGTGGCGAAGGGCGTGTTTTAGGGGGCTGTGCCGGGGAAGTCAAGCAAGCGCTTCGCGGCCGCGCACGAAAGCTGGATCCGCCGAAACCACCGACTCCATGGCCCCAAAAACACAACGCGCGCCTGACGTTTGTCCGTCAAGCGCGCGCCGGGAAAGCTGCGGGCAGAGCCCGCAGCGCTCAGGCAATTTTCACCAGCGACCGCCGCCACCGCCGCCGCCGCGACCACCGCCGCCGCCACCGCCGCCGTAGCCACCGCCACCGCCACCGCCGCGACGGCCACCGCCGCCACCGCCACCACCGCCGCCGCCGCGCTGCTGACGCTCCTCAGCCTCGTTCACGCGCAGGGCGCGACCGTCGAGCATCTGGCCGTTCATCGCGTTCATCGCGGCCTGAGCTTCCTGATCCGTGCCCATCGTCACGAAGCCGAAGCCGCGCGACTGACCGCTGTCGCGGTCGGTGACCAGGTGCACGTCGGTCACGGAGCCGTGCGCCGCGAACGCGTCACGCAGGGTTTCGCTGGTGGACTGGAATGAGAGGTTACCTACGTAGAGACGATTGCCCATGTGTGTTCTCGATCTGTTCCTCGGCTCCGGAGAGGAAACCCTGCCATCCAATGAGCCGAAGGGATCGGATGAAGGGCCGCGTCTGTTTGTTTTGCAGCCGCGCCCACGCGTCTACGTTGCCGTCGCAGCGAGCTCCGCGATCCCGAATCGAGAGAGCGTTGTCGTCGTAACCGGTAAACGGGAGTGTGAGTGCGCCGAGCGTAGGCGACGCCACCTTCGGGCGCAAGCCTGCGACGGAGAATTGGCCCCAAGCCGGTGAAGTGGGGCGCGCGCGCGAACCGACAGCGGCCAGTGGCCGGGACCGAGCGCTCAGCGCCACGGCTCGAGCAGCCCGTCGGGCCGCCGGGGGGTACGTACGGGCGGGGCCGGGGGCCTGCGCTCAGAAGCGGCCGTCTGGCGAGGCTGGACGCGAAGCGCGGGGCCCGGCTCGCGCGGCCGGATCTGGACCGCCGCACTGCTGGGCGCAGGCTCGGCCCGCCCCGAGGGCAGGTCCTGCCGATCTCCGGCTGGCTCGACCTGCGCCGCAGCGCTCGTGCGCGGTGCAGGGCCCGGCTCGGCGACCCGGGCGGGCTGGCTACGTGCGGCGCCCACAGACGCTGCCGGCGTTGCAGGCTCCGCAGCTGATGGCGGCGGCTTCGATCCTCCCAACGTGTGTGCGAGCAGCAGGATCAACGCGAGCAAGCCCGCGACCGCAACGCCACCGGCGAGCGCGAGCTTGCCGAGGCCACGACCGGGCACCCGATACTCGGAGATCTCGGCGAGCGCAGAGCGCGCCATGGCCAAGGGACTCGCTTGCACCGGTTGCACGGGCTGCTCGCGCGGCTCGGACGCGCGCGGCGCGAGCTGCCAGACCTCCCCCGGCACCAGCGTGTCCCCGGCCTCACGCAGCGCGCGCTTCATGCTCGACGCATCGGGCCAGCGCTGCTCGCGCTCGAAGCGCAGCGCGCGGTCGATGGCTTGCACGAACTTCTCTGGCGCCTCGGGACACGCGTCGCGAAGTGAGCGCGCCGGCTTCATCGCCGCCATCCCCAGCCGCTCGTTGGGCGTCTCGGCGGCATGCACGAATTCTCCGCTCAGCAGGCTGAACAACGTCGCACCCAGCGCCCACAGATCGGTGCGCTGATCGACCTCGTGCGCGTTACCGCGAGCCTGTTCCGGCGGCATGAACGCCACGGTGCCCAACATCGTGCCCGGCAGCGTGCGCAGCGTCATACCGGCAACCTGCTCGTCCAGACGCGCCACGCCGAAGTCGAGCACCTTCACGCGGCCCTGCGACGTCACGAACAAGTTGTCGGGCTTGATGTCGCGGTGCACCACGCCAGCAGCGTGGGCGACCGCGAGCACGTCCAGCGCACGATCGGCGATCCACAGCACGCGATCGGGCGGAAGTCGCCCACCGGCGCTGCGCTGCATGTCGGCCACGCTCTCGCCCTGCAAGAGCTCCATCACCAAGAACGCGGATCCATCCTCATCGACGCCGTCAGCGAAGACGTGGACGACATCGGCGTGGCCCAGGTTGTTGGCGAGATACGCTTCGCGCAACAGCCGCTTGCGGCGTTCGAGCACCGCACCGTACGCAGGCTGCAGCATCTTGAGCGCAACGCGCTGTCCGTCGGCCTGCACGGCTTCGTACACCGCCGCCATCCCGCCGACCGCGACAAGCCGCGTGATGCGATATTTCTGGTCCACCAAGCGCCCGATGCGCCCCGCGACCAGCCCACGCGTGGACGACGTCCCAGTCATGACCGCACCCAGCGTTCACGCCCCCCACCCAAAACACAACCCCCAACCCCCACCCGCCTCCCGGCGGACGCGCCCCGCATCTCACCACTCCGGCCGGACGCGCCCCGCATCTCACCGCTCCCGGCGGACGCGCCCCGCATCTCACCGCTCCGGGCGGACGCGCCCCGCGTCTCGCCGCTCCCGGCGGACGCGCCCCGCGTCTCGCCGCTCCCCCCTCGTGACCCCAACACGTGACGGGGCGATTTTGCCGCTAGGTGCGAGCGCGCCCGCAGCGAGCGCGGGAGCCGTACTCACGTACGGTGACCAAGCGAGCGAGGACGTAAGCCGCACCTAGCGGCAAAGGCGCCCCGTCACTGGCTGGTGAGGGAGTCGTCGCCTTCTGGCATCCGCGGCTTCGGCTTGGCGTGCACATTCTTCGCCGCGGGCGCCATCACGAGCGTCATGTTACGACCTTCCATGCGCGGCGTGAGCTCGACGATGGCCAGATCGCGCGTGCGATCGACGACGACGTGCAGCTGCTTCTCGGCGGCTTCAGGGTGCGTGATCTCGCGGCCGCGGAAACGGCAGGTGATCTTCACCTTGTTGCCTTCTTCGAGGAAGCGACGCGCGTGGTTGATCTTCACCTCGAGGTCGTGCACGTCGGTCTTCGGACGCAGCTTGATCTCTTTGAGCTCGACGACGGCCTGGCGCTTCTTGGCGTCGTTCGCACGTTTCTTTTCCTCGTACTTGAACTTCCCGAAATCCATGATCTTGCAGACCGGTGGATAAGCCTTCGGGTTGACTTCGACGAGGTCGAGGCCGGCTTCGCGCGCCATGCGCTGAGCTTCATGGGTATCCAGCACGCCGAGCATGCCGCCGTCAGCGCCGACGACGCGCACCTGCGGTACGCGGATGCGGTGATTCACGCGGGGGCCCGTCTGGCTCCCGCTGCGTTCCCGGCCTTCAAAACGTGGATTTGGCACAGTCCTCCGATGCGCGGGTATCCCTAGGCCCGCATGGGTGTCACCTAGCTGCTGCGAAGCGAAGGGGGGATGCCCTCGCCGCGTACCCTCGAGATCAACTCGTCCAGGGTGAGGAAGCCTAGCTCTTTATTCTCGTCGCGCGAGCGAACCGACACGCCGCGCTGATCTGCTTCCTTCTGGCCGACGACTGCCAGGTACGGCAGCCGCAGGTTGCGCGCGTTGCGAATCTTCGCGCCGAGCTTATCGGACGACAAGTCCGAGATGACGCGGATGCCGTTGCGCTTGAGCAGCGTCACCACTTCGTTGGCGTAATCGTTGACCTTGTCGGTCACCGTCAACACTGTGACTTGCTCGGGCGCAAGCCAGGTCGGGAAGGCACCGCCGACGTGCTCCACGAGCACGCCGAAGAAGCGCTCCACCGAGCCGAGCGCAGCGCGGTGCAACATGACCGGACGGTGCTCGGTGTTGTCCTCGCCGATGTAGTTGAGGTCGAAGCTCTCCGGCATGTTGAAGTCGACCTGGATCGTGCCGAGCTGCCACGGGCGACCCAGCGCGTCTTTCAAATGCAGCTCGATCTTCGGGCCGTAGAACGCGCCCTCGCCTTCGGCAATCTCGAAGCGCAGGCCCTTGCGCTCGACTGCGACCTGCAGCGCGCTCTCGGCCTTGTCCCACACCGAGTCGTCGCCCATGCGCGTGTCCGGACGCGTGGCGATCACGACGCGCACATCAGTGAAACCGAAGTCTTGGTACACGGCGTACACGAGATCCAGGAACGCGATGATCTCCGACTGCATCTGGTCGAGCGTGCAGAAGATGTGCGCGTCGTCCTGGCAGAAGGTGCGCACGCGCGTGAGGCCTTGAGTCACGCCGCTGCGTTCGAATCGATGCAAGCGACCGAAGTCGGCGATGCGCATGGGCAGCTCGCGGTAGCTGCGCCGGGTCATGGCGAACATCAGGCAGTGGCCCGGGCAGTTCATCGGCTTCACGTCGAAGCGCAGGTGGTCTTCGATGACCTTGCCCGTGTCGACCGGCTCGCCGGCAGCGCCCACCTTCTGCAGCGCGGCCGTGACCCGCTCGATGTCCTCGACCGTGGCAGCCTTGAACATGTTCTCGCGGTACGCGCCGGCATGACCCGACTTCACGAACAGCTCGTGGTCGAAGATCTGCGGCGTCACCACTTCCTGGTAGCCGGTGCGGTCGTAGATCTCGCGCACGTAGTCGATCAGGCGGCGATACACCTGCGCGCCACGCGGCAGGAAGAACGGCGAGGCCGGCGCCCACGGATGGAAGCCGATCAGCTCCAGCTCCTTGCCGAGCTTGCGGTGGTCGCGCTTGCGCGCCTCTTCCAGCGCGCGCAGGTGGGCATCCAGCTCCTTCTGCGAAGGAAACGCCGTACCGTAGATGCGCTGCAGCATCGGGTTGCGTTCGTCACCGCGCCAGTAGGCGCCCGCCACGGAGGTGAGCTTCACCGCGCGCAGAAAGCCGGTGGACGGAACGTGGGGGCCTTCGCAGAGATCCACCCAGTTGCCGTGACGGTAGAGCGAGATCTCGCCCTGCAGGCGCTCGAGGTGCTCGACCTTGTAGTGCTCGCCCATGTCGGACAGAAGCTTGCGGGCAGCCTCGCGGGTGACCGCTTCACGGCGGAACGGGAGATCGCTCGAGGCGATCTCGCGTATCTTCGCTTCGATCTTCTCGAAGTCCGCATCGGTGAACTGGCCGTCTCGACGATCGAAGTCGTAGTAGAAGCCATTCTCGATCGCGGGACCGAAGGTGATCTTGGTGCCCGGATACAGCCGCTGCACCGCGTCGGCGAGCACGTGCGCGGTGGAATGACGAATCACCCCCAGCGCTTCGGGGTCGCCCACGTTGATGATCCGCAGCTCAGAGTCGGCAGGTATCGGTGTGTGCAGGTCGTAGAGCTTGGCGCCACTTTGCACCGCGACGACGTTGGGCGTCAGCTTGCCCTGCGCTTGCAAAATCTCGCGAGGGGTGCGAAGGGCTGACCCGCTTTCGTTGCCTGACATGCTGCTATCGTGACTCCGTCGCAATGAGAATCGGTGAGCCGCTCGCAGCGCACATCGCGACAGTCACGATGCGCAACGAGCGGTAGGCGCGGGCGGGATTGAACCGCCGACCCCTACCGTGTCAAGGTAGTGCTCTCCCACTGAGCTACGCGCCTAACAACTCGAACTAACTCGAGTTGGTTCGCGGAGCAGCCTTCGGCTCTCCGCTATTGGTTCACGGAGCAGCCTTCGGCTCTCCGCTATTGGTTCACGGAGCAGCCTTCGGCTCTCCGCTATTGGTTCACGGAGCAGCCTAAAGCTCTCCGCTCGTCGTCATCACGGAGCAGCCTAAAGCTCTCCGTTGGTCGGAGCGGGCATGTATCGCGGCACCCCGGGGGTGTCAAGCGCAGGAGCACGGGCACAAGTCTGCGCACGCAGCGGAGAATTGCCAGGTTTGCAAGCAGGCAGCCAGGTTGATATCCCTGTCGCGCCATGTCGTCGCCGCCTGAAGAGCCGGAGCCCGTGCTGCGCCACCGGCCGCTGCCGTCCGTCGACATCGCACTCTTGCCGGGCGACGTGCGCGCAGCACGCATCCAGCGCTGGTCGATCGGCGCTGCGGCGCTGGTCATCGTGGTCGTGGCCCTGGGATTCGCCTTCGGCCCGGGGTTGTGGGCGCGGCGCACGCAGCACGGCGAGCCCACAGACACCACGCCCTGGCCGACCGACGTGTCTGCGAACGGCACCAGCGCGAGCACCGCGCCTACCGCGCCCGTCGCCGCCGCGCCCGCCCAGCCGTGGCCCGCCGCTGATGCGGCAGTAGAGGACAAAGCCGCGGCAGCGACCGAGGGCCG
This sequence comes from Polyangiales bacterium, assembly GCA_036382515.1. GTDB lineage: Bacteria > Myxococcota_A > Polyangia > Polyangiales > JAFGIB01 > JADGRF01. Next base: position 2,704 of record DASVHQ010000322.1, on the reverse strand, counting down.
CGCGGCCCCCGCTACCGACAACGCCACCGCAAAGCCCGCCGCGCAGCCTGCGGCTACAGCCGCGACCAGCAGCGGCGCGGGGCCAGCGCCAGCCACCGCGACGCCCACCGCGATCGACATGAGCCCCGGGCGCGCCCACGCCGAGCGCAAGTTCGGTGACGCGCACAGCTTCAAGGATGCCCTGCACAAGGCGGGCGCCTCGGCCGACGAGGCCAACCAGCTGATCGCGGCCCTCTCGAAGCTGATCGACTTCAGGCACTGTCGCCCCGAGCACGTGCTGGTGATCGAGCGCGGCCCGGAAGGCGAGCTCAACACCTTCGAGTACCGCACCGGGCCCACGGAGATCTTCCGCGCGACTCGCGGCGCGGCGGGCAAGCTGCGTGCAGAGCGCATCGAGGTCCCGGTCGAGCGTCGGCGCGTGGAGAAGGGCACTCACGTCGCGGGCACGCTTGGGGCCTCGCTGGCGAGCCTGGGCCTGGGCCCCGCGCTCGCCGGCGTGGTCATCGAAGCCTTCGACGCCAAGATCTCGTTCAAGCGCGATGCGCGCACCGGCGACAGCGTGAAGCTAATCCTCGACGAGGAGTACGTGAACGGTGCGTTCCTGCGCTACGGAGCCGTGCACGCCATCGAGTACACCAGCGAGCGCGCCGGCAAACTGCAGGCGTTCTGGTTCGAGAAGACGCGCGGCGAAGGTGAGTTCTACGACCCCAGCGGGCGCGCGATGCACGGCGGCTGGCTACGCACGCCGCTGCGCTACGACCACGTGTCGTCGGGCTACAACCTCAAGCGACGTCATCCGATCCTCAAGCGCATCATGCCGCACCTCGGCATCGACTACTCGGCCGGCACCGGCACGCCGGTCTGGGCCGCAGCCGACGGCGTGGTGACCTTCGCAGCCAGCCGCGGTGCGAATGGCAACCTCGTGTCGCTCACGCACGGCAACGGCTACGAAAGCCACTACGCACATCTGTGGCGCATCGCAGCAGGCATCCGCGCAGGCGTCCAGGTCAAACAACGCCGCGTGATCGGCTACGTCGGAACCACGGGTCGCTCCACCGGGCCGCACCTGCATTTTGCGCTGCGCCGCAACGGGCACTTCCTCGATCCCGCCACGCAGCTCAACGGACCCGGACTGCCGCTGCCGGCCGCTGCGCTGCCGCGCTTCAAGGCTGCGGTGCAACGCCTGCGCGCCGATCTCGATCACATCAACCTCGCGGCCGCACCCAAGGCCGGCGCGCCCGCGGCCCAAGAAGGTCCCGAGGACACCGCCGACGAGGAAGAGATCGAGCTCTGACGCCATGCGCTGGCCGGTTGCCGGGGGGTGCAAAGCGTTCTAGGCTCGGCCCGCTTTTTTCCTCAGATTTCGGCGGTCTAACGTGGAATCGACTCGTCGTCAGGACGTGCTCTGGTCAGCTTTGGCGTGCGGCTTCGTGGCCGCGCTGCTGCTCTCGCGTATCTCCGGGTTCGGCATCTGGGATCCCTGGGAGCTCGGCACCGCCGACCTCGCGCGCCACCTCGCCGCCGGAGATCCGGTGACAACACCTGCGTCATGGTCGACCTGGCTCGTCAGCCAGGGCTTCCGCCACTTCGGTGTGCACGAGTGGGCGGGCCGTACGCCGATCGCGCTCGCCGGCATCGTAACCGCGCTCCTTGCCTACATGATCGGCTCGCGCTTCGCTGGGCCGCGTGTCGGCCTCTACACGGCGCTGATCACCGGCACGAGCCCACTGTTCGTGTTCAACGCCCGCGCCATGCTGGGCGACGCGCCAGCCTTCGCCACGCATACGGCGGTCGGCCTGTGTGCGCTCGGCGCCGCATTTCCAGCGCGCAGCCCAAGCGCCGACAAGCCCACGCGTACACTCGGCTGGCTTCTGGCGCTCGGCGCCGCGCTTGCGCTCGCGGTCGGCACGCGCGGTGCGCTGCTCGGTGCGCTGCCGCCGCTGCTGGCGGCCACCCTCGTCAGCTGGATCATGCGGCCGACCGGCGACAGCACCGAACCCGCCCGCGACCTGTCGCGCTACGTGCTCAGCGCGCTGAGCGTGGCGCTCGTCGCGCTCGTGGTGCGCGACGCCGTGGGCGACAGCGCCCAGCGCAGCCTGTGGCTCGGCGGCCAAGCGACGTCCGGCACCCCGCCCACGTTCGATTCGGTGATCGAGGCCGTGTTCCAGTCGTTCGCCCCCTGGAGTGCCCTGTTGCCTCTGGCGATGGGTCGCATGTGGCAGCTGACGGCGGCGGTCCACGAGGAGGCTGGCCCTGCGGCCGAGGCCCCAACGCAAGATCGTGCCGCACCGTTGCGCCTGGCCGCGCTCTTGTGGGCCGCGCTTGGCTACGGCGCGCAGACACTCTTCCTCTCGCGCTACGGCCGTGAGGTCACGTTCTTGCCGCTGGCCGCGCTCGCAGTCCTGGTGGCTTTGTTCCTCGACGACGTCGAGCGTCACGATCGCCGCTCCTGGGCAGCAGCCGTGGCCGCACTCTTCCTTGCCGGCCTGATCCTGCGCGACTACGCCCTGTACCCAAACAGCCCGCTACGCGGCGTACCGATCGCCAACTTCGAGGTTCCCAAGGTGTGGAACCCCAAGGGGGCCTGGGCCCTCGCGTTCGGCGCCTTCGGTGCGCTCGCGTTGCTCGGCCTGGGCACACCCACTGCGCAGGGCAGTCCGCGGTGGCTGGCCCCCTATCGCTTCGTGCCCGAACAATGGCGGCG
>DASVHQ010000321.1:0-3894 GCA_036382515.1 Polyangiales bacterium | reverse complement strand
GGATGTCTTGTCCGCCGATGCGCGGCGAGCCAGCGGCCGGGCTGCATCGGCAGGTTGCGCGGCGACACGCCCAGGCCGACCGGCTGATAGGGCGGGAAGTCGCGGCCCACGTGCGCGAAGACCGCCAGCGCGAGCAGCGTGAGCCCGACGCCGAGCGCTTGCCGAGCGCGGGGCGCGAGCGCCTGCAAGCGCAGCGCGAGGCCGATCGCGATGCACGGCCCGCCCAGCAGCAGCGGCTCGGCCACGAAGCGCAGCGAGCGATACGGCATGATCAGCGTGCCGACGGCGATCAGCAGGCGCGAGCGAGCTTCGGCGCCGGTCTGCAGCAGCACGGGCTTGGCGGCCCACAGCCCGAGCAGCGTAAGCCCCAACCACGTCGGCAGGTCCCAGGGATTGTCGCCGACCGTTGAAGCGAAACAGCCCGCGGCTTCTTCCGCGCGGCAGAGATCGCGTCTTGCTAGAGCGCCGATCAGGTTGACGCCCAAGCAATCTCGATCACTTGCGAGGATTCGTCTTGCCGCATGCGCGTCTCAGTGCCGTTCAATCGCGAAAATCGGTGATCCATCATCATGCAACCCCTTGAAATTAGATCGTTCGCAACCTGTTCGGCGCTCTAGGGAAGAATACGGCACGGGGACACATACTGCGGTTCGCTAAGCGTGACCGTGGAATCGACCGCCACCGTCAACTTCACGTAGCTTAGATCATCGCCGCAATAGTTGAACGCTTTCAAGGCGACAGACTTTACCACACCAATTTGCGAGCCGACCCCAACATGTAACTCCAACTGTTCAAGGCCGGGGTATCCGTAGAACAAATAGCTGCAGTTGATGACATTAAACCCGTTGGGGCACCCGCCGCCATCGGCCATCGGCTGAATCACCGTAGCGCCAGAGATTGCAACGACGCTGACATCCGCCGGCAACTGGAACCGTGAACGGCTATTCGGTCTCTCGTCGAAGAGCGCAACGACTAGTCGCGGCCACGTAATCGACTCGCAGGACGATGCCCCGCACCCGCCGCCATCTTCAAGGCTCCCCGCGTCGGAATTCGTTTTGAGGCCGGGTATTGCCGGGTGGCCCTGGCAACCCCAGATCACACATACCCCCGCGACCCACGTGACGTCCTTCATTCTGAGCATCACAGTAAGGTACCACAGTAGTCTGTTGAGACGTCTGTTGACTGACGACACATCAGTGAGCAAGCGGTCGCCGCCGCGTGGTACTGGAAGCTCACCGTCCCACGACTCAGATCTAGACAGCAATCTGCGCCGCTCACCGCTGGTACGCAGACGCTCTTTGAGCCATCGGCGTCGCGGCAGTCACAAGAGCTATCGACCTGCGTGCTGCCGACGGCCTGACCACCACGGCATGCCAGTCGTTCCATTGCATGCGATGGAAACTCCGCTTGAACATCCAGAGTAGCCGACGTATCCGCCTTCGCGGCATCAACAGAAATCGGAACGCCTACTGTGACCCTGCCGGAGACAGCTGGAAAGGGCGATAGCCAGGACTAACGCTGGCCCCTCCGCGCGGCGGGGCGGCCAGTTCACGCTCAACGATGACAGCACCGTGACGAGGCTTGTTCTGCCCGCGCTTGCTTCCGTGAACGAAGGAAGCATCGGCGGAAACAAGTTACTGACTGACGTCGACCTGCCGGTTCTCACCACTGCCGCTGCCGGATTTTCTCTTGGCGGGCCAGCACTGAGCCATATCAACCTGCCGAAGCTTGCGATTGTCGGTGGCCCCTGGACCTTCAGCCAAGGTGAGGCTGTGACGACGCTCGCCCTGCCGGCCCTGACGCGGGTCGATGGCAACTGCTCTTTCGTCTATGGCACGAAGCTCACCAGTCTGAGCGTGCCGCTGCTCAAGACGGTGGGCGGCATACTCTCGGTGGCCTGGAATCCAATGCTGCCGGCCTGCCAAGCCTCTGCGGTGCGCGACAACCTCGTCGGGTTCACCGGGATGGCTGAGCTGTCCGGAAACCTCGGAACATGTCCGTAAGACGCAGGTCCCGCTGCCGCGCAGCGCCTCCCGTCGTGCCGCGCCAGAAGCTGCTCAACGCACGCAACGCAGATAGATTGTGAGGTCGGGCGTCCCGCCGTCAGCATAGCCAGGAGACTGGAAGCTGATCCACCAGTATCTCACTGGAACCGGATAGCGTAGGTCCCTGGTCGACGACCAGTATTGAACCGGAATTGCGTCTGGAAAGGCTGTGCGATCCATCGTTGGCTCGGGGCCAGCGATCACGAGGGACAACAATTCGTCCTTGGTGGGAACACGCCAACCACCACCCGCGAGCGCCAAGCTCGCACAGTGGCTCTTTGCCTCGTCCCAGGTGTACTGGTTCTGCGAGTCAGAGGCTTGCTGCCAGACGAGGCCGCAGCACGACGACGTGACTGTACCGTTGTGGTTGTCCGTGTACTTGGGGGCATTGCAGGTCGCATCCTGCTTGCAGACCGGACACTTCTCAGGCGCGGCAAGTGCGTCCTCACAGGCCGGCCGCGGCCCGCCGGCGTCACCAGCAGAACCGCTCGCGCCCACGCCGCCAGCACCACCAGAGCCGCCCACGCCACCAGCGCCACCAGCGCCACCAGCGCCACCAGCGCCACCAGAACCACCAGAACCACCAGAACCACCAGAACCGCCAGCGCCGCTAGAACCGCTCGCGCCCACGCCGCCAGCACCAGCAGAACCGCTCGCGCCCACGCCACCAGCGCCGCCAGAACCGCTCACACCTGCAGCGCCGCCCGCACCTGCTGAGCCGCCTCCGCCGCCTCCGCCGCAGCCGAGCACGGACGTGAGCGCAGCCAGACAAAACACAAGACGTACATTCATGCGGGAACTCCTTGTAGTGACCGGTGGTGGGCGCGCAGAAGCATAGCCGAAACCGCCGCGCTCACAAAGCGGCCCGGCGCACACCGCTTGTCTATGGCGGTGCACGCAGGGCGAGCTGCGCAGCGCCGCGGATAGGCTCCGAGCTGTTGGACTCCGCCACCTTCTTGATCGTCGCCCGCAGCTCTGGTGCGTGCTCACTCCAGGTCACGAGCAAGCGCAGTGATTGTTGGCGCACGTCAGAGTTCTGGTCGTGCAGCACGCTCTTACTGACGGCTTGAACGAGTGGGGGCGTGGGCTCGAGGTTGCCGGCCACGAGAAGCGCTGCCATCCGAACAGCGCCCGCGTCGTCGCTCAACTTGCGAATGGCGATGCGTTCGACCTCGGGGTCATGAACCAGGCGTATCGCTTCCACCGCAGCGACGCGGTTTGTTTCGTCGGCATCGTCCAAGTAAGGACGCACCGCGGGGAGCATACCGGCGTAGCCCGAATTGGAGAGCCCGGAGAACACGTCCGACCGGTCTGTCGCACTGCGCACCGCGGCCAGTCGGGCCACCAGCAGCTTGCCGATGCGCTCGCGCTCTTCGACCAAGCGTGCTTCGCCGAACAAACGCGCGAACGTTCCGAGGCCAAGCACGGCGTACTGTGCCCACCTCGCATCGTCCAGCATGCCTTCGAGCGCGTGTGCCGAGGATACTGCGGGGTGCTTGTTTCGAATGAGCGCGAGCCCCGCCGCGTTGCGATCTTCGTCGGACAGCTTGCTGTCGCGCATGAGCTCCAGCAAGGCCTGTTGCGTGGGCTCCGTTCCCGCCGCGCCCCGCGGCACAGTCCGCGCCCCGCGGCACAGTCTACCCGGCGAAGGGCGCATAAGATATCTTCTGGTAACTCGATGGGGACCACGGTTTATGCGGCTTACGCACCTAGAACTCTTCTACGCGATTTCTGATAGCGTGCAGTATCTCGACCGCTTGCGAGATCAAACCGCGGGCGGTCGTCGAACACTGTCGGAGAGCTTGTGAACCTTCTCACCGCTTCTGTTGGAACGGTCGTGACTTGGGCA
>DASVHQ010000320.1:0-2035 GCA_036382515.1 Polyangiales bacterium | reverse complement strand
CGGTCCTTGACGATGATATCGGTGTGCTCCTCGAAGATGGAGACGAGCTTGTCACTGGCAGGCACCGATTCGCCGTGCACCACACGCCGCTGTGCCTGCTCGATGACAGCAAAGACGAGCTTGCCATAGTGCTCGAGCTCCGCCGCGCGGAGGGGCCAGCGTTAGTCCTGGCTATCGCCCGGTGCCGGTGCCGGTGCCGTTGCGGTTGCGCGTGTGTTGTCGAGCGCGCCCGAGGCAGCTACGCTGCGACGTTCGGCACGGCCAACTCCGGCAGCCAGCGCCTGCCCATCGGCACCGCCCTGCACGTGCGGGAATGCGACAGCGAGTCCTACCGCGACGTGTGTGCTCCCTGGCTTCGCCGCCGCGCGTTGCGCTCGCGCTCGCGCTCGCCTGCGCCCTGCTGAGCAGCGCGCTGTGCGGGGGCTGCGCGTGGCCTGATCACGACGCTCGAGCTCAGCTCGCGCCGCGACCGAGCGTTGCCGTGAGCGAGCCGGCGAACGTGCCCCGGCTGCGCCTTTTGATCTTCACCGACCTCGGGGGAGTGCTGGAGCCGTGCGGATGCAACGCCAACGCGCCGGGCGGCGTCGATCGCTTGGCAGGTGCCGTCGCTCGGCTACGGCAGGACGCGGCACCGACGCTGGTGCTGTCGGCAGGCACTTTGTTCTCGGAGGCACGCGCCGACGAAGCCAGCTCCGTAGAGCGAGACCAGGAAGCCTTGCGACGCCAGACGCTGCTCGCCGCGCTCGCGCGCCTGCCAGTGGACGCGATGGTGCCCGGCCCCGCGACCCGCGACGCCGAGCCGGACCGGCTGCTGCATGCCGCGGGGTTGACGATCGGCACGACGAGTGTCTCCGACCTGGCGCTGCCGCCGGGCACAGCCGCCGCCGGCCCCGAGCTGCTGCTGACGCGTGCGCGCGAGCGCACCGCCGCGCTGCGCGGGCGCGGTGCCGACGTCGTCGTGCTCGTCGCACGCACGGACGCCGCGACCACTCGGCGTCTGGCCGAAGAGTCCTCGGCGGAGCTCGTGGTTCAGGTGGGGCCAACCGCGCTGCAGCCAGGGACCGAGCAGATCGGCACTACGTTGGTCCTCCGCTCCAGACCTCGCGGCGAGAGCCTCGCCGTCATCGAACTGTGGCCGGTGCAGGCAGCCACGACCCCGACGGCCGCGCAGGCGCAGACGCTGCGCCTGGGCCAGCGCGTGCGTGACGCCGTCACTGTGCGCGCCCTGCCCGTGGACGCGCACGTGCCAGCTGACGCCATCGTGCGTCAGCTCCTGACGAGCCTCTATGCCAGCATCAACGCGGCGAGCGCGCAGTGGCACGTCGACCCCGTGCCCGTGCCTCGCGGCAAGGCAGGCTACGTCGGTTCGCGCACCTGTGCCGCGTGCCACACGCCGGCCTACTTCTGGTGGCAAGCAAACCCCCACGGCAAGGCCTACGCGACGCTGGCCAGGCTCGGGCGCGAGCTGGACCCGCAGTGCGTCAGCTGCCACCTCACCGGCTACCAGCAGCCCGGCGGCTCGACGATCTCCGCCATGGATGAGCTGCAAGCCGTGGGTTGCGAGAGCTGCCACGGCCCGGGCAGCTTGCACGCGGACAACCCCGCAAGCCGGCGCTCCGGCGTGCATCGCGCAGTGCCGGCCGATGCGTGCTTGCCTTGCCACGACACCGATCACTCCGACGCCTTCGAGTACACCACGTACCGCGCCAGACTGCTCGCACCCGGGCACGGCGTCGGCTCAGGCCGGGTGACCGGAGCGGCGGCGCAAAAGGCGCAGCCCGCCGCCGAGCAGCGCTAACGCGGCGAGCAACACGGCCACCGGCACGAGCCAGCGACGCGCAGCGGGGTTGTGCCAAACGCTTTGCGCGGCGTTCGCGGCGCGCAGCGCCTGCAGTCCGTCGTTCATGTGCGCGATCAACGCGGGCGGCAGCCCCGCACGGCTGGCCTCGCCAATGATCTGACGCACCTGCGAGCTGTCGTGCAGCTGCATCGCCCGCGCCCAGCGGAACGTGAACGTCGTGGCCGCCGCTGGCGC
>DASVHQ010000319.1:0-10126 GCA_036382515.1 Polyangiales bacterium | reverse complement strand
AAAGTGCCGGCGCTAATCTTTGGAGCCGAGTCCCATGACCCTTTCCATGCTTCGCGCCTTGCCCCTGGCGTGTGCCTTCGCGCTCGCCCTCGTGGGATGCGGCAGCAACTCCACCAGCGCCGCGGCGACCTCCACCGATGGCGGCGCGACCGACGGCGGCGCCCAGATCACCGGCCTGAAGCCCAAGACGTGGACGTGGGTCCCATTCGCCGGCGCGCACTGCAGCGACGGATCGTCGACGGGCATCGGGATCAACGTAAACCCGAAGTCGACGAAGTTGATGATCTATCTCGAGGGAGGCGGCGCTTGCTTCAACGCGACGACCTGTCTGATCACCCCCTCGTGCTTTCCGGAGTCGGGATCTTGCAGCACTGGCACGTTCGCCTCGTGGAAGGACGGTACCGCGAGCCGACTGCCGAGCTCGCCCCTCAGGGGGATCTTCGACCGAGCCAACGCGCAGAACCCGGTCGGGGACTGGAACATGATCTACGTGCCCTTCTGCACGGGGGACGTGTTCGCGGGGACCAACCCCAGCGGTCAGGTGCCCGGCGTTACCGGCACGCACGAGTTCGTCGGCTACACCAACCTCGGCCTTTATCTGGACCGGCTGGTGCCGACGTTCCCGAACGTGAAGCAGGTGCTCCTCACCGGCGTCGCCGCCGGGGGGTTCGGCGCCGTGATCAACTACCTGCGCGTCGCCAAGGCTTTCGGGTCCGTGCCGGTGCAGATGCTCGACGACTCCGGCCCCCTCATGAGCGCCCCGTACGTTCCGAAGTGTCTCCAGGCCCAGTGGGGCAAGCTCTGGGGGATCGACGCGATCATGCTCCCGACGTGCGGCACAGATTGTCCCGACCCGACCAACTACTACATCGACGCCCAGAAGCACGTGATCAATCTCTTTCCAAAACGGCAGTTCGGCCTCATCGATGCCACCCGCGACGGCATCATCTCGCAGTTCTATGGCTTCGGGGCGAACGACTGCGCACCGGCGAGCGTTCCAACTGCCGTGCCCGCGCAGACCTACCTGGAAGGTCTGCAGGACATACGCACGAAGCTCGCGGGGTCTCCGAACTTCGGGTCGTTCTTCTTCGACGGGACGGACCACCCGACGCTCGCCACGGCGAAGTTCTACACGCTGACCGCGGGTGGCTCCACGTCGGCCGACGGCGGGACCTCGGGGGGCGGCGGAGGCGTCCTTCTCACGGACTGGATTAAGCAGTTCCTCGCTGGCACCGTCACCAACGCCGGACCCTGAGACGCACTAAGCGTAAGCGTTCAGGCCCCCGAAAAGCTGGATCCAAACCCGAGTCTGAAGTCTGAAGTGCAACTCGTTGGTAGGTGGAACGCCGAAGAATCATTCTACCACGCGACGCCGTGTATACAGGCGACACTGAGATCCTTTCCAGGGAGCCATGCATGCGTACAAGTTCGCCTCTTGGTGCTCTTAGTGCTCTTGGTCTGATGTTCGCGGCGATCACGTTGCTGGCCTGTACCAGCAGCAGCGGAAAGAACAGTCAAGCATCCGACGCTGCGCTGGCGACCGGGGACGTGGGCGCGACCAGCTCGGGCGCAATGAGTGGCGGCGCGGGCACGGGCGGGAGCGCAGGCACAAGCGGGAACGTGGGCACCGGCGGGAACGCGAGTGCGGACGCCTCTTCGGGCACGGGTGGGAGCGCCGACGCCAGTTTGGGCACGGACGCTAGCCCCAACGCAGCCGGCGGCTTGGACGCCGGCACACAGCCCACCTTCTCCGCCGATTTCACCGCCGCCGACAAATCGCGCTTCTACAGTCGCGCCGACAACGGCGGCAGCGCCACCTTCGGTGCCGCCAACACCGGTGCCGCGGACAATGCGGTGGCCGAGCTGGTCTTCAAGGGCAGCGCCGCGCTCGGCCCTAGCGACAAGCTAACCCCGGACTTCGCCACCGAGATCGGCACAAACCAAGCCTTCGGCTACGGCACCTTCCGTACGCGCGTGCAGCTGGCCAAGTGCGGATCCAGCGAAGAACTCGTGAACGGCATCTTCACCTACTTCAACGACGGCAAAGATCACGATGGCGACGGACTCATCGACAACTCGGAGCTCGACATCGAGATCCTGTGCAGCGATCCGTCCATCATCTCACTGACTATCTGGAGCGAATACACCTCGGACACGGCCAAGCAGGGCGTCTCGCGCGTGATCCGCACCAAGACCGGCGCCTACGAGGATTCCATCAACGACAGTACGTCCATCGGCAGCGGCACCTCGCCCGCCTTCAAGCTGACCGGTTTTCCAGACCCGAACGCCTTCTACGAGATGGGCTTCGAGTGGCACGCAACCTCCTTGCGCTACTTCATCGTCGTCGGCGGCCATGAAATCACCCTGTGGACCTACGCCGACGCGAAGTACATCCCCTCGCTGCCCGCACCCTTCCTGTTCAACGTCTGGCATTCGACCGACTGGTGGAACAGCCAAGGCACCGCCGACTACCCCGCCAGCGACGCCGTCATGCGCGTGGATTGGTTCCGGTACTGGAAGGAATAGGCCCGCGCTCGACGCCTACGGTGTGACGCGTATCTGGTAGCGCGCGTGACCGCCCGTCATCACGGGAACGCTTGCCCACGGGCGCGCTCGGCACGCGTGGGCGGTAGGCCGCATTGAAGATGCGGCGGGTGCCCTACCCCCGCGCGGCGGCCCAGTTCGCGGCGAGAAGGGGGCGGTAATGCGCACCGCCGCCGGGGATAGCGTATCCGCTTCACGCTGGCGTGTAGCTGAGGTGGCGGCGTGCGCGCATGTTGGTGTGCATGGCGAAGGCATCGGAGTGGTCGCAGCGTGTAGCTGCGTGGCAGGCGAGTGGTTTGAGCGCTCGTGAGTTCTGTGAGGGTCGGGACTATCCGGCCGAGTCTCTGAAGTGGTGGTCGAGGCGGCTGCGCCGAGGGGCTGCTCATCTGACTGCAAGTGGGGAGGTAATGCCGCTGGCCCGCGTGGTTCGAAGCGCGAGCGCAGTGCCGCCGATGGCGATACCCACTCACGCATGAGGAGAGCCAGAGTTTCTCCTCACCGGGGACCTCGGGACAGCCGAGCAGGCCGACTTGCACTACCTGATTGCGCTCGAGCTCGTCGGTCACAACGCGCGCTCCGCCGCGATGATCCTGGGTGAGCTGGGTCTCTTGCACACCGACGTTGGAAATTACCGGATCGCGCTCGGCTACCTGCTGGAGCGCGACAAGTTCCCGTGCACCGACAACCCGGAAGGGTTGGACGCGCTGCTGTCGAAGGCGCAGGCGCTCTTGCAAGTGGGGCGCGACGCGCAGGCGGCGGCGTCTGGGGATGCGGCACTTGCGTTGATCGCCCGTAATCCAGCGCTCGCCAGCTACCGGCTACTTGCACTGGACTGGGCTGCCGTCGACAACCTCGCCGCAGGTCGCTTTGTGCGCGCTCTTGGGCTCTACGACCAGGAGATCCCGCTGCTCGACGCTGCACGTGGGCCTCTGGCCGCGCGCAATCGATTGGTGGTGCGCGTCTCGCGGGCGGCGGCCGCGATCGGAGCGAAGGAACCGATGCGCGCGCTGGCCGATCTCGACTACGTCGAGAAGCGACTCTCCGACCCGACGACAGCTGCAAACCTGACATGGCCGCACGCAAGCGCTGCACACGTCGTCCGCGCCTACCGGCTGATCGCGAGAGGCCTGCGCGCGAGCGGCAACCGAGAGCTGCGTCGCCTGGACGACGAAGCCCGAGCCATCGCGACGCGTCGGGCGATCCTCGAAGAGCAGCTCGGGGAGACCCATCGCGTGGAGATCGAGCGAGAAGAGATGCTCGCGGACGCCCAGCTGGCGTTGAACGCGGGCCAGTGACGCGACGCGCCAGCCACCTCGCGCTGGCTCGCTCGAGCGCTGGCGCGAGCGGACGACCTGCGTGCTCGAGCCAGCGGAATGAGCGACGAGGAGCAGCTCGACGTGCTGTGGCTGGCCGCGGAGCTCAGTGTCTCGATGGGCAAGACGCTGGTAGTGGACCTGCCGAAGCGGATCGCTGCAGCCGCAGCCGAGCTGGCGGCACGACGGGAGCCCTCGCTGCGCTCTTACGCGAGCTGGCTCGAGATCTATGGTGCGCTGGTGACGTCGGCGGCTGCTTCAAACCTGGCCGCTCATGCGCTACAGTCGGCGCTCAGGTCGCGGGGGGTGTCCATGTCGTCGAAGCTCTTGGTGGTTCTAGGTCTCGCTGTCGCCGTCGCTGTCGCTAACGGCGGCTGCACCGGCTCGCACTCGGCCAGCAACGCGGCTGCTACTGCTGGCAGCTGCAGCAAGCTCACCCCTTGCGGTGGCGCTGTCGTGGGTCAGTGGAAGGTCTCGAGCCTGTGCTTGGACAACCCTGGAGCGCTGATCTCCACCCCGCTCCAGGAGCCCGCGTGCCAGGGCACGATCCGCAGCTACGACCTCCGTGCCTCGGGCACCTACCAGTTCGCGGCCGATGGCACCGAATCGGACGACGTCCGCTTCACGATCGACATGGACGCGCTCTGGACCAGCGCATGCTTGACCGCCATCGCGCACGGAGCCGCGATCGACCTGGCAGCCACGTGCACCGGGATCGAGATGAACTACTCACAGAACGCCCAGTTTGCAGGTGCGTCGTGCGAGGTCGCGGCCAGCGCCTGCAGCTGCATGGTCACCAGCGTGGAGAAACGGTCAACCAACAGCGGGCACTACACGATCGACGGCACGAACCTCGTCGAGGACCAAGGCTCCAGCAGCTATTGCGTCGCAGGCAACACCCTCAAGATCCACAGCGCAGGCACCGACGGGGCCGGCATGCTCACGCTCACTCGGTGACCGGGCCTGCGCCCCCGCCGGCCCTTGCGCTCGCGCGCTCGGATCTGGGCGCGCTCGGGTCGGTGGCACGCGGTTCATTTCGGCAAGTCGAAGCGCACGAGCTTGTCGGCGATGCCGTACACGACGCCTGCCGTCGTCGCGCGGATGTCAGACAGTGGCGTCGGTACCGTGAAGCACTCGACTGCACCCACCTCGGGCATTCGGCAGAGCAGCGACCGCTGAGGCGGAGTGCCTGCTTCGCTCGAGCCTGCGTCGCTCGAGGTGACGTCACCTGAGCTCGCGACGTAGACCGTGCCGGCGGCATCGACCGTGACGGGCCCCAACGACAGAGCGCCCCCGCTCTCCCGGTTCACGCGCGAGGCCGCCGAACGAGTCTCGTCCGAGTGGTTGCGAACCAGCTCGAGATCGCCGTTGGTGTCGCTCGCGACGATCACCCAGTCGCCCTGGCTGTCGTGTGTCGATGCAACGTCTTGCAGCTGAGGGGCGATCAGCGCTCTGCGGTACGTGACGTTGCCGTCGACATCGAGGCGGAACAGCTCTGCCGCGCCGACCGTCGTCGATGGCACGCACAGCGCGACAGAGCCGCCGGGCAAGAGAGTCGTCACGAGCTCGTTGCGGAAGGTACCATGCGACCCGCCAAGTTCGGTCTGCGTCCAAACTGGCGTATGGTCTGCGCTGAGTCTACTCATGTGGAAAGGGGGCTCGCCCATGAACAACAAGCCGTTGCCGGCGTCGCGCAAGATCTGCAACGAGGGGACCATGTTCGACGCAAGCTGCTCGAGCCGCAGCGGGGGAGCCGAGACTTGCTTGGCGAAGACCAGCCCCTCCGTCTGTCCGCAGGGGTCGATGCGAGTCTTCGGGTCCAGCTGACTGCCGTTCGTGCAGCCGACGTTCCACGCTAGAGTCAATGCTGGGCCGTACTCGGAGTCGGTCGTGCGACCGAAACCGAGCACTGCTCCCTTGCTTGGGTCAGGCGACGCAGGCGTGCCCTTGGGGCGTGCGACAGCGCTCGTCGCGATGACCTTGCCATCCGCGTCCAGCTGACGCACACCCAACCCATCCGCCTGATTCGAGAACAACCAGAGCGCTTTGGACGCGCCAACGGCAAGCTTGGAGTCGCCGATCGCCGCAGCTGGCAGTGGCTTCTGCCAGGTGGGCTGCAGTGTCGGAAGGTTTTCCGTGGTGACCTCGTCGAGCGGACTCAGGGTGAGCAGGGACGCCCGCGGTGCCGCGCACCTCGTCTTCGCTCCGACGCATGGGTCGTGACCGACGCTGCTCGAATCTTGGCACGCCGCTAGCGGACAAAACGCGTACGAAACGATGAACATGAACCATGAACGCTGCATCAGAAGCTCCTTTGAGTGTCCATATGCAACGTGAGTGCACGCAAAGCGCGCGCTCCCCGAATCAAAGTGCGTAGCGCAGCGCTAAAAGCGCAGTGATGCCGAAGCTTCGTTCTGGACCCACGACATACACCTGCGTCATCCGTTGATAAGAGAACGTCTTGTTGCCGAGGCTGAGCTGCGCGAGCGCTTCGGCGCCGAGCGTCCAACGTTCGCCCAGGCGCGCTTGCACACCGAGCACCGCACGAGCCCGGAGCGCAGTCGAATGCGCGGTCTGGTCGGTCGAAAATCCGATGCCGCGAGCCGCGAGATGCTCCAGCTCCGGCCCGATGCCGCTCGTGATCCACCAGCCAGCACCGAGCTTCCGTCGCGGGCATGCCAAGAACGCGAGCCCGTACTCTTGCGCTTGCAGCGAGTGCAGACCATCGAGCGGCACGGCCTGCAAGGCCGTTCGCGCATCCGCTTGCAGAGCCAATCGTAACCACGGCAGCGCGCTCCACTCGGCGCTCGCCAGCGCGCCCAGCGCAAACGCGCGCAACGGCCCAGGCCCTGCTAACGCGCCGAGCCCCAGCTCGAACGCGCGACGCGCGTGCGCGGCTTCGTGTGCTCGCGGGCGTGCTTGCGGTGACGCCGCACGCGCAGGCACGAGCGCGACGGACTGCAGAGGTCTGGCTGGCTGCAGCACCAGCTCCGCAGCGACCTGTTGTTCGGGTGGTGTTTCGTCCACGCCCAAAGCCAGCACGTTCGGAGGCAAGCCCTCCACACCCAACGCGGGATCGATCAACGTCGCGATCACCAGAGCGACCGACGAGTCGATCGTGCGGCAATCTCTGGTCGCAAAGTCGAGCAGGCGTTCGCCGGTGGGTGCGCCACGCTTGTTCGTGACGGTGATGCGGACTCGGAAGCCGCCGGACGAACGCGCTTCAACATGGCCTTCGATCGACAGCTCGGCGTCGGTCGGAGCGACCAGGACGGGCCCTGTCAGGGTCTCGACGCGCTCCGCCAAGGTCTTGGGGTCGACGCAGCTCTCGGCCTGCGGCGCGCGCGACCAATGCAGCGCGGGTCGAAGCTTCACCTGCGCAGCGGCCCGACTCGCGCAGGACCACCCCAACATGGTCGCCGCCAACAGCAGCGCCACCACAACCCCGGCTCGTCGGTCAGGGAACACCGACCAGCGCCTTGACACGATCGACACCGGCGGAGTGCGGGTACATTTGCAGGAATGCTCGGCCACGCTTCGTTGCCTCGGCCGTGCGCCCGACGTTGATCAACGCATCGATGGCGATCAGCTCGCGTTCTTCGGCGAACGTGCCGTGGGGGTAGGTTCGCGCATGCTCCTCGGTGAGCTCCAGCGCACGCGCCGGCACAGAGTACAGCACACGTCGCGCGCGCGTCAGCAGCGCAACCTCTGCCGCTGGATCGCTGGCGACTGGCGTCGTGGTGCTCGGGGGATGGGCGGCGCGACCTGCAAACCGTGGATCGCGCTGCGATTTGCCCGGGGGCACCGGCTCCGATGCGGGCTGGCTGGCTTCGGCGTCCACGTGCGCGGACGGCGGAGTGCTCGGCGCGCCGGTCGCGCGCGCTGCCGGCGGCACCGGCACTGCACGCAGCGGCGCCACTGGCATTGCATGGGAAGGCCCCGCCCCCGGCACGGCGACCGGCGCAGCGACCGGTGTGGCGTACCACCAGCCAGCGATGGCGACAGCCGTCAGCAGCAAGCCCCAGCTCATCCGCTTGGCCAGCGACACGCCGGACGCTGCAGCGCTTGGTTGCAGCGACTCCGAGCTTGCGGGCTCCACCGTGCGCGCCAGCTGCTGCCACATGCGCAGGCTTTGCTCGGCGTCGGGACCGAGCTCGCGATAGCCACGCATGCCGGCCGCGAACTCGTCCGGCAGAGTGTTCGGATCTTCATCCACCCAGCGCCGGGGTTCTGGAGTCATCGTCATGGCGCGGCCCTCCGCGGCTCTCGAAGCGCCGGCACAGCCACACTGCGGCGTTTCACGTATGCGCGGAGCTTGTCGCGCGCTGCATACAGCCGATACAACGCAGTGTTCTCGGGGATGTCGAGCGCGCCTGCGACCTCGGCCATGGTCATGCTCTCGAGTTCGTACAACGCGAACACTTCACGCTGATCAGGGTCGAGGGTCTGCAAGGCGGCCTCGACAAGCGCGAGCGCTTGGCGCTGCTCGGCGGAATCGAGTTGCGTTGCAGCCTGCGGCTGCTCGGTGAACGCGGCATCGTGCTCGCCGTACGAGAGCCGTTCGTGCTTCACGTGGGCCTTGCGCCGCTGCCCCAGCGCGACTCGCGCCGCGATCGCATACAGCCACGTGCGCAGCGTGGAGCGCCCCTCGAACTCACCGAGCCGCCGATGCACCACCAGAAAGACTTCCTGACAAGCATCTTCCAAATCGCGCTCCGGCACGCCGTGGCGTCGCAGCACCCGCCACACGAAGCCGGCGTACGTCGCAAATAGCACCCGAAATTCGGGGACCGACGCGGCTGTAACAGGGGGTGTCACGGACGACCTGGGGCGAGGGATAGCGGATCACGGCGCGCCGAGCACGCCCGAAGCCCGCACGAAGCTGTATGGATCGTCGGGTTAGTGCGGCCGCCGCAGGGCTTCCCCGAAGAAATCGTCCGCCGGTGCGCCTGGCTCGAGGACCCTACCCTGCGATTCAGCGCAACGTCGGCACCACGACCCTCGATAGCTCCGCCAGCAGCGCGCTGCCGTCGCCGTTGAAGGAGCTGCCATGCATGCATGCCAGCGTCTTTGGCTCGAAGGCGGCGAGACGTGCGAGCGTGTCCGCGGTCTTCGGACCGGTCGCGAAGTAGTCCGGCATGCAGTCGATGCGGGTAACGGCTGCTCGATCAGCCGAAACGAGCCCCACGACAGGGCGAGCGTGACAGCCATGAGTACCAGCCACGCGACCGATCTCGCGGCCAAAAAGGGGGTCGGCGAGCGTGCAAGGTGGTTGGCCCTGCCGGCGCGTAGGCCTACACCGAGACTGGCTCGAGTTGGCCTCGGGGGCCGCCCCGCAAAGCTGCGAGTTCGTCGTATGCTCGGGGCTCTGCCCGCAGCCATGCGCGACGCCGCCCCCGTAGACCAGTTCTCCCACGACGTGCAGCGCATGCCTGCCCTTGATGGGTTGCGTGGTCTCGCGGCGCTGTCGGTCGTGCTCTACCACTTCGCGCTGGTCACGGGTCTCGGCGAGCTCGTTGGGCCCGGTCGCTTCGTCGGGCGCGTGCTCGCGAGCGGCTGGGTCGGGGTCGACCTGTTCTTCGTCCTCAGCGGCTATCTGATCACTGACCACTTGCTCGACAGGCGCGACGAACCGCTCTACTACAGCGCATTCTTCGCGCGTCGGCTGCTGCGCGTCGTGCCTCTGTACGTGGTGTTCGTCGGTGCGTATCTCGGGCTTCTGCCGCTGCTGACCCGCGCGCTCGGCGCGCAGCGCATGTTGCCCACGGGCATCGAACATGCCCGGGCGCATGCGCTATGGCTCGTGAGCTACACCGCCAACTTGTGGATGGCGGTGACGGGACAGCGCATCGGGGCGGCGCTCGAACCGGTGTGGTCGTTGTGTGTAGAGATCCATTACTACCTGCTGTGGCCCGCTCTGGTGAGACGGCTCGCGACAAGCCAGCTCGTGAGGGTTGCCCTCGCGGGCTTGTGCTTCGGGTGGTTGTTGCGCGTGGGTCTGTTTGCCGCGGGCAGCTCGGCGCAAGCGATCTACTTCGCGACGCCCACGCGCCTGGACGCAGTATTCGTGGGTACGCTGCTTGCCGCCGCTCAGCGTGAGCCCGCAACGAGCGCCTGGCTGGTCCGTTGGGGCTCGCGCATCGGTGTGCTCGCAACGCTGGTTCTCGTTGTCAGCTGGCTCGCGCACCGCGGGTTCGAGCCGCAGCAGGCCAGCACCGTTGTGCTCGGCTATTCGGCGGTGGCACTGACCGCCGGTGCGCTGCTGCACA
>DASVHQ010000318.1:0-1916 GCA_036382515.1 Polyangiales bacterium | reverse complement strand
ACCGGAAGCTTGAGGTCCTCAGCGGTCTTGATGTCGGCCGACACCCGCCATTGCAGGAGGAGCTCGGGCACGTTGCGAAACTTGGCGAAGCGCGTCTGCATGCGCATGCCACTACCGTCGGGCGAGACCTCAATCGCTGTCGTTGTTTCGCCGAATGTCGCTGCCCACTGATCGAAGCCGCTGATGCCAGCGTCCTCGAGCAGGTCGGGCCGCAGGTACCGCTGCATGGTGTACGCCTCGCCCATCGAGTTTGCGATCGGCGTTGCGGTCGCCAAGGTTGCCACGCGACCGTGGCGCTCGCGCAGATACTCAATCTTCATGTGCAGATCGGTCGCACGCTGCGAGCCGTCAACCGCCATGCCGGGGATGTTGGACGTAGTGCGCAGGTTCTTGTACGCGTGCGCCTCGTCGACGAAGAGGTAGTCGACGCCGAGCTGCTCGAAGGTGATGCCAGGGTCTTTGGCGCCGTCGAGCTTCTTCTTGAGGCGCTCTTCCGCCTGCAGCTTCATGCGTTGCAGGCGCTTGATCGAAAACCGTGCGTCTTCAGCTTTCGCCCGCTCCAACATCGCCTCGAAGGCGGAAATCTCTCGCGTGAGATAGTCGCGTTGGACCTTCGGAGACATCGGAATGCGCTCGAAGGCACTGCGGGTCATGACGACCGCATCCCAGTCGCCCGTGGCACATTTGGCAACGAAGAGCCGGCGTTGGTCGCGCTCGAGGTCTTCCTTCGCAGCGGCGAGCAGCTTGGCTTGTGGGTAGAGCTGGAGCCATTCGCGGCTGAACTGTTCCAGCATGTGGTTTGGAACCACCACCGCCGGCTTCGCGACCAAGCCAAGCCGCCGCAGCTCCATCGCTCCCATGACCATTTCGGCGGTCTTGCCGGCCCCAACTTCGTGGAATAGACCCACCGCGGGTTCGTGAATCACGCGCGCCACGGCGGCGACCTGATGCGGGCGTGCCTGGAACGTGACAGCCAAGCCGGGCAGCGACAGCTTGGCTCCATCATAGCTACGCGGAACGATGGCGTTGAATCGCTCGTTGTACGTGCGAGCAAGCGCCGCAGCGCGCTCCGGCGCTTCCCACACCCACTCCGAGAAACGGTCCCCCAGTTCGGTAGCCTTCTCCGCAGCAGCGACGGTCGCCGTCGCGTTGAAGACTCGTTCACCATCGGCGTTCTCGTCGTAAATCCGGATGGGACGTTGCTCTAGCAGGGCCTCGGCAATGTCGATCGCTGAGTAGCGTTCTGTGCCCCAGCGGCTGCGCGCCAGCACGCTGTCCGTGTGGTGGGATCTGACAGCCCACAGCCCACCGCCCGGATGCTCGACTTCGACGGTTCCATCGTCGAGCGTCTCGCGCAGGAACCGACGGACATGATCGGCGTCTATCCAAGCGGCACCAAGCCGCGCATGAATCTCATCCGGTCTCAGGTCGCGAGGGATAACGCCGCTCAGCGCCGTGACGTTTGCCCCGTAGCGTGCGTCGTCCTTCGAAGCTTCGAAAGCGACGGCCAGCTTCGCTCGCACGTTGCCGGACAGATACTCAGCCGCCGGTACGAGACGACCTCTACCCGGCTCGTCGAAGACTAGCGTCCCGAGCTCCGCGCGAGCCTCTGGCGCGTCTACACCGAGCAGGCGAGCGATTTCGTCGAGCCTGGCCTCGCCGACCGAATCCAAGCAGATTGCGAGCGCATCGGCAGGGGTCTCTGCGCCGAGCTGCGGAGCACGGCGCGATACCACGCGCTCGTGGAAGATCGTGGCCTTCGTGCCCGCCTGCGTGGCGGAGTCGAAGTGCTCGAGCGCATACACCACATTCGCGAACGGGTCGGCTCGGAAGCCTCCTTGTGGGGGCCGAATCCGAGCGAGCTGCTCTTCGCCGCTGGTTGGATCGACTCGTCCGGTGCGCCGCTCCGTGAAACG
>DASVHQ010000317.1:0-27334 GCA_036382515.1 Polyangiales bacterium | reverse complement strand
GTCGAGCGCTTCTTGGCGCGGTGCTTCTCCACGATTCGCGCCACGTCTTTCACCAGCGCCGATGGCATAAACGGTTTGCGAAGCCACTCGATCGGCTCGGACAGAGTGCCTTGCCAGCCGAGCTCGTCTTGAGTTGCAGCTGACAGAATCACGATGGGCAAACGCTGCGCCCAGCCACCGAGCTTGCGCGCGGCCTCGGCGAAGTCTTTGCCGTTCATGTCCGGCATCATGGCGTCGGATACCACCACGTCGAACTCGCGCTGGCTCATCTCCTGCAGCGCCTGTCGCGCGGAGGTCACGATCACCGCATCGAAACCGCCGATGTCGCGCAGCGTCAAACGCAGAAGGCGTAGCGTCGTCGGATCGTCGTCCATGGCCAGCACACGCAGCGCGCCGCCTTCTGCGCTCTGCACTTTGGGTCGCAGGCTCGCGCGATGCTTGGGCGGTGGCCTCGACGTGATTCGCCTGGCGACCTCCGAGGTGCTCGCTTTCCCTTCATCCTGCGCGGGCACGCTACGCTTACCCACGTCCTCCGCAGCCTGCGCCAAGGCAGTTGCAAGCTGACCGAGCAGCGGCGACGGCGACAGGCTGGCCCGCTGTTCCAGCTCGCCCGCCATCTCGGTGAGCTGGTGGTAGCCGTAGCTGCCCGCGATGCCACGCAGCTTGTGGCTCTCGTGTTTGATGACCTTGCGGGCGGCTTCGTCGCCGACGACCAGCTGTGCTGCAGCGTCTCGCAGCGTGCGAGCGCGGGTGAAAAGGCCCGCTTCCATCTTGCGCTTCAGCTCGGCCAAGCGTTCTTCGAACGCCTTGCGCCGTTCGTCGTCTTCGCCCATTTTCGCTCTTCCCTGTCCCTGGCTGCCCCCGGCATTGTAAGCTCAGAGTCTGTCTCCGCGGACAAATACGCGAGGCAAGCGAGCATGGGGCGAGACGGTCATCCAAAAGCACGGCCCCCGGAGCTGGACGCCGCCACGCCTGCCGTGGTGACCAACCATCATCCGGCGTTCGCCCCCACGCGTGACGCCAAGCCCGCGGGGGCTTCGAACGCGCGCGGCGACGCAACCGTGCCGAGCATCGATCTGCTCGAGCCCGGCAATCCCGGGCGACCCGAGCAGAGCTCGTGGGAAGGTCCCGCCGCAGGTTTGCTGATCGGCAACGCGTATCGCGTCGTCGGTCCGCTGGGGCAAGGCGGCATGGGTGTCGTGGTGCTTGCGGTCGACGAGCGGCTCGAGCGTGACGTGGCGATCAAGCTGATTCGCCCCGCCTACACGCGCTCGCAGACCGCACGCGAGCGCTTCCTCATCGAAGCGCGCGCCATGGCTCGCGTGCGTCACGAGAACGTCGTCGAAATCTATTCGTTCGGCGAGCTCGACGAAACACCGTACTTCGTCATGGAGTACGTGCCGGGCACCAACGTGGCCAACTGGCTCGACGACGCCATCCTCGAAGACCGGCTGCCTTCCATCGACGAAGCGCTGGGTTTTCTCGATCAGATCTGTCGCGGCGTCACGGCCATCCACGGCTCCGGCACGGTGCACGGCGATCTCAAACCGAGCAACTTGCTGATCGGTCCCGCCTCGCGGATCGCCATCGCCGACATGGGCCTGTCGCGCATGTTCGATCCCACGGGCCAGCCCGGCGAGCACCCGATGGCGGGCACGCCCGCGTACATGGCGCCCGAGTTCGCACGCACCGACCTGCCGCACGAGCTGGTGCAGCGCGCCGACATCTACGCGCTGGGTGTGATCGCGTTCGAGATGCTCACTGGCCATCCGCCTTTCGACATCGAGACCACGTCCGACATGCTGCTCGTACACAGCGGCGCTCGCGCCCCGCTGCCCAGTCAGCTGCGATCGGAGCTCACCACGGCGTTCGATGCGCCGCTGCTCAAGGCTCTCCACTTCGACCCCGTGACGCGCACGCCGAGCGCCGACGCTTTCCGGCGCGCGCTGCTCGAGGCCCGTGAGTCGATCACCGCCGGATACAACAATGCGTTGCGCATCGTGGTCGCCGACGACGACGCCGACTTCCTCGAGCTCGCCTCCGAGGCCCTGGCCTACGGCTTCCCCGGCGCGCAGATCGAGCTGGTGGCCGATGGCGAAGCCGCGCTGGCGGCCTGCGATCGCGAGCCGGCCTCGCTCGCCGTCATCGATCTCAACATGCCTGGCCTCAACGGGGTCGAACTGACCGCGGCGCTGCGCGCGCACTACAGCTTGCCGATCGTCGTCGTCACCGCCTCGGGAGGTGCCCCCGACTGGCACCTGCTCTCGGCCCTGGGTGCCGACGGCTTTCTCGTGAAGCCGATCGATCCCTTCGCGCTGGTGGCCCTGGCCCGCAAGGCCATCGACAGCAAGAACACGCGCGTGCCGGGCGGCAAGAAGCGGCGCTGACGGGCGCCGCGCGCCAGCGCTCGGGCCGGCAGTGTGGCGGGCGCTGTTCGGTCGCGCGCTGAGCCGCCGCCAAGGTGAGGTTTTCTCCTCGATCGGGTACAAGGGTCGCTTCGGGAGCAAACCAGGATGCGACTCATTTCGGTCCGGACGTGGTCACTGTGGTCGTGTCTGTGTCTTGCCGCCATCAGCTGCGGCAAGCCCAGCGCGGCGATCAACCGCGTGGGCGTGAACGTCGTCGAGAAGGCGATCTTCCAGGGCTCCTGGTACATGTCGCGCACCGTGGTCGACGTGGACTACGAGGCCTCGGGGCTGGGCACCTACCCGGGTGACATCGCCAGCGACTCGGCCATGGCCTTCACTGCCCTGCCACGCATTCGCTGGGTGATCGACGAGCACACGCTCTATGCGTACCGCGACTACCAGCTCGTGCAGGGCGGCGATGGGCAGAGCAAGTCGGCGCCGGGGCAGAGCGACGCCTCGGAGAACCCCTTCGATTCGCCCGTTGCGGCTTACAGGATCGAAAAGCACTTCGACATTCGGCGCGAGTACAACCCGAGCACCGGCGAGCAGCGCAATGTGATCGTCGAGAACGACACCGATCGCGCCTGGTACGAGCGGCAGTTCATGCGCGTGGACTGGTCCAAGAACCTCTTGCCGGGCTACTTCGGTCAATCGCAGAACCTGAGCGAGCTCCTGGGCAACTACACGCGCGAGCCCACGGACCTCTACGTGCAGGATGCGTCGCGCTTTCCGGCCTCGTACAACCCGCAGTTCCAGCGCATGCGCTGCGACGGCGTGGGCGACCCGCGCTGCCCGGACTACGAGCGCGATCTTGCCGCCGACTACGAGCAGGATGAGCTGTACCACATGAGCTTCGTCAGCCAGGAGGTGCTCTCACCCGCGCAGGTGAAGGACCCCGAGACCGGCGCGATGGTGAACTGGTGCACGGCCAAGCTCTACAGCGATGCGCCACCGTGCAGCAGCATCGTCAGCTACGTGCGCACGAGCTTCCTCAAGGTCAGCAGCAAGCGACAGTACGAGCCGGTCGACTACGTCGACACGCGCTTCGATCACTTTGGCTACTTTCGCCTCGAGCAGCCCACTGTCGATCGCAGCAATGGCAGCCCGGCCGATCCCGCCTACGGGCTCACCGACTTCAAGAACTACGCGATCAACCGTCACAACCTGTGGATGCAGTGGAAGGACGACAAGGGCGAGCCGATCCCCTACGCGCAGCGGCAGGTGCGCAAGATCGTCTGGTACACCACGCCCGAGCTACCGGCGCACCTGGCGCGCTCGGCCTTCGACGTGGCGGGCGAGTGGAACGAGATCTTCATGGAGACCGTGCGCAAGCTGCGCGGGCAAACGCCGGCGGTGTATCCGAAGGTCGACTGCCAGAACCAGGATCCGGACGCGTACTGCTACTGCACCAAGGATCCGGGCAGCGGTGAGGTCATCAACCCGAGCTGTGCGGGTCGCTACGATCCGTTCCTGCCTCTGGACCAGCTACCCAAGGGCACGCAGAACCCGTACCGCTGCTACGTGGAGGCTCCGCCCGAGGTCAAGCAGATCAACCTGAACGATCCGGCGCTGGCCGATGCGGCCTTCAATCCGTGGTTCCACGCGCGCTTCGTCGGTGACGAGTGCGTGAACATCTTGCGGCCCAACACCTGCAACCGCGCAAATGTCGCGGAGCAAGGCGGGAAGATCGCCGGGCTCGTTTGCGAACAGCGCGGCGACCTGCGTTTCAAGTTCTTGAGCTACGTGGACCAGCCGGGCACGGGCTTTCTGGGCATCGCGACCCTGCGCGGCGATCCGGTCACGGGCGAGACCATCGCGGGCGACGCCAACATCGGTGGCCCCGCGCTCGACAGCTATCGCACGTCGGCCCTGCAGCAGTACGACCTGATCAATGGCAAGAGCACCGACCTGCAGATCCAGATTGGCGAGGACGTGCGCGGCTATTTCGAGAACCTCGGTCGCGTGGATCAGCCCGCGCGTCCACGCGTGGGCTTGAACCTGGCGGCGAAGAACGGTGCGCTCGCGGCGCAGACGCGCGCCGAGATCGACCAGCGCATGCAGGCCGCCGGTGCGCGTCTGTCGCGCCTATCCGGCCCCAACGGCCGACAGGCGATCCTCACCGATCGCAAGCAAACGCTGCTGGGCACGGACCTCGAGCGCCGGTTGGTGGCCGGGCTGGATGCGCCGACCAGCGATGGGCTGCCGCAAACGCTCGATCCTTCGCAGCTGACGGCGGCGCAGCTCGATCAGCTCTCGCCGCTGCGCACCAATATCTACGACCGCCTCGCGGCCCAGAAAGACCGTGAAGATCGCTTCTCGCTCGCCAACGTCGAGATGCCCAGCGAGTACACCGACAACTCGGTGCAATGGTTCGTCAGCCGTCACGCCAAGTGGCCGCGCGCGCGTCTGCAGTTCGAGGTCAACCAGCTCTTGTTCCGGCAGACGGTGCTGCACGAGATGGGGCACTGCCTCGGGCTTCGTCACGACTTCGGCGCCAGCGCCGACAGCCAGCACTACGGTCAGGCCTACTACGACATCGCCACGCGCTACCCGCTGCCGAGCCCGGATGTCTACGACAAGGACGGCACGGTCGGGCTCTCCGCGAGCGAATCACTGGCGTACGAAACGGACTACGAAGCGGCGCGCGCGCATCGCGAGCTGCTCGGCATCGACGGTGCGATGAGCTCTTCGGTCATGGAGTACACGGCCAACTGGTACGAGCGCTTGCAGCCGCTGGGCCGCTACGATCGAGCCGCGATCGCCTTCGGCTACGGCGATCTGATCGAGGCCTACGACGGGCCCGCGAGCCACGACACAGCGCGCACGCTCCTGCACTACTACCAGGGCGGAGAGACGTGCGCGCACGACGCCGACTGCCCGTACTCCATGGGCGGCACGCGCAGCAGCGAGTTACTCGATGACAACCTCGGCGCCGAGCTGACGCAACACTGCGTGCCAAACCCTGTCACCAAGAGCGCGCGCATCTGCTCGAGCCTCGACGACGATCTCGCTGGCCAGGCCGCCAAGGGCGGCAAGCTCGCGCCGCTGCGCTATCGTTTCTGCACGGACGAGCGCGCCGACAGCACGCTCGCGTGGTGCAACCGCTTCGACGAGGGTGACAGCTACCGCGAGATGGTGCGCAACGTCGCGGACTCCTACGATCGCATGTACCTGTTCTCCGCCTTCCGGCGCTATCGCAAGAACTTCAGCTCCAGCACCTACGCCGATGCGTTGCTCGGACGGCGCATGAACATCTTGCAGAACGTGTACCAGAACCTGGTCTACCGATACCTGAACGACGCTTCGTTCAAGACCGAGCAGGGCGCCTTCGGCTTCGACGATCACTTCCTGGCCACCACGGACATCCTCAACTTCTATGCGCGCATCCTCGCGCAGCCGAACACGGGCGACTACGTCTACAACGCGCCCACCGATACATATCTACGTCCGAGCACGCAGCCCGCCGCCAACGCGGATCTCACGGTGCCGCTGGGCCTGGGG
The DNA here is from genome assembly GCA_036382515.1 of Polyangiales bacterium. Classification (GTDB taxonomy): domain Bacteria; phylum Myxococcota_A; class Polyangia; order Polyangiales; family JAFGIB01; genus JADGRF01. The sequence goes on along the minus strand of DASVHQ010000317.1, from coordinate 21,425 downwards.
CGCTATCTCTACTCTGACTACCAGTCCGGGCTCACCGGTGTGGAGCGCCTGGAGCGCGTGGGCTCGTTCTTCGACAAGGCACGCGTCATCGAGCTGCTCACGCAGCGCGGCTCCTCGCCCGACTACACGCGCGATGTCGCGTTTTACGCGAACTTCTACGACATCTTCCCGAACGAAATGCAGCAGATCTTCAACGGCATGATTCGCCAGGACCCGCACTCGTACATGCCGCGCGTGGTCTGCGACGATCCGATCCCGTCGCCGCCCGGCTGCAACAAGCCGCGCCTGCAGTACATGGACTTCTACCGCGGCGATTGCAGCACGGCTGCCACTTGCCGCCCCAACCCCGCAGACGTCACCTACGCCGGCTTGCCCGTGCTCGACGGAGGCGGAAGCATCACGTTGCAGATCTACGCAGCGATCTACGGCCTGTCCGACTTCCCCGTCTACTTCGATACCACCTTCGAGAACCAGCTCTTCATCTGCATCGTCGGCCAGGCCGACTGCTTCGATCCCGCCCCCGATGCGCAGGAGGGCAAGGACTTCGTTCGTTACGCCAGCCCGCGCTATCGGCGTACGTTCATCGCTTTCCAGGTGGAGCCCAGCGGCAGCGTCGGCGCTCAGACCTCGATCGGCTTCGCCATGGTCAAGGAAGCCCACGACCTCGACCTCGAGCTGTCCGCGCTGCACAAAGTGCGCGATGGCAAGAAGCCCTACGCGCTCACGAACCTCAGCAGCGCCGAGCGCGCCGCGCTCACGGCGCTCGGCTACCAGCTGCCGACGACCAAGCTGGGTGTCGACGACGAGATCACGCGCGTCGACTCGCGCATCCAGGACCTCGAGTCGTTCTTCAACCAGATGATTCAGCTGCAACGCAGCTACGGAATCCAGGGCGTCGCGTACTACGCGCACTGAGAGCAAGGCCATGCACAAGCGTCGACATCGCCTGCCGTTCACGTTCTGCGCTCTGCTCGCTCTCGGGTCCGTACACGGCCTGCTCGGTTGTTCTGCGCAGCCCAAGCCCGTCAACCAGGTGCAACCGAACCTCGTCGACAAGAAGATCTTCGAGGGCGAGTGGTGGTACTCGAGCACGGCCATCGACGTGAGCTACGACGAGGCGTTCGTGTTCAGCAGCGAAAGCGCCATGGCGCCGTACACCGGCTCGATGTCCACCGACTACGGCCTCGATTACAACCGCGGCGGCACGTCGGTGCTGGGCGAGCCGCAGTACTCGTTTCCGATCGCGCGCATCCGCTGGGTGATCGACGAGCACTACCTCTTCGCCTACCGCGCCTTCGAGCTGGTCGCCGGTGGCAACACCGATGCGCAATCACCCGACTTCCTGGGCCAGCCGCTGGCGGTGTTCAAGATCGAAGCGCACGCCGACGTGCGCAAGAGCTACGACGACATCACCGGCGAGACCACGAACGTCACGCAGGAGAACAGCAGCGACCAGCACTGGCAGGACCGCAAGCTCATGCGCGTGGATTGGTCGCAGAACCTGCTTACCCAGTTCGTCGCGAACGACGTGCAGGCCAACGAGCTGTTCACGAGCTTCAAGCACGAGCCGGCGCCCTTCTTCGTGCAGGCAGGCAGTCATCCGGAGCTACCGGCTTCGTACCAGCCGCAATTCGTGAAGGTGTCGGAAGATCCTGGCTACGCTCGGCACGCCGAGTGGCCCAGCGACGCCGGCGACACGGTTCACTACATGTCCTTCGTGACACAAGAAGTGTGGTCGCCGGGTAGCTCGTGCCTCACGCAGCCGGGTGCGGTGTGTTCGTCGGTCACGGCCACGATGCGCAACTCGTTTCTGCGCGTCCCGCCGGGGCACGAGTACGCCGCGCAGACCGAGACCAATCGCGAGTTCGATCACTTCGGCCTGTTTCGCTCGAACCAGACCACCTACGCGGGCGGCGGCCAGGACATCGCCAGCCAGCACAAACACTGCACGCAGGACAGCGATTGCGGGGACGGTGGCGCGTGCGACAACGCCGCCCGTCGCGAGAAACAGTGCGTGGCCTCGGGCCATCCCACGACCTGCCGCAAGGAGCAGGACATCTGCGTCGGCGGGCTGACGGCCGATCAGGGCGAGACCGACTTTCTCAGCTTCTTCGTGTCGCGCCACAACCTCTACGCTGATTCGCTGAGCGATCAGCGCTGCGTCGAAGACTGGGAGTGCGACAGCCGCTACGGCAGCTGTGGTGCTCAGAAGACCGCAGCCGATGGCTGCACGGCCCACAAGCCTGCCGCGCAGTGCAAGACCCAAAGCCAGGTGCTCGATGCCTGCCTGGCGGTCCAGGGCTCGGTCTGTGATCCCGCCGCGCACCGCTGCACGATCGCGCCGCGCTCACGACCCACGCGCGCGGTGGCTTACCGCCTGAGTCCGCACTTCCCGCCCTACCTCGTGCGCCGCGCGTTCGACACCGTCGCGCAGTGGAACGAAGCGCTGATGCGTGGCGAGCGAGCCGTGCGCGGCAGCCTGCCGATCGATCAGAAGAGCTGCGACAACGACCGCAGCAAGGTCTGCACCGCCGATCTCGCCAAGCAGGGCCGAGTGGCTTGTCAGAAGAGCGATCCCACGGCGTTCTGCTACTGCGGCTCGCCCGACGCGAGCGCGGGCACCTGCCGGCGTGACTACGAGCCTTTCGAGTCACCCAAGGCGGCGAAGGCGCGCGGCGTGCCCAACCCGTACGACTGCTACGTCGAAGGCCCCGCGGACATCGCGCACCCGACTCAGTACGGCGACTACCGCCCGGCGCAGGCCTATGCCTACCACTTCCGTGGCAGCGAATGTCTGCTCACGCTGGAGGTGAACTCGTGCGACGACGGCGGTGGTGCGGCGTGCGAGGAGATCGGTGATCTGCGCCAGCACTTCCTGGTTCACATCCAGCACGGGGGTGCGCCGTTCGCCGGCGTGACCCAACCGCTGAGCGACCCGAAGAACGGCGAGCTGATCGTGTCCAACGCGATCGTCGCCGCCGAGAGTCTCGAGAACGTGGGCACCATGGCCTCTCAGCTCTTTCCCGTGCTGCGCGGCGAGGTGCCCGAGGATCGCTACTTCACAGCCGAGAACGTGCGTGGCTACTTCGCGCGCCTGGGCAAGGTGGAGCATCCGGTGACGGCGGTGGCCGTCAGCTCGGCCGGCAACGAGCTGCGCGACAGCTCGCGACCGAAGCTGCAACAGGTCGACGCGTGGAAAGACTTGCTCGCGCGCATGAATCGCTTGCAGCCCAAGCTCGCGAAGCTCAAGGGGCAGGATGGCCGGGCGGCGATCCTGTCGGGTCGCAAGACGGATCTCGTCGGCTCACCCACTGACCAGCAGCTTTCAGCCGCGCTCGCCGCCGAAGCCGAATTTCCCGCGCAGAGCAGCGCGGCGAACACCACGCCGGTGTCGGGTCTGTCGGCGCTCGACGCGCCCCAGAAGCAGCTCGAAGCCGAGCGGCAACGCCGGCTCGCGATGGCCAGCCGCAACATGGATGTGGTCGACGACGCGCTCTACAACTCGCAGTACTACCGGTACTACGCCGATGCTTTCAAAGGCCGGCCGCTGGCGGAGGCTTCGTTGCGCATGCAGCAGGCGTACTTCGAGGCCATCGCGTTGCACGAGATGGGTCACGCCATGGGCCTGCGCCACAACTTCGCAGGCAGTCTCGATCGCAATCAGTACCACGACGCCTATTTTGCGCTCGCGACCAGCACGCCACTGCCGAGCTACCTCGACTACGACGATCCGCAGCTTGGCGGCAACGGCGACGGCGACGTGACCGGCGAAGAAGCACAGCGCTTCGGGCGCGACTTGCGCGCCGCACGCGACGAGCGCTTACAAGCTGGTGCCGGCAACGTGATGAGCTCGTCGGTGATGGACTACAACGGCGACCTCTCGGACTACTCGGGGCTGGGTCGCTACGATCGCGCAGCAGCAGCGTTCAGCTACTTCTCCCGCATCGAGGCCTACACGACCGGCACGCCCACGCAAGATCCAGCGGTTGCCAGCAACGCCAGCCTGCCGCTCTCGTTGCAGGGACTCGAGCGTCCCGACCTGCATCGGCGCGAGCTGTGGACGTATTACCGCGGCGGCGAGAGCTGTCAGACCGACAGCGATTGTCCACAGCATGCGGGGCGCGACACCACCGCGTTCCAACCCGTTGCGCAGCGCTGCGTCGGTAACCCAAGGCTGCCCGGTGTGGTCGCGCACTGCGAAAATCCCGGCGGCTGCCTGTGCTCGAGCTTCTACGACGACTTCAGTGCATACAGCGCTGGCACGGCCTACCGGCGCAGCACCGAGACGGCGAAGTACGCGCCGGTCAACTACCTCTACTGCCATGACAACCGCGCGACCGATCTCTCGTGGTGCACTACCTTCGACGCTGGCGAGTCGTTCCAGGAAGTGGTGGAGCACTACCGACGCAGCTTCCGCGAGCGCTACCCCCGCGCGTACTTCCGCAACTACCGCGCGGCGGGCCCGAGCAAGGGCGCGGCCTACCCGAACGTGGTCGACGCGGTGAAGATCTATCAGCACATGTTCTTCCGACAGAGCTACGAGGGCGCGGCCTACCGGCGCAGCCTGGCACCGCTCGGCATGTACGATCAGCTCTTCGCATCCGCAGCCACGCTCGACTGGCTCGGCGAGATCATCGGCGCTCCCGACGTTGGCTCGTACGACTTCGATGCGCTCGACAACGTGTATCGGCACATCAGCCCGGATCCCGCCGCTTCGGGCACCGACCTGCAGCTCGGGCTGGGCCAGGGCTACTACCTGTGGAGCGAGTACCAGACCGGCCAGAACGGCTACTTCCGGCTCGATCGCGCGGGCACCTTCCTCGACAAACTGCTCGCCATCCAGGCGATCGGCAAGCGCGACTGGGGCCTGACCTACCAGGTGGACGAGTTCTTCTACGTGAACTTCTTCGACTACTTCCAGCAGGAGGTGGTCGACATGTTTGGCGGGCTGATCATGCGCGACCCGCGCGCATATGCGCCGCGGCTCACGGTTGCAGCTGACGGAAGCCACCAGCTGAGTTACCTCAGCACCTTTCGGGGTTTCAACGGTACCCGCGCGAATCAAGACACCACCTATCCGCAGCCGGCGATCGACGGCAGCGACACCGAGGTGCTGCGCGACATCGCGACCATCGAAGCGCTCAGCAACTTCCCGGTGTTCTACGACACCTCGTTCGAGCAGCGCCTCCTGGTGTTCAAGCTTGGCAGCGGCGACGGCTACACGATCCCCGACAAGCGGCCCGACGGCACCGCGACCTGCGGCTACGGCCAGGCGGGCTGCGCCAAGCCGGACTACATCGTGTTCGAGTCCGATCGCCTGCACACCTCGTACGTGGCGGTCACCATCGATCCAACGGGCAGCGGCACGCTCGACGAGCAGCAGGTGGGTTATCAGCTGCTACGCAGGCTCTACGACCGGCAGACGCGGATTCGGGATCTATCAGCCTTGCCGAAGAGCGCCGACACCGATGCGCAGCTGACACAGCTGCGCGCCGACCTCGAGCGCGACGAGTCGTTCCTCGAGTATCTGATCGAGCTCGAACGCAAGCTCGGGATCAGCTCGTACTTCTTCTGAGCGCGACTCGAGAGATGCAGAGTGTGAGCTGACGGGGCGCGTGGGGCGGGCGGGTCGCTGCCGGGCTCAGACAGTCCTCGGCGCGTGACGCTGTGGACCGGCCAGTAGCGGTGATCAGGCCTGCGGAACTCGCCCAGCAGCGACCCTCCCGCTCCACGCGCGGCGTCGCACGCGCTGGCTGTGAGCTCGTGTGCCGGAGGCGCGTGTTGGTCGTCAGCCAGTGGTCGGTGTGGCAGTTGCCGACTGTCACCGAACGACTGCACCGCAGGCCTGCTCGTTGCACCAACGACTCACGAACCAGTGGGCACCAGTGACGCGGCGCGCGGGTCCGGGAGGGGGCTCTTGGGCGAGTTCCGCAGGCCCGAGCACTGCGATTGCCCGGTGGACAGCGCGATTGGCCGAGGACTGTCTGAGCCCGAGAGCCCCCTCCCGGACCCGCGCGCCCCAGCCGCCTTCGCAAGTCTCCCTAACAAGCCCCGTGAAAAAGCTTCAAGTGCGCCGGGAAGATCTTCCCGGGATTCAGCACGTGCTTGGGATCGAAGAGATCTTTGACGCGCTCTTGCAGCGCGATCAGCTCCGCGCTCTGCTCGAGCGGCAGATACGGTGCTTTCAGCACGCCGATCCCGTGCTCACCGGTCAGCGTGCCGCCGAGCGCGAGCACTTCCTTGAACATGGCCTCGATCGCGCGGTGCACCGCCGGCTCCTCGCCCGGATCGTTCCACAGAAAGTTCACGTGGATGTTGCCGTCGCCGGCGTGGCCGTAGCTTGGCATGTGGACCTTGTGACGCTCCGAGATGCGTCGGCAGGCATCGATGAGCTGCGGGATCTTCGAGCGCGGCACCACCACGTCTTCGGCGAGCTTGAAGCGCGCGCGCTTGCGCAGGGCGCGTGACAGCTCGCGGCGCGCTGCCCAGAGTTTGTCGCGCTCACCGCTGTGTCGTGCGACCAGCACGTCGGTCGCACCGGCATCCGTGACCGCCGCGCCTGCGCGCTCGAGCTGACCTTCGAGCGCGATCTCGTCGCCGTCCAGCTCGATCAAGAGCATCGCGCGCGCGCTTTCGGGGATGGGCATCGAGGCTTCGGGACGCACGATCGCGAGCGTCGCGTCGTCGAGCAGCTCCAGGCAGCGGGGCAAGAGGCCTGCGCGCAGCACACGCGTCACGGCACGGCCCGCCGCGGGCAGATCCGGCAGGAACACCAGCATCGTGGCGATCGCCTGGGGCTTGGGCAGCAGCTTCAAGGTGATCTCGGTCGTGATCGCGAGCGTGCCTTCGCTGCCGACCAGCAGCGACGTGAGGTCGTAACCGGTGACACCCTTGACCGTGCGCTTTCCGACCGACAGCTGCGTGCCGTCAGCGGTGACCACGCGCAGGCCCAGCACGTAGTCGCGCGTGCTGCCATAGCGTAGCGCGCGCGGCCCACCAGCGTTCTCGGCCACGTTGCCACCGAGCGTGCAGCTTGCGAGCGAGTTCGGATCCGGCGGATAGAACAGGCCCTGCGCTTCGACGGCGCGATGCAGCTCGCCGGTGATCACGCCCGGTTCGAGCACCACGATCATGTCGTCTTCTTCGATGCCCTTGATGCGGTTCATCTGCTCGAACGCGAGCACGACGCCACCTGCCATCGGCACAGCGCCACCCGTGCGACCGGTGCCGCCGGCGCGTGGCGTGACAGGCACGCCGTGCTCGGCGCAGATGCGCATGGTGGCAGCGACTTCGCTCGCCTCGCGCACGCGTACCACGGCCTGCGGCGGATGCGGCGGCACCTCGCTCTCGTCCACGGCGTAGCTCGCGAGCACCTCGGCGTCGGTGAGCACGCGGCCGCTGCCCAGCGCCTGCTCGAGCTTCGAAAGGGCCGGATCGATCGTCGACACGGCCACAGACTATGCGGGCTCGGGCTGCGAGGCAACGCGCAGCGGCAAGCGAACGAGCTGCTCGTACCGCGCGCCCTCGCTGCGGAAGTGCGAACGCATGAGCGAGAGCGCGTCCACATGGAAGCAGAGCTCGGGTACTTGCAGCGCGTGCAGCAGCTCGCGGACTGGGGCGGGCTCTTTGAGGCGCGCCAACGTGAGGTGCGGCATGAATGCGCGCGGCTCGCGCGGGAAGCCGAGCGCGACGTCGGCGTCGGTGATCTGCTGCGCCAACGCACACAGTGGTCCAGCGCCGTGCTCGACGCCGAGCCACACGACCTTGGCGCGCTCGGCTCGCGGGAACGCGCCGCGTCCCCCGACTCGCAGCTCGAACGCGCTGACCGCCGCCGCCGCGACCTGGCCTGCAGCTTCGAGCGCAGGCAGCGTTTCCGGTTTGACGGCACCCAGGAAGTGCAGCGTGAAGTGCAGGTTGTCCTGGCCGACCATGCGCAGCCCGCGTGGCAGGACAGTGGCCGGCGCGTGCGCCAGCGCGTGGGCCACGGCGTGCCGCACCTCGACCGGTGGCACGACCGCCCAGAACAGACGCAGGCTGCGCTCGGCTTGCGGCATCTGCGCTTCATACCAGAGCTCGCCCGCTCAGCCAATCGGCCGGCGAGTGGCAGCGGGCTCGCTTTTCCGAAGCGCGCGTCGATACAACATGGTGTTGTAATCGACGATCTCGCTGTCGAGCCCGTGGAAGCCTCGTTGACCTGAGGCGTGTTGGGGACGAGGAGCTGGGCGGGGGCGTCTCGGCGTGACAAGTGGGCGTTGAAGTGGGGCGCCCACTTGGCGCGACGAGACGAGATCAGCTTGCGCGGCGAGCGCAAACGCCATCCAGCGTTCGCGGCCGCCGCTCTTGCAAGCTGATCGTCCCCCGCCCAGCTCCCCGTCCCCAACGCGCCGTTCGCCACCAGAAGCTCTCTCTCTGCCGCCCTCTCGAGGTTCTTCGTGAGCATTGAAACCCCCACTTCGCATGGTAGGCTGCCCGTTTCCATGCGCTTTCTCGGCTCGCGAGCCTGGCTGTGCTTGCTCGTGCTCTTGCCGCTGGGCGAGCTCGGCGCGCACGCGCTGATCGTGAGCCGCGTGGCCCCCGACGCCGACTTCCGCGCCGCCGCTGACTTCGTACGAAAGCAGCTGCATGCGCGCGACTTGATCACCGTGGCGCCGGCTTGGGCCGATCCGATCCTGCGCTTGCACCTCGGCGACCGCATTCCACTCTCGATGGCGGGCCGCAGCGACGACGCTCGCTACGAGCGCATGTGGGTATTGAGCACGCGCGGCGCGCTGCCGGTCGATGCATCGAAGCGTGCCCCCGAGCTGCAGCGCGACTTTGGTCGCGTGCGAGTGTTGCGCTATGCGCTTGGCAAGAGCCCCGTGCTCTTCGACTTCACGGACACGCTCTTGCGCGCGCACGCCACGATCGAGGAACGCGGCCACGTGCGCGACTGCCCGCTGCACCGCGGTGGCGTGCCGCATGGTGGTGGCCTCGGCCGCGGCGTGCTCTTCCCGCTGGCCGAGCGCTTCGACTGTGATCCGCGCCGGCCCTGGCTCGTCGTCGGGCCGGTCGTCACCGAAGATCTCGAGATCACGCCACGCCACTGCATCTGGCAGCACGCCGCGGGCGACGACCCGATCAGCGTGACGTGGAGCGACGTGCCGCTGGGCAGCGAGCTCGTGTTCTACGCAGGCCTGTACTACGAGCACGAGCGCATGCGCGATCACGGCCCCGTGCGCGCCGACATCTTCATCGACGGTGAGCGGCGCGGCGGCATGGTCCACGAAGACGGCGATGGCTGGAAGCGCCTGGTCATTGCGACCAGCCCGCAGGCGCCCGGTGCACGCGGTGAAGTACGTGTGGAAGTGCGAGCGCACGAGCCCGACCGCCGCTCGTTCTGCTGGTCCGCAACCACGCGTCAGACCACCAGTCAGGGGGTGCCATGAACCTCGGCGGCAGGCAGATCTTCGCGAGTGGCGGCCGCCCGGCCTGTGCACACGACCACCTCGTGGGCTTGGTTCTGTGCGCGCTCTACATCACGCTGCTGTGGCACACGGCCGGTGACATCGGCCTGTCGCGCGACGAGGGCATCTACGTCGATGCGGCCAACAACTACGCCTCCTGGTTCGAGCTGCTCGCCCATGATCGGCCAACGGCGCTGACCCGCAGTGCCAGCGATCACTTCTTCCACGTCAATCACGAGCACCCACCGCTGGCGAAGATGCTCTTTGCGCTCGGCCATCTCGCGCAGGAGAAGTGGCAGATCTTCCCGACCGAGTCACTGTCGTATCGCTTCGGCGGCATGCTGAGCGCGGGCCTTTTGCTCTGGCTCATCTACATCTTCGGCACGCGGCTGTACGGGCCCACGGCCGGCCTGTTCGCGGCGCTGGCTTACGCGCTCTTGCCGCGCCCTTTCTACCACGCGCACCTCGATGCGTTCGACGTGCCGATCACCTGCGCCGTGACTTGTGTCACGTATGCGTACTACCGTTCGCTCAGCGACTGGCGCTGGGCGCCGATCAGCGGGGTGGTGTTTGGCCTCGCGTTGCTCACCAAGCATAACTCCTGGATCTTGCCGGGCATCTTCGCGCTGCATTTCGTGTGGCTCGCTGCGACCGAGCTGTATGCGCGCAAGCGCGGACATGCCGCGGCCGTGAGCCTCGTGCCGTGGGGCCTGTACGCCATGGCCGTGCTCGGTCCACCGATCTTCCTCGGCGGCTGGCCGTGGCTGTGGCATGACACCGCGCTGCGGCTGCAGGAGTACGCTGCCTTCCACATGCACCACGAGTACTACAACATGGAGTACTTCGGGGTGAACTACTTCTGGCCGCCGTTCCCGGTCTCCTACCCGTGGGTGATGACGCTCTTCACCGTGCCGCTTACCACGCTCTGGCTGGCGCTCGCGGGTCTCGGCCACGAGCTTGGGCAGTGGTGGCGGCAGCTGCGCGTGCTGCTGACCCGCGCGAGCGCTGACGCCTTGGCGCAGCCACCGATCGATCGTACACAAACGCTGGTGCTCCTGCTCGGCTGCTGTCTCGCGCCGATGGTGATCATCTCGCTTCCGTCCACACCGATCTTCGGCGGCACCAAGCACTGGTTTCCGGCCTATCCGTTCTTCGCGCTCTTCGCCGGGCGCACATTCCAGCTGACATGTGAACTCGCGAAACCGCGTCTTTCGGGGCTTAGCGCGGCCTTGCGGTGCTCGTTCGCGCCGGTGTTCGGTGCGCTCTTGCTGCTGCCTTCGGCGGTCGAGACCGCCCACAGCCACCCCTTCGGTCTCTCTCATTACACGGCGGCTGCCGGCGGCGTACCCGGGGCAGCCGACCACGGCATGAATCGCCAGTTCTGGGGTTTCACCACACGCAGCCTGGTGCCGTTCTTCAAGCAGGCCATGCCACAAGGCGGCAGCGTGTACATCTGCGACACGATTTGGACGTCCTGGCAGATGCTCAGCCGCGATGGCTTCTTACCCTCCAACATCGTGGCGAGCTTCGACATCGCCGAGGCCGACTACGCGATCGTTCACCACGAGAAGCACTTCATCGAGGTCGACGAGCAGATCTGGACCACCTACGGCAGCGTGAAGCCCGTGTATGTGCTGCGCTACGATGGTGTGCCCATCATCTCGGTCTACAAGAACCCGCACTCGCGTCGCTGACGTCTGGTCGGGTGGCATGAGGGGGCCGTCCCGCGCGAAAGCCGCCGCGAACGGGTATTGAGATCGGCTCTAAGCATTCATCGCGAGCTGCCGAGGCGCTTGGGGTCGGCAGGTCGCTCTCGGGCTCGTTTCGCAGGCCCAAGGCGCCTCGAGCCAAGCCGTGGCGGTAGTGCCGAGGACACTCTGCCGAGCCCGGGAGCGACCCGCCCTCCCAACACGCCCCGGTAGCTTGTGATGGATGCACAGAGTGCAAGAGCGGCGGCCTCACGCGCGCGCCTCAGCTGGGGTCGGGCTTGGGCGTGGTCTTGCTCGACGCCAGGGCCGCGGGTGGCTTGATGTAGTCGGTGGGCAGATCGCCGGTCAGGCTGTTGAGGAACGCGACCACGTCCTTCAGCTCCTCGGGGCTGCACTTGCCCGCGGCCGTCTGGTACTCGGCCATCAGCTGCACCGCTTCTTCGAGCGTCGCCACCGAGCCATCGTGGAAGTACGGCGCGGTCTTGGCGATGTTGCGCAGCGACGGCACCTTGAAGAAGAACTTGTCGCTCTCCTTCTTGGTCTGCTCGAAGCGGCCCTGGTCCTTGGTGGGGTAGGGTTTCATCAGACCCAGCTTCTGGTACATGGTGCCGCCGAGCAGCGGGCCCATGTGGCAAGCCATGCAGCCGGCGTCCATGAAGGCAGCCAGGCCCTTGGCTTGCTGCTCGTTCAACGCGTGCGCGTCGCCAGCAAGGAACTTGTCGAAGCGACCGGGCGTGACCAGCTTGCGCTCGAACGCGCCGATCGCCTTGGCCGCGTTGGCGAACGTGATCGGATCCTTGTCGTCCGGGAACGCGGCCGTGAACAGCGGCGCGTAGCCGGGGATGGATTTGAGCATCTGCGCGATGTGCGCATCGGTCGGCATGGCCATCTCGACGGGGTCGCGCATGGGGCTCTGGGCCTGCGCCTCCACGTCGGCTGCGCGCCCATCCCAGAACTGCACGAAGTGCAACGCGGCGTTGTAGACCGTCGGCGAGTTGCGCCCGTCGAGCTGGCCCTTGTGACCGACCGAGGTCTTGGCGCCGGGAGTGCGCACGTCGATGCCGTAGTCGGTCAGCGAGTGGCAGCTGTTGCAGGAGATGTCCTGGTTCTTCGACAGGCGGGTTTCGTAGTAGAGCTGGCGGCCGAGCGCGGTGCGCGCGTCGGTGGAAGGGTTGGTCGCGCTCTGCATGCTGGCCGGCAGAGGCGCGAACATGGCTTTGGCGCGCTGCTGCACGGCGGTCACGTCGAATACCGGCGCTGCGGGCGCCGCTGCGGGTGTGGGCGCGGGCGCCGGTGCGGCCGGTGCCTCGGGCGCTGCAGGCGCAGGCGCTGCGGGTTGTTCCTTGTTGCAGCCCGCGAGCAATGCAAGCGCGAGCAGCAACGTGCCAAGACTACGTCGGTTCAAGTTGTCCATGGCTTCACCTCGGGCGCATGTACTACACCCGTCGCTCGGCCCGTGCCACCTTCTTTGCCCGCGCGCGAGCGCGACGGGCGCGTGCACGCTCAGCCGCCGGTCATGCGCGCCTGCGGGAACGAGAGCGTGATGGTCGTGCCCTGGCCCGGCGCGGTGCGCAGCTGCACTCGTCCGCCATGGCGTGACACCAGCGCGTACACCATCGCGAGACCCAGTCCCGTGCCGGCCTCGCCCTTGGTGGTGAAGAACGCCTCGAACGCGCGCGCTTCGACTTCGGGCGTCATGCCGACGCCGTCGTCTTCCACGGCCACCCATACTCGCTGCTCGGTGTTGCCGGTACGCAACGTGATGTTGCCGCCTCGCGGCAGCGCATCGCCCGCATTCAGCATCAAGTTGACCAGCGCAGAGAGCAGCTCTGGGGAGCTCACGTGCACCAGTGGCAGGCTCGTATCGAAGACCTCGTGGATCCGCACCGGGGCGTGTGAGGAGCTTGGGCGCATGCGGCACAGCTCGGCAGCCTCGTGCGCAAGTTGGCTGAGGTTGGCCATGTCGGCGCCCGGATGCGGCGTCTGCCGCCCGAGCTCGCGCAGCCGCTCGGTCGTCTCGGTGCCGTGCTCCAGCAGCGTGCGCATGCGGCCGAGCACATCGAGAGCGCTGGGATCCTGGGAGAGCTTGCCGGCGAGCAGATCGAGCTGTGCCTGCAGCGGCTCGAACACGGGTTCGAAGTCACTTGCGACCCGCGCCGCCAGGCGCCCGAGCGCCTGCAACTTGTGGAGCTCACGCTGGGCGGCGTGGCGCTGCCTGTGCTCCGTGATGTCCAGCGACAGCACGACCAGCCCCTCGCGGCAGGGCTCGATGCGCAGCTGAAACCACGTTCGTGCGCCGTCCGGGTAGCGCCATTCGTAGTCGAAGTGCTCGTAACGGCGTTCGCGCATGCAACGCGCCAGCACCTGGAACATCGGCGTGCTCTCGATCTGAGGAAAGCACTCCAGCATGAGGTGGCCGAACAGCTCCTGTAGTGTCTTGCGCCCCTGCCGTGCCGCAGTCTCGTTGACGTAGAGATACCGCCACTCGGGCGAGAGCACCTGCACCCCCTCGCGTAGCGAGTCGAGCGTGGCGCGCAGCTGCGAGGCCTCGAAGACCGGTTCGTCGTACTCCAGCATCGCCAGACAACGTGCGGCTTACGGGCCGCAAGATCACGGGGCAAACGCGCGCGCGATGCGCGATCGACGAGCGCGTTGCGATACGTCATGTCGTACCTTGCCGACACCGGTGGAGGACTTAGCTTGCGGCGACGCGGCGGGCGGGCCCTGTGTCGGAGCCGCAACGGTCGCGCGCAGCGGAGGTTCGTCATGACCGCAGCCGCAGGTCGAGCTGTGTCCTCCACATGCAAGCGCGCACACACGAGCGCTGGCACGCAACGCCGCTCCGCGCGCGGTCCTGCCCTTGTCTGGGCGTGGCTTGCAGCGACCTTTGCCGTGGCGCTGCACGCCGGCGCGCAGGCGCAGGCAGCCGTGGCCGCAGGCGGCGAAGCCGCGCCAGTCGCGACCAGCGCAGCGCAGCCTGCAACGCCGATGCTCGTGCCCGCGGGCACCGCCGCACCCGATGCCGCACCCACTGCGCCGCCAGCCGCGCCCTCACCAGCTGCCGTTGCGCCGCTGATGGCGGCGGATGGCTTCGACCGTCGTGGTTACCCGCCCTCCGCCGACGCCCAGCCGCCTTGTGAGCCAGACGACGCGCAGCGCGAAGCGGCCGAGGGCGCGGGCCAGTTCCTGGTGGGGCCAGGCTTCTTCGATCTGTCCGCCCTCAACAACCGCCTCGCCGCCAACGGCTACCAGAGGATCGACGGCATGCTGCCGATCATCGGCGGCGAGGGTCATGCCGTGTTCGCGAGCGGCTTCGTCGGCGGCGGTCGCGGCGCTGCGATCCTGGGCGGCAGCGGCGACGGACCCGGCAACCAGCGCACGCACTTCGGTGGCGGCTTCGGCATGGCGGACTTCGGCTTGGCGCTCGTACGCAGTCCGCAGCTCTTGTTCACACTCACCGCTGGCATCGGTGGCTACGGTCTGGGCCTCGACATCAACGACGAGCAGTCGGCCAAGTTCGACGACGTGCTCAAGGCTCCGGCGCGCAGTATCACGCTCAGTCGTGGCGGCTTGCTCGTGGGGCTCACGCTCGGCATCGATGGACGTGTGCCGATCGGTCGCGCCGAGCGCGGTCGTCGAGGCTTCTTCACGCTCGGCGCGCGCCTGGGCGCGCTGTATGGCTTGCCCACGGGTGGCTGGAGTTTGCCTGAAGGAACGCGAGCTTCAGCTGGCCCAACGGGCGCGCTCACCGGTGCTTACGCCGCGCAAGCCGTTAGCTTCGGTGGTGGCGTGGAAGCCAGACACAGCGAGCGCGCGCAGTCGGTAGAGCACTGGTCGTCGGTCGTGGCGAAGCTCAGCTCGCCGGCGCCTGCTCGTCGCTCTCTTCGCGTTGGCCCTTGCGGCGCAGCTTGCGTGACAGACCGATGATAGTCTCGACCAACCCAATGGCAACGTAGCTCGTGAGCATCCAGCACAGCGCAAAGGCCACGTGCAGCTGCACGGCCATCACCACGCCCGTGCCGACCGCGAACATCACCAGCGCGACCGTGCGCCACGTCAAGCGCAGGTCCTTGAACGAGCGGAACTTGATCGTGCTGACCATGAAGAACGAGAGCGCGATCATGATGGCCGCAATCGGCACGCGCGCGATCGCCAGCTGACCGCCCACCGCGTGGTTGGCGGCGATGATCGACACGAGCACGCCGGCAGCACCCGGAATGGGCAGCCCCAGGATGTACTTGCTGGGCTTCTTGGGTCGGCCGCTGGTGTCGGTGGCCAGCACGTTGAAGCGCGCCAGGCGGATGGCACCGCACGCCAGGTAGGCAAACGAGGCGAAGATACCCAGGCCCCCGAGTGGTGCGAGCGACCAGGCGTAGACGAGCAGAGCGGGCGCCACGCCAAACGAGATCACGTCGGCGAGCGAGTCGATCTGGATGCCGAAGGCGCTCTGCGTGCGGGTCATGCGCGCTACGCGTCCGTCGATCATGTCGAAGAACATCGCGAAGATGATCAGGAGGCTGGCGCGGTAGAGGTCGTCTTCGCTCGGGTTGTTGCCGCACAGGACGATGGCGTAGAACCCGCAGAAGATGCTCGAGAGCGTGAACGCGTTCGGCAGGATGAACAGGCTTTTGCGCAGATTGATGTGCACCACAACCTCGGTGAAAACACGCGGTCCCTGGCCGGGAATCAGGGCCGGGAATCAGGGCCGGCGCCCGTCGTGCGGCGCGGCGTCGCGGCGGCGCGGCGTCTATCGGAGGGAATGCGGCCGACCTGGCAGGGGCTGCCAAGTGCTGACCAGCCTACGGAATCAGGCCTGAGCTGTCCAGGTAGGCTCGGGTTGGCCGGTTTTCGGCAGCGCGGCCCGCCCCGTGCCACGCACCAAAATTGATCGAGATCATCTCGATTTCGGCCGAAAAAGCATCATTTGGGTGACTCGGTCCCCTGGCTCGGAGCCGGCTCGGCCGTCTGCTCGGCCATGAAGCGCGCTCCCGCGAGGTAGTTGCGTAGCCGAAGGTTGCCGGTCTTCGCGTAGGCCACCTGCAGCGGCGACACGGCCAGGTCGTACTGCTTGGCCAGGAAGAGCAGCTCCGCATGGGCCTCGATCGCATGCGGCCCACCGGCGGCTGCGTAGCTGTCGAGCGCCTTTATGCGCGTCGGATAGCCGAGGTTGTCGGCATGCAGGGCCAGCCAGCCGTGGTACGCGCGCAGCTCGATCGGGCCGAAGGCGAAGTCGGGAGACAGGCCCATCATCAAGTTCCAGCGCGCCTTGTAGAGCGTGCGCAGGACGAAGTGTGGCGCCACCTCGTCGCCACCACGTGTGGCCTGGTAGTTCTGCAGCGCGTAGGCGTAGACGCCCATCACGCTGGTGACCTGTTCCTCGGGCAGACGCAGCTCGAGCGCGGCCTCCAGCTTCTCCACGGCGCGGGCACGCATCGCGAGCGCGGCGGCCTGGCCCTGCTCGTGCACCAGCTGTTGGTATGTCTCATGCAGCTGACGGCGGCGGTGACCGCGTTGCTGCACGGACTCGGTCGAGCGGTCCTCGGCCTGCCCGTCCTCCAGATACAGCCGCTCCAGCTCGAACGCTGCGGGCGTGCGCGGCGCGGCCTTGCGCGCCTGCTCGTCGGCCGCGATCGCAGCCAGGACCGGCGCACGCGGCAAGCGCAGCGCCGGCAGCTCGTTGGGCGCGAGCATGCGCGGGACGACACACAGCGCGAGCGCGCATGCCACGCACAGCCCGAACAGCACGTACAGCTGCGCGCCCTCGGACAGCCCGCGTTTGGGCGAATCGGCGGCCGTAGCGGTGTGCTGCGTCACCTGCAAAGCATAGACTGGAGCGCGTGCTCAGCGCACTTTCTTCCACACGCTCCACAGCGGCCCGCGGTAGACGGCGCTCCAGCCCTGGCTCGGCTGCGCAACCAGGCCCGGCCCGCCGCGCGCCAGCACGTAGTCGTACCAGCCGAGGTCGGGGATGGGCCGCACGCGCTCCGGCAGCCACTCCCAGCGCGGTGGCACGCGCGGTGGCCGGTTGTCTTCCCGAAAGCGAAACGGCGACTGCGGGAAGTCGGCGAACGTGAACATCACCGCGCCGCCCTTGCGCGCCTGGTAGTAGGCCACGTAGTGGATGAAAGGCGAAAAGCGCACGAAGCGCGAGCTGCGCAGGTAGATGAGGCCTGCGACACGCTGCTGCGGCGGAATCGCCTCGAGCGCCTGGTCGAAGTCGCCCACCTCGTCGTGGTCGAAACCGCGGAAGGCTTGTGCGACGGCGCGCGTGTGCAGCAGCGTCACGCCCAGGAGCAGCGCGATCAGCATGTGCCCAGCGTGGCGCGGCGGGCGCGGCAGCACCGGGATCAGCAGCAGCACGGCGAGCAGGCCAAAGCGCTGCGAGATCGGCCAGATCCAGTCGTAGGAGGTGGGTGCAACGAAATAGAGCAGGGCCGCGAGCAGCGGTAACGCCCACAGGCGCAGCGTGAGGCTGCGACCGAGCGCGTCGTTCGCAGCGGCGCCGCGCTTGCGAAATAGCCCGATCACGAGCGCCAGCACGAGCAGCGCGCCCAGTGCGCGCAGAGTGTAGCGATCGCTCTGGTCGCCGAGCACTTCCGTGAGCCAGCCGGGCAGATCGTTCCACGACATGCGCCAGGGTTGGTAGCTCGGCACTCGACCGCTGGTGCTGCCGTGGGCAGCAGTGACCGTGGCCTGACCGGCGGGGCTCAGCACGGCCCAGAACACGCCCGCGACGCCAGCCGGCAGGAGCGGCACGAGCATGCGCACGGTCGCACGCAGCTCGCGCTGCAAGGCGATCAGCAGCGCGCCGAGCGAGAGCAGCGCGAACGGCACGACGTGCGAGTAGAAACACAAGAGCGCGACACCAGCGAGCGCGAGGCCACGCGAGCTGCGGTACTCGCGCCGCTGCCGCACGCACAACGCCAGGCCCCAGAACGAAAGCGGGATCGCCCAAAGGAAGTTCACGAAGCCCAGGATCAAGTGGGCGTTGTACGTGAAGGGCAGCGCGAACAGCGCATAGCGCTCGTCGCGGCCGAGCGCGCGCAGCAGTGAGCGCAGCGCATAGGCCGTGGCCACCACGCAGCCCGTGATCAGCAAGCGGTTGGCAAGCTCGAGGTCGAACAGGTACGAGAGCCAGTCTGCTGCGAGGTAGTAGGCCAGGTACTGCGTGCGAGAGAGGCCCAGCTCGAAGTACTGCGCGAAGCCGAAACGCGGGTCGTGGTAGCTGTGCAGCACGCGCACCGCGGCCAGGTGCTGCGGCAGGTCCTCGATCGGCAGGTAGCGCGTGAGCCACAGCGGCAGCGCTGTGCCGACCACCAGCAGGCCGAAGCACAGCTCCCACAGCTGGCTGCGCTTCATCGGCGCAGCAGGCGGTCGAGGTTGTCGCTTTCCCAGCGCAGCGCCTGTGCGTAGAGCGGGAACTGCTGCTCCAGGCGCTTGAAGTCGCGGCCATGCAGCTGGCGGCGGCCGCCACGCACCACCGGCGGCAGCACGTGATGCAACATTTCGTGGTAGATGATGTACTCCACGAAGTAGCGCGGCACGAATTCGGCATCGAGCGTGGGGTGCACGCGGATCAGCCGGTCGCGCGAGCAGTAGCTGCCGAGCTTGATCGAGCGGCGCGCCCGGCGCTTGCTAGTCTGTGGGTCGCGGCCCCAGGTGATGCGCACGTCGTCGCGGCCATCGAAGTGGCTGCCGTTGACCGCCGCGAGCAGCTCCAAGAGATCGTGGTGTACGCCGGAGGTGGACAGTTGTGCGACGCGCGACGGGCGGCGGCGGATGCCCTCACGGTGCTGCTCGATGTAGCGGCCGAGCACGAGCGAGGCGTCGCGATCGCCGTGGCCGACGTAGTTGCAAAGCGCCGCGACCGTGCTCGCGTCGGCACGCAGGAACATGTGGTGCAGGCGCAACTCGGTGAAGCCCGGGCGCTTGCGCAGCGAGATCATGGTGCGGCGGTTGTCGGTGAGCGTGAGCCGCAGCGCGCGGCCCAGGCTGGCGCGCAGCTGGGCTTCGAGGCCGAGCGTGGTGTGTGGCTCGTGATCCGTCGCGGCCGCCGGAGCGCTGGCTTCCCGCCGCGTGGTGTCTTGCGCGCGCGCCGGGCTGCTGCTCGCCGTGACGGGTGCACGTGGCAGGGGCGTGCTTGCGACAGGGCTGGGCGCAGGCGTTTTGCGCAGCCAGCCCCAGCCGAAGCGCGCTGCGTCCGCGCGGCTGCTGTCGAAGTCGAACGCGATTTGCACGGCAGCCATGGTGGGCTCAGCTGTCCCACGCCGGAGACGCTGATCGTTTGGACCGTAGAGTCGGCCGCGCGGCGTTGTCAAGAAAGTGCTCGTGACGAAGCAGTCACCGCAACCTGCCGGGGCGTGCTGGGAGGGCGGGTCGCTCCCGGGCTCGGAGAGTCTCCTCGGCACGACCGCCGCAGCTTCGCACGAGGCGTCTCGGGCCTGCGAAACGAGCCCGGCAGCGACCCGCCCTCCCAACACGCTCCAGTCGCCATCTGGCCATGTCGACGTCAGCGTGAGCTAGCTCGGCGTGAGCATCGGCAGCAGAGACTGCGAGCAACCGTGTCATCGGCGTGAGACGACACTTGTTGCGACGTCGCTCCGCCTGCTCACTCATCCATGACATTGAAGCGCTCGGGGTCGGCAGGTCGCTCTCGGGCTCGTTTCGCAGGCCTGCCGCGCGTCTTGCGAAGCCGCGGCGGCAGTGCCGAGGACACTCTCCGAGCCCGAGAGTGACCTGCCGACCCTGAGCGCCCCGGCAGTTAGCGATCGATGCACAGTCATGCAAGCCGACCGTCCCCGCGCACACACCCAGAAGGCCCCCAAGCGCCGTCGGCCAACAACTCTCGCTGTCGTCTTCGTTGCCATTTCGCCGTTCACGAATACAACGAGGCTTCAAAGTTACCCACCACCGTCTGTCCTCGTCATGGTTGCCGCTGTGCGGCGGGTGTAGGATGCCGGCGCTTGTGGTAACCCATCGCATCGGCCGGGGAGGCTTCGATGTCGGACTCATCTCATGACGATCCGCGCTCACCGTCGCTCGGGGCGCTGGTCAAGTCGTTGCCGTTCTCGCGACGCACGTTCCTGAAATGGGTGGGCGTGTCCTCGGCGTTTCGGCTGACCGGCAGCGTCGGCGTCGGCGGCTGCTCGTGCGAACCCGACAAGCTGCCAGGCGCGCTCAAGCCCGACTTCACCACCACGCTGAAGCGTCGCGACGATCTGCTGCATCTGCATATCGAGCTCTACAACTTCACGCAAAGCGCGTCGGGGCTGGCGCTCGAGCGCAAGTCGAACGACCCGGCGTACATGGTGGTGACGCACGCGCCACAGCACATCTACGAGCAGACTCTCTTCGACACTGCGCCCTCGATTCCCAAGGGCCCCGTGCAGGCGCGGCTCGCGGGCAAGAGCCGGCTCGCGTTCCTCGCGCCAGCCGGCCTGCAGATGCTCGACTACACGCCCAAGGCGCTGCTCGACGCGTGTGCGAGCTGGGAGCTGCGGGTCACCGATAACGCTTTGCCACCTCACACGCCGCATCTGCTTTTGCGTCCGGCTTCCAAGTACGCGGCGGTGCTGATCAAGCAGCCTGCGCTCGTGCCGAGCCTCGGCAGCTCCGCGCAGGCGAGCCCTGCGATCGCCAACGCCTTCGTCTCCGCAGTGTCGGCGAGTCACAGCGCGGCGGCCAGCGACACGATCGCGCGCGCGTCGGGTGTGTCGGTGGCACCGACCAACGTACCGGCCTCGCTCGTGGCGCATGCCACGGGCCTATCGCCGACGGTGCCGAAGGAGCCAACGGCCACGCAGACCGCGCTCGAGCTGCCGTTTCGCCTCACGGTCTCACCCAACCACTATGCGCAGTTCGCGCACGCGCGCGACGCCGTGGCCTCGCCCAAGGGTCGCGTCGAGCTGTGGCACACGCGCCTGGGTGTAAATACCGGTGCAGCTGTCGCCGACGAGTCCGCCAACACCGCATCGCTGCGCACGATGCGCGCGCTGTGGACGCGCGACCCTGCGTTCGACCCTGACAACCCGTGCACGTACGCCGATCCTCCGGATCCGACGCTCTTCACGTCCTCGCTCAGCTCGCAAGATCGCATCGCGATCGTGCACCAGTCGTCGAACTACACGCCGGTCGACTGCGGCACGACGAAGCCAGTGAAGCTCGAGCCCGAGCCGATCAGCGTCAATCGGCTGATGCTCAGCTCGCTCGGTGCCTACCTCGACAGCAAGGGCGACTGGGGCAGCAAGCCGCTCTACACCGTGAGCTCGTGGAC
>DASVHQ010000316.1:0-6171 GCA_036382515.1 Polyangiales bacterium | reverse complement strand
CAGCTCGGGCAAGCTCGTCGTGTCGCGCGGCATCAAAGGCGGATTGCTGGCGGGCGCCGCCGGTGACGACCGGCCAGCTGCGCGTGGACGAGCTGCGTCAACTGCCACGCAGCCGCGGCGTGTCAGCCGCGCGGGAGGGGGCATCGTTTGAACGGACTACCGCCCCACTCAGGCGGGTGACGCGGCGCGGGGCGGCTGGCAGACTGGGCACACGCTCAATACCGGCTACCGCCGCGCAGCGTTACGACGGTGTCGCGGTGTCCGCCACCGATCGCGCTACGCTGACCGCGCTCGCAGAGCGGCTGCAGAAGCAGCTCTTCGCTGACCGGCAAGCCGACGCGCAGACCAACGCGCCTGCTACTTCGCCACCGGCTTGAGCGTGGCGCACGCGGAAGAAACTCCTTGCACTTGGCGGCGGCGTCACCAAGGCTGCCCGCCATGTCCAGAGGGGTGGTGCAGCTTGATCTGGCAGCTCATCGGCGGCGAGCATGACCTTACTTCAGGGCGACCGCTTGCTCTTGCAAGCGTTCCGGGCCGGCGAGCGGGACGCTCTGCGCCGCGCATACGTCCACTACTTCGATGCGGTGCTCGCGGTGTTCACGCACGGCTTCGGGACCTCAGGTCCGCCGCCGCGACACGTGCCAGGCCTTTCCGATCCGGGCGAGCGGCGCGATGGAGTGCAAGAAGTCTTCGTGCGGGCCTTCGAGGAGCGTGCGCGCCTGGCCTATGACGGCTTGCGACCTTACAAGCCTTATCTCCTGCGCATCGCCAGGAACCTGCGCATCGACCAGCTGCGCGCCAGCGGGCGGCAGGAGCGCGACCTCGCCACAGCCTTCGAGGACCACCTTGACGCGGCGCAGCCCGAAGATGTGAGCGCGGAAGACGCTCTGGATTTCCGTGCGCTGAACGCGGCGACCCGGTCCTACATCATCGAGCTCGATGCCGAATCGCAGCGTTTCGTGGAGCTGCGCTTCGTCGAGGAATTGTCACAGGCTGAAGTGGCAGAGCGTATGGGCGTGACTCGGCGGCGGGCTCGCACGCTCGAGGCTCAGGTTCAGCAGGGTCTTGCCCGCTTTTTGAAAAAGCGCGGGCTGCCCTGAGTTTTCCCGGCCCAAGTGGCCACGTTGATCGTACTAAGGGGGGAGCAGGCGCTCGTCCCGAGGGAGGACGCGCCCGGCAACACCATGCAGGATCCTGATCTCGCGCGATTGCTCTCCGGTAGGAATCGACCTTCGGTGCTCGAGAAGGAAGCCGCTTTCGAGCAGGTGATGGCGCGTATGCCGAGGCGTCCAAGGCGCTGGCTGCGCGGGATGTGGCTGTCGACGGCGGCCGCAGCTGCCGTGGTGGCGGTGGTTTGCCTGCGCGCCCCCCAGCCGTCGACCGAGCCCGGTGAGCTTGCGGCCCGCGGCGCCGCGGCCACGGCCCAAGCGAGCCTCGAGGTCGTCTGCGGGCTGCGTGGTGGAGCAGAGCAGTGCGTGCGCGGAGACAAGCTTGGCTTCGTCGTGCACGCGCCTGCAGCTGGTTTCTTCGCTGCATTCGCGCGTCGACCGGACGGAACAATCCTTTGGTATTGGCCGGCGCCCACCGGCAAGAGCATTCCAGTCGGCGCGTTCTCTGCGCTCAATGCGAGCTCCGACAGTGTGCTGCTCGACGCCGCGCACGTGCCGGGGCACTACACGGTCTTTGGTGTGTTCTCTGCGCGGCCGCTTAGTCGGGAAGAAATCGAGGACGCGTTGGGGCCCGATCTCACCGGACGCACCGGCGTCGAGGTCGTGCAGCGCAGACTCTTGGTGGAGGCGCCATGACGCGCTGGCTAGCAGCGTGTCTCATTGCGTTCGCCAGCGCGGCGCTTGTTCCGAGCGTCCAAGCCGAACGCGTGGTGTACGCGGTGGCGATCGGCAACAACGCTCCGCCGGTGACACGCACGGATCTCCCGCTCCTGCACTACGCCGACGATGACGCCGTGCGCTACTACGAGCTCTTGCGGCGTGCAGGTACCCACGCGCAGCTCTTGACCGTGCTCGACGCGAGCACCGAACGGCGCTTTCCGGGGCTTTCCGCGCAATCGTCGGCCCCAACGCTCGGAAACCTGCGCCGCGTGCTCGAAGCCTACCGAACGTCGATGCAGCAAGACCGCGCGCACGGCCGCGAACCAGTGCTCTTTCTGACCTTCAGTGGGCACGGCGCGATCTCCGAGCAGGGCGAGCCATTCCTCGCGCTCGGCGACGAGAATCTCACGCGCACCGTGCTCTACGACGAGATCCTGCCGGCGTTTGCGGACATGCCGATCCACCTGATCTTCGACGCGTGCGAGGCGGGCGCACTGGTCGGTGCACGCGGCGCCTTCGATAGCACCCTCGATGCGCTCCACGCGCCCCTCGGCGCCGATGCAGCGCAGCTCGTGCACGACCGATCGCTTTCGCGCTTTCCCAACGTCGGCGCGCTGGTCGCGAGCTCCGCCGGCGAAGAAGCGCACGAGTGGTCGAGAATCGAGTCAGGCGTATTCACACACGAAGTCATCTCGGCTCTGCTGGGCGCGGCCGACGTCAACGGCGACCAGCGCATCGAATACAGCGAGGTGCAAAGCTTCGTTGCGGCAGCCAACCGTGATGTGTCCGACCCGCGGGCCCGGCCAGAGGTGATCGCTCTGCCACCTGCCAGTAACCGCCATGCAGTGTTGATCGACCTCGGTCAGCTCCACGACGTGGCCTTCCTGCGCGGGGACGCCGGAGCGCTCGGACGCTTTCACGTCGAGCTCGAAAACGGCCTGCGCTGGCTCGAAGCCCACCTCGACGGCAAGCTCGAGGTCGTGCTCGCGCTGCCTCGCGGCATCGAAGCGTACGTGCGCACTGCGACTCGCGATGCCGTGGTGGCTGCGACGACCCGTGAGCTCGCGCTGAATAGCCTCCAATTCGCTGCGCCCACCGACACGGGCCGCGGCGGCATCGACAGCTCCTACCGCAAGGACCTGTTCCGGCGGCCTTTCGGCGCCGATTACTATCGTGGCTTCGTGGATGCGACCGGCGTGCCCGGCGTTTCGTTCTCACGCTCTCGCTCGCCGGCTTTGCACGACCCCACTCGCTCCAAGGTTCCCGCGATCGTGGCGCTGAGCGCAGGTGGCGCTGCTGCCGTGGTCGCAGTCGTGACGGCGGCGCTTGCGCTCCAGACCAAGGCCGACTTCGATGACACTCGGTTGATGCGCAGGGCCTCCGAGCTCGATACCCGCTACCGCACCCTGACCACGGTCAGTGCCGTATCGCTGGCTGTGGCCGCTCTCGGCGGCGCCAGCGGCTGCGTGCTGTGGCCAGGTGCCGCCGTCAGCAGCGAGCAACATGCTGGCATCGCGCTGCAGCTCGGTCTGCAAGGTCGCTGGTGATCGATCGGGGTGAGTAGATCGTGCGGCCCGTGTGGCCTGCAACTCCGTATGGACGAGCAAGGACACAAGAGAGCGCAGCGCGCGCGGAGGATCTCATGAAGAATAGAGCTTGGTCATTGCTCGTGGCCGGCCTGCTTGCAGGGCTGGGCGGTTGCGGGCTCAGCCTGCGGGACAAGACGGCATGTGCGACGACGAAGGACTGCCTGAACGGTTACAGCTGCGTCGACAAGCAGTGCGTCTCGGGTAACATCGCGGCGCGGGACGCTGGCCCTCGACAGAGCCAGGACGGTGGTGTCATCGACGCGGGGTCCAGAGATAGCGGCCCGCGATCGGTGAGAGATGCCGGCACGGACGCCAGGCCGGATGCTGGCTCGCTGGGCTGCGGCACGATCCTGCACGTGAGTCAGGCACGCCCACTGATCTGGGAACAGCCGACGGGCGCGAGTTGGAGTGCGGCCTACCCTGACCTCGCCCCGACGCTGCAGCTTGCTGACGAGATGGTGGCGCGCTGCGGGCATGCGGAAGTATGGGTGGCACAAGGCCGCTATCTCCCGAGCGTCGCGGATAAGAGCGTGGCTTTTGTGCTCAAGAGCCACGTGGAGATCTACGGTGGCTTCGCCGGTACGGAGACCTCGCGTGCAGAGCGCGACTGGCACGCGCATGAGACGGTGCTGAGCGGCGATTTCAACTTCGATGATGGCAGCTCCGGTGGGTTCTCCGCGCATGACCAGGACAACTCTTTCGCGGTCGTGCAGGGTGGCAGTGCGCGCCAGCCGATCGACAGCAGTGCCGTGCTGGATGGCTTCGTCATCACGGGCGCGAGCACTCGGCCGCTCGCCAGCACCGCGTCTGGCGCGATCTATCTCGATCACGGTGCTCCGACCCTGCGGAACCTGGTCATCACGGACAGCTTCAGCCCCGTGTGCTGTGCCGGCGATGGGGTGCCGCACCTCGAAGACATCGTGATCGCTGCAAACGCAGGCACTTCGCTCTCTGCGCTCGATACCTGTGCACCCAGCCTGGAGCGCGTCGTGATGGTTGGCAACACCAGCGAATCACTGGGTGGCGGTGGTGTGGTTTTGGCGCAGCAGCAGTCTCCGACGCTGACCAACATGCTCATCGCCGGCAATTGGTGCGGCAGCACTGGCGTCTTGGGCTCTATGTCCTCTCCGAAGCTCGATCACGTCATCGTGGCTGGCAACTTCAGCTGGGCGGAAGGCGGTCATTCGAGCGTGCCGGACGGATTGGTCGGCTTCTCGACTGGCCCCAAGCTGGCCATCACCAACTCGATCATCTGGGGCAACTCGCCGAACAACGGCGCCTCGGGCGTCGCGGATTGGGATCACTCCTGCACGCAAGGCAGGGCGGCGAGCGGCTCCAACGTCGACTGCTCGACCAAGTCACCCTTCCGCGCCTACACGGCGCTGACCGGCACCTGGTCCGCGCGTTCCACCTACGACGAGCAAGCCGTGCAAACCGTGCTGCACGACGACACGGCTCACTTTGCGCCGGGCGCGCTCGCCGGCCTGCTCGTGCAATTCGGTCCGGACCCTACCGGACTTGGCCCGAGCACGATTCCTACGAACGGGCTGTGCTGGGGCTACATCGTGAGCAACACGGACAAGGAAGTACGGGTCTGGGGCTTCTTCCAGGAAGCGGCGCAAGCCGGAGACGTCTACACCATCCGCGATCTGCGTCCAGCGACCGATGCCCAGACCATCGATCAAGCAGCTCCTGGCGGCATAGCCACCGACATCCTCGGTCAGTCTCGGCTGGACGTTCCGGGAACCACGGGTGATGTCAGCACTGCGGACATCGGTGCCTATGAATACGTGCCAGGTGGCCCCGCGATCTGTCTGGCCAAGTGTCCTTGATCTTCGCTCCGTGATCGCAGCGTAAGCGGTCGGCTGTGTGCCCCGTCCCCATCACGTTTGGGGCACGGGCACCTTGCCGTCGGCAACCAAGCATGGCCGCTACTTCGCCACCGGCTTGAGCGCGACCTTGCCGTCCTTGACCACCACCTCGAAGTCGATCTTCTTGCCGGCGTGCTTCTTCTCGAGCTGGGGAAGCATGCCGCGCAGGCTCTTCTCGATGGTCTCGAGCTTCACGTTGTCGGTGCGCTCGGAGTTCTGTTTGCGTGCGGCCAGGTACTTCTCGTAGATGCGATGCAGCTCGTCGGCGGAGAGGTTCTGTCCGGAAGTGGCTGTGCGCGCTGGCCCGTCCGTGGTCTTGGCTGCCGCTGCGGGCCTAGGCACGGGCGGCGCTTTCTGCGCGTTGCCGGCAGTGGCGATCGCTGGTGGCGGTGGGCGGTAGTCCGCACTCATAGCTAGGTACTTAGAAGCGAGGGCGCAAAAGGATCGTGACACTGTAAGACTGGACAAGAAAGCGAGAGAGCCCCGCCGCATCGCTACAGTGCGATGGCGTCCACCTCGATGGCGTGGTTGATCGCCAGAACGTCTCCCGTGGTTGCGGCAACCACCTTGGGGCGGTAGTCCGCACTAACGATGCCGCCCTACCCCTACCCCGCGCCTGACTCTTGATCTCATCTTTCGAGCGCCCTAGCGATTTGCCAGCCCTCGGCGAGTGCTGCAAGGCGTTCCATGCTGCCACCCGCCGCGCGACCGGCGCCACCCGCACTACCGAAGTCGAGCACGTTCGGCACCGGTCGAGCGCTGTCGCCTCTGCGAGCCAGGAAGATGTTGTCGGGCTTGATGTCCCGGTGCACGACGCCCTGCTTGTGTGCCGCTGCGACGCCGCGCATCGCCTCCAGCAAGAGCGAGAACAGCTCGGGCAAG
>DASVHQ010000315.1:0-8492 GCA_036382515.1 Polyangiales bacterium | reverse complement strand
GATGAAGCTGCGTCCTGCGTCGGTCCGGCGCCAGAAGGCGCCGACGACGGATGCGATCACGAATGCGCCCACGAGGCAGCCGGCGCCGATGACCGTGCGGCGAACCCACCGACGCCGCATGAACGACATGAATCGACCGGGTTTGGTCGTCGGGTGCGCGCGCTTCTGAGAGGACCGTATACCATCGCCTCCGTGTGTCGTGAACGAAGCTGCGACCTTTTGACCCACGTGGGCGCACAGGACATCCGAACCGCGATTCTGGGCTTGAGCCGAGCAAGCCACAAGCCCGGTGGGCGTGTAATCCGCAGCGGTCGTGCCTGACGCCGCCGCCCTGAACCCTCGCCTATACCGTGAGCGCGTTTGCGAACCGCAGCGCTGGATTGTCGGGCTCGCATCGAACGCAGCGGTGCGCGTGCTGCGGGTCGGGGCGACACCGAGTGCACCGTGGCCGCCGCCGGGGGTAGCTGCTCAGGCGGGTGACGCGGAGCTGGGCGGCTGGCAGACTGGGCACATGCTTAATGCTGGCTATCGCCCAGCGCAAACGCCCCAAGACTGTGTGGCGCCGAATGCCACGCGGACCGTTCACGGTGTCGGTGCCCCTTGACCCCACCGTGATCGATGCAGGCGTGCTCGTGCCCGACTGCGTCGGCATACGCCTGAAAGGGAAGCTCGCCGAGTGCGCCGAAACGCCGGGGCTTGCGCCGCACACGCGCGCGCTATCCCTGTTCCTGGTGAACGAGCGCACGCCGGCCCAAGAGCCTGGTCGCAGCGACGAGCAGTACGTGTTTCAGGTGAAGGTCGCGCTCGACTTCGCGGCCGGGTTCGTCGCACGCGCTGATCGCAGCGATGAAAAGGCCGACGACTGGGACAAGAACGTCTCTGACCTGCAGTTCCGCGCGCGCTGCGAGTGGGCTGTCGGGCACAACGCTTCGGTGTTCGTGCCCAACGGCGTGCAGCACGTTACGCATGTCGAGACGACCTGGCTTCCGCGACACGAGGTCCGGCGCATCGTCACGCGTGAGGAGCCAAGCGTCGAGACCTCGATGGAGGCGCTCGCCAACTTGCCAGATGGCAGCGCTGCGCAACCGAAGCTCTTGCCTCTGGTCAGTGCGTACAGCGCGTGGCAGCTGGAACAGGCGAAGATCCCCGTCGACAGCGCCGGCACATCCAAGCGCCGCGAGGGCACTCGCGACAAGCTTCTGCAGAATGCGGCACGGGCAGCGCAACGCATTCGCAATGGCATCGAGCTCTTGGCGCATGACGGAGAGCTCTTCGAGGCGTTCGTGCTGGCCAACCGCAGCATGGCCATGGCTGCACGCCGCCGCCGACCTGACGTCGAGCCCAAGTGGCGTCTGTTCCAGCTTGCCTTCGTGCTCATGAGCTTGCCGGCCCTGGCGGACCCGAAGCACGAAGACCGCGACCTCGTCGACCTGATCTTCTTCCCAACGGGCGGCGGTAAGACCGAGGCGTATCTGGGTGTGATCGCGGTGACACTGCTGCTCAGGCGCATCCGATCTCGCAAGCGTGCTGATGCCGGCCTCGGCGTAGCCGTGCTGCTTCGCTACACGCTGCGCTTGCTGACGCTTGACCAGCTTGGTCGTGCAGCGACCCTGGTGTGCGCGCTCGAGGAGCTGCGCCGGTCCAGTAGCGGTTCCCTGGGCGACGTGCGCTTCTCCGTCGGGCTCTGGGTCGGCAAGTCCGCGACCGCGAACACGATGAAGCAGGTTGCGGCGCGCATCCTCGAATACAAGGCAAACCTGAGCGGCTCGCCGTTCCCGCTGACGCACTGCCCGTGGTGCCAGACCGAGCTTGGCCGGGATTCGCTCGCGCTGGCACCGACACGAGAGAAACCGCACGAGGTGGTCGTCGGCTGCTTGTCTCCAGCCTGTACGTTCTCCGCGAAGCGAGACCCAGCTGGACTTCCCGTGCTCTTCCGCCGCCAGGGGTAGCTGCTCAGGCGGGTGACGCGGAGCTGGGCGGCTGGCAGACTGGGCACATGCTTAATGCTGGCTATCGCCCGTGGAATCGCTGCCCAAGACAGACACAGGGAAGATCAAAAAGACGGGCCCGTCATGAGCGTTTCTGAGATCTATGCAAACGGTCACGTACGGTTTATGGATGTCGACCTGTTGGTCACGCCAGGCGCGCTCGTGCCGCGTGAAGAAACCGAGCTGTTGGGAAACACCGCGCTGCAAACCATCCAACGCATGGGCTTGGCTGAGCCGCGGGTCATCGACATGTGTTGCGGCTCGGGGAACTTGGGTTCAGCGATCGCCGCGCGCTTGCCCAACGCAACGGTGTGGCTGAGCGACTTGACCGATGGTTGCGTCAACGCAGCGCGTCGCAATGTCGCGCACCTCTCCCTGAGCCCACGCGCCAACGTCTACCAGGGCGATCTCTTTGCGAGCCTGGCCGGGCTCGGCCTTGAAGGCAGCATCGACGTCGTCGTGTGCAACCCGCCCTACATCTCCACCAGGCGTCTCGAAGGCGACCGCGCGAGCCTCCTAGAGCACGAGCCGCGTGAAGCCTTTGACGGTGGGCCCTATGGCCTCAGCATCCATCAGCGCGTGGTCAAGGAAGCGGTGCCGTTTCTGTGCGTAGGCGGGTACCTTTTGTTCGAGATCGGCCTTGGCCAAGACAAGCAAATCAAAATGGTTTTCGATCGCGTGAAGGCCTACGAAGGCTTCTCGCTCATTCAGAATTCGAACGGCGAAGCGCGTGTTGCGCTCGCATGCAAACTGAGAAGCTAGGGGAACGCACCGATGGAAATCAAAGACCAAGTCCGCGCATTCATCACTCAGAACTTTTACGTGCCGGATCCGGATTCGCTCGAAGACGAAACCTCGCTGCTCGACCAAGGCGTCATCGACTCCACGGGCGTGCTTGAAGTGATCGGCTTTCTCGAAGACAAGTTCGGCATCGCGGTTCAAGACGACGAAATGCTTCCCGAAAACCTGGATTCCATTGCGCGCATCACTGCGTTCATCACGCGTAAGCAGTAAAGCGGCACGTCGCGCTTCAGCGGAGTGCCGTGGCCATGGCATGAACCCACTGGCGCGCGATGTGGCGCTGACCGTATGCGTTCAAGTGCGCACCGTCACTTGCGTAAAGCGGTACGAGCGATTCATAGCTCGCGCCGCTGCGTGAAAACGTCTCCCTGTGGCCATCGGGCCACGTGGATTCAAGGCGCGCGAGATCGAACATGGGATCCTTCGCGAAGCGCTTGCGCATCAGCTCGTTGTAGCGGTTCCTCTGGATGTTCGCCTTCGCGGTGAAGTCCTTGAGGCCAGTCCATCCCTTGATCTGAGCTTTCCAACCGGTTTCTTGCACCTGCAGCGGCGTGGTGATGTGCACGATCTTTGTGAGCGGATGACGCTGGCGGACGCGCGCAACCATCTCCGCATAACGCGCAAACAATCCATCCACGTCTGTGCTCGCATCGAAGTCTACGAAACACAGCTTCATCATCGCCAAGCGCGGCTCAAAGCCGAGCCCCGTGTCCAGTGTGTTCTCGAAGGCTTCGATCTTTCCCGCTGGCTGACCGTTGTGACCACCCAAGGAATGCGCGAGAACGCCCCCCGCTGGCATGTCGAAGACTCGACCATCTCCAACTTCAATCATGTGCAAAGGGGCCACCCCCTGTGTGATCTGCGCGAGGCCGTTTAATAGATTTCCGCCAATGGACTGATGGTTCCAATAGATCTGCGCGGAGCGCACCACGGCCATCTCGGCAGCGAAGTCGGCGTCGCGAGCGAAGCTGAAGTCCTGATCGGTCGCGGGCACGCTAGATGACTGCGCCGACGTACACGCAACGCCTACAACACTCACGCACAAACAGAAGACTGACCACGCCGACGTACGCATGGACATAGACGGTAGTCTTCGCGCCAAACGCGTGCAACGCATGGATGAGCTGATACCATCGCCGCAATGGCTCGCGAGCCCGCTCAGTCGTTCTACATCACCGCGCCTCTGGTGTGGCCCGCCGGCGGGGTAGCTGCTCAGGCGGGTGACGCGGAGCTGGGCGGCGGATAGCCCGGACAAACGCTGGCCCCTTCCGCGCGGCGGAGCGCATTGCCGGCCCCCTCCGGAAGAAACCGAGCCTTTCGGCTGTGCGCTCGGTGGTCACCTGACGTCCCCATTCATGGACTTTTGGCCCTTCGGACGCACCGGTGCGTCGGGGCGTTTCCGCCGCCGAGGGTAGCTGCTCAGGCGGGTGACGCGGCGCTGGGCGGCTGGCAGACTGGGCACATGCTTAATGCTGGCTACAGCCTCATGCGGCGAGCGCGTTCGATTCTGGTGGCGGTCCTCGTGGTGCACGCTCTTGCGTGCAGCCACAAGACAGAGCTGGTGTCCTCGAAAAAGGACGGCGGCCCGTGCGCAGCGGGGACCGTTCCCTGCGGCGCCACATGCGTGGTCGGCGCATGCACAGCCGGCCCGCTCGACGCCGCGACCGGCGTCGGCTCGGACGCGATGCTTCAGACGGGCAGAGCGGATGCCAGCCGCCATGCAGCTGACGGCGGCGATTCGGCGACGGCAGCCGATGGCGGCAGCATGGCTTGCGACCCTGGCACGAGCGAGACCACTTGGGCCACCGGTTGCGCGACCGCCCCCACGACCACGTGCGTCGCGGGCAGCTGGCAGGATCCAGGCTCGACGACGGGAGACCCGCTGCAGTGCCAGAGCGCGCACTTCGCGGTGCACTCGCCGAACGGTACGATCTCGCCGCAGCAATGCACCGACGCCACCAGCACGCTCGAAAACACCATCTGGCCTAACCTGTTCGGTAGCCCGATCTTCTTTCCCGAGCCGTACTGCCAGTCGAGCACCAAGTACAAAGCCAGTATCGTGATTCGCAGCGGCAGCGGCCTCACCGGCGGCGGTTGGGGCAGCGGCTACATGGGCATGTGGATCGGCCCGGGCGCGACCGCCGACCACTGGGGCCTCGCCCATGAATTCATGCATGCCGTGCAGTCCACGACGCACGGCCTCGACTGTGGCGCTGGACCCAACACCTGCGGCTGGATCTGGGAGAGCCACGCCAACTGGCGCGCGCACCAGCTACCCGAGTACCACGCGCCGCCCTCGGCGGCAGCCACGGTGCATTGCTCGGAGCTGTTGGTGAACGCGCCCCACCTGTATCTCGGCTCCACGCGCGACCGCTACTGCAACTGGCAGTTCATGGAGTATCTCAAGGACAAGTACTGCTACCAGGCGGTCAACGACATCTGGACCGCAGCGCCGCCGAGCGGCGACCCGTTCGACAACATCATGTCGACGCGCGGCTGGAACTTGAGCCAGCTCAACGACTTTCTCGGCGAGTGGGCGATGCACAACGTCACCTGGGACTACCGTGATCCAAAGCCCGCGGCGACAGCGGGTCAAAACCAGGGTGCCTTCTATCGCTCGCAGTACGGACTGCCGACCGACGCGTCGAAAGCGGAGCGGCACGTGCGGCTCACGCGCCTGCAGCCCCTCGATGCGAGCTACGCCGACAACCGCCGCTTCGAGAGTCCGGCGTACTGGGCGCCGCAGCGCTGGGGCTACAACATCGTGCGGCTGATTCCGGATGCGGGCGCGAGCAGCGTGCGCGTCACGTTTCGCGGCGTGCTGCAGGCCGGTGCCAATGCCGACTTCCGCTGGGGCCTGGTTGCGACCGACGCTGGCATCACTACGCCGCGCTACAGCGCGCTGCAACATGGCACCGACGGCGAGCTTCGCTTCTGCGTAGCGCAGGGTGAGTCGCTCTTTCTCGTGGTGATGGCCACGCCCTCGGTGCAGCAGCACATCGTGTGGGACCAGGCCTATGCGTCGATCTATCGCTACCCGTACATGATCGCGCTCGAGCACGCGTGGCCGGAGGGCTTTGTGGGCGGTCACGCGGCGGACTGCTCCGCGGGTCTCACGCGCATCAGCAACGGTGGCGGCTGCGGGTCCTCGGGCTTGGCTGCGAGCGTGTTCGTCGGTCCGTACGCGCGCGTGCTCGGTGGCAGCGTCAGTGGCAGTGCGCGCATCGAAGACCACGCGACCGTGGTGCGTGGAAACATCACGGGCGGTGTGGTGGGTGCTCTGACGATCGTTGGCACCGACGCGCCCAACAACGGTTTCGACGTCGGCGGCTCGGCCCAGGCGCACACGACGTTCTATCCGCTGGGCTTCTTCGAGGCGGGGCAGCTGCTGTCTGGCACGGCGCAGCTGCGCGGCGACGTCGAGCTGCGCGGGCAGGGCTTTGGCCCAACCACCGGAACCTACTCGGGGTTCGTCGACAGCAGCTCGCCGAGCGATACGCAAAGCGACGTGACCCACGCGCCGCCGTACGTCTGGCGCTGAAGAGGCGCTCGCTCACTGCGGAGCCAGCTCGCCGTACCAGTAAGCCGCGGTGACTCCGCCATCCATGAGGATGTCGCTGCCGGTGATGAATGAAGCGTCTGGGCCCATCAGCAGCGCTCCGGGCGGTAGATGGGATGGTGCGACCAGGCAAGGCTGGTCGAGGAGGATTGGAGGATGCGATGAATCCATGAAACTTCGTTTGCTGCCCCGCGGGTGAGAGACCCGCCCGGCGAAGGGCGAGCCCGCTCACGCTGGAAGCCAGCCTTGCGACGGTGAAGGTAACGACACCGGCGATGCGTAGGCAGGCGCGTGATCAGCGTCTCGCGATCAGAGGATGCGCAAGGCCCCGCGAGGCCAGCTTCAGAGCGGCGGTGGCGTCAGGCACGACCGCTGCGGATTACACGCCCATCGGGCTTGTGGCTTGCTCGGCCAAAGGCCAGAATCGCGGGTCGGATGTCCTGTGCGCTGCCCTTGCTCTAATCTTGGACTTTTTGGTTGCGCCGATTGCGTGCTACGCGATGACCTATGAGCGCACCTGGGGGTCCCGATTTTTCGGGCTGTCGCCTACTCGCTTCGGCGAGCGGCCGCTCTGGCTTTGCGGTCGGAGTCGACGGGGAACGAGCGGGCGGGCTGTACGCATTGTTCGTTTCGCCGGATGAGCAGGAGGCCACCGCCGA
This sequence comes from Polyangiales bacterium, assembly GCA_036382515.1. Lineage (GTDB taxonomy): Bacteria > Myxococcota_A > Polyangia > Polyangiales > JAFGIB01 > JADGRF01. Next base: position 1,485 of record DASVHQ010000315.1, on the reverse strand, counting down.
CCAGCTGATGGTGATGGCTCTCGGCCTCGGCGCCAATCACCTGGTCATGCATGCCGATCCGATCCTCGACTACTGGTTTCGCCAGTACGGTTTCGAGCCCGCCGGTCAGGTGCCGAAGGAAGTGACGCAGGCTGGCGACGGTGACCTCGTCTATATGATCCGGTCGGAGCAAGCGTTAGAGCAACTGGCGCCAACAGCCGAGCCTGGCGCGAGACCATGTCGACCGCACGACGAATGCCTGCGCTGCGGCGTGCCAGTCACGGAAGAGGTTCGCGGGCACGAGTCGATCGGTGGCTATGGATGCCGCCGCTGCGGATGCATCAGTGTCTATGGAATGCTGACCCTCGAGCCTCGAATCGCACTTCTTGCTTCGCCCGAGACCACGCGCGTCACGTGGGGAATGTACCTCGATGGCCGCGGCGAGCAGACCATCGAGGTCGCGGGATGGGTCGGAGTCATGCCGCATCTGCATCGGCACTTCGAAGAGCACGGCATCGAGCCTTGGGCGATCCTCGGCCAATTGTTTGTGGAGCGACCGTATCGGACGCTTGCAGATGCACCTGATCAGTTCACGATCGCCCACCTCTACAGCCTCGACGGCAACAAGCGATTGCTTCAGGAACTGGTTGGCCACATCAGGAATCCCAACGAGATCCGGCGCATTCTTGCGCAGCGGCTCGGACGAGGGCTTGCGAGCTGGGAAATCAGAACCGTCAGCTACATGGTCCGCGGCGCAAACGAATAACTGAGCGGGACCTTGCTGCGATAGCCGGCGCAAACGAAAGCTAGCCCAGCAAGTGTGGGATAATGCCTTCGATGGCGCCGCAGCACGCCGCGGTCTTCGTGCTGTGTCCGCCCGCGCCCGAGAGCGACGCGCTCACACCGGAGTCGCTCACAGCGTCGTGCCGCAGTCCGAGCCCGAGGCCCCCACGGAAGTACCAGCCATGCCTGCCCGGCCGCCGCGCTGCCTGTCGGACGCCACCTCGCGCCGCCGATTCGCCACTGTGGCGCCGGCCAAGTTCGCGCAAGCATTACACGCCGTGCTCGGCCCAGGGCTTGCGTTGCGCAGGCCGCCGCCAGGGGTAGCTGCTCAGGCGGGTGACGCGGCGCGGGGCGGCTGGTTGCTCGGATCACGTCGCTGACAAGCCAGCGGTGGCATCTCTACCCGTCACCACGATCTGAGCCCGCACGGGTGCGGGTTTGGATCCCGGCACCGGAAGAGGTTGCGGTCCTGGCGCTCCCGTGGCGCGGCAAAAGCGTCGCGCGAATCAGGTGCTGTTGGAGGCACCGACGCCGACAGCTGCAGCATGAATGGGCGATGGAACCGCTCGATAATCTCTCTTGGTGTCCCGTACACCTCGGATTCAGGCGAATGGACACGGATCGGCGGAGCGCAGGGCGAGAGTCCTGAAGTCGAACGAGACCCACCCCCGTTTCTGGAAATGCAGGTCGCTCCGCCGCTCCGCAAATTTTCTTGGGCCCGGC
>DASVHQ010000314.1:0-40518 GCA_036382515.1 Polyangiales bacterium | reverse complement strand
CGCAAAGTGCACCAGCAGGTACACGACGGCCGCCCACAAGGCGAAGAGCAGCCCCATCGGCAAGGCCGATAGCACACGCCCGGCCAGCTCGGTCAGCGGCGTGAACACGAAGCTCGTGAGCCGCTTGGTGTAGGGCTCGGTCGCGTCGAAGAGCGAGAGCGAGAACAAGAGCCACACGTAGACGATGCCCAGCAGCATCACCCAGCGCCCCACGGCGAGCGCCGCCGTCAGCAGCGCGCGCAACGCCGCGGCGCCGATCAGCTCGAGCGAATGCAGTCGGAGCGCGGACACGCGCTCGGGATGCTCGGCCAGGAGCGTGCGCGCACGCTGCACCAGCTCGTCGAACTTGCGCAGCGCATACAGCGAGAGCAGACCGAAGAGCACGACCAGCGACGCGTGGAACACGCTGTTCGCGATGGCGCTGCGTTGCTTCTCCTTCTGCAGCGCCTCGCGCACTCGCGCGGACAGGCGCGCCGCGTGCACCTCGAGCGAGGCGTCACCGGCCGCAGCTGCATCTTCCTGGAACAGCTCGATCACCGGCGTATCGGCCGCGAAGAGCACGCGCGCCACCCCTTGTCGCACCACGCGCACCGGTGTGTGCTCGGCGGCCCGAGCGTGCTCGAGCGCGGCGCTCGCAGCCTGCGCGCGCTGCTGGGCGCTGCGCCTGCCATGAGCGACGAGCACGCTGAAGACCACACTGTCGTGGAGCTTCACCTCGCTGGCGAGCTTCGGGGTGACGACCGGCGCGGCCGCGGGCGCGGCCGGCGCAGCCTGAGCGAAGCCCAACGCGGGGGAGCCCAGAAGGCCCAGCAACATGAGCGCGCGCACCAGCACCAGCACGTATGTCCGCCATCCCCCCGAAATCAGCTCAGCCCAAAGCATGGCGCGCGACCCCCGGCGGATACTGTCGACGCAACGCGCAGACCATGCAAGGCGCATCACGCAGCGGAGCCGGCCGCGATCGTGGCACAATCGCAGCCAGACCCCCCAACCTCGGCTAGCTCGACCGCAGCCTGCACCGACTCGACGCACGACGGCGTCACGCCGCAGGTCCGCGACCGTGCACGTGCGACCGCGGACGCACCACGACATGACCATGCGCATCACTTCCCTCACCGCCACCGCGCTCAGCGTCCCACTGCTCGAGCCGTTCGTGATCGCCTCGGGTCGCGTCGACACCACGCGCGCTGCGCTGGTGCACGCCTGGGTCGTCGATGAGCACACCGGCGCACGCGCGCTGGGTCTGGGTGAAGCCGCAGCGCTGCCGCCGGTCACGCAGGAAGACCAACCGCAACTGCTGCAAGCCATCGCGCGCGCCGCGCTCGACTGCGCGAGCGTTCGCATCGACGACGACGTCGAGCTGCGCCACTGGCTCGACGCGCAGCTCGGTGACACGCCCGTGGCAAGGGCGGGCGTCGAGTGCGCGTTGCTCGATGCCCAGAGCCGGCTGCACGGCCTACCGCTGCGTCGCTGGCTCGGCGGTGACACAACCTGCACGCTGCTGAGCGACATCACGCTGCCGATCGCCGAGCCCGAGCACATGGCGGAGCTGGCCGTGGGTTACCGGGCGCGCGGCTTCACGGCGTTCAAGGTGAAGGTGGGCAAAGAGCTCGACCACGACATCCGCGCGCTGCAACTGGTGCACGCGCGCGTGCCCGACGCGTGCTTTCGACTGGACGCCAACGCCGGCTTCGACGCCGATCAGGCGCTGCAGCTGATGGCGGCAGCCCGGCGTGCGCAGCTGCGGATCGAGTGCTTCGAGCAACCCTGCGCGGCCACCGACTGGCAGGGCATGGCCACGGTGACGCGCGAGGCCGGCGTGCCCGTGATCGCCGACGAATCGGTGAAGAGCCTGGCCGATCTGGACACGCTGCTGGCGCAGCGCGCAGCCAGCGGCGTGAACCTGAAGCTCGCAAAATCCGGAGGCCTGCTCGCGGCGCTCGCACTGGGCCGCGCAGCCAAACAGCACGGGCTACAGGTGATGTGCGGCGGCATGGTCGAGACGCGCCTGGGCATGACGGCGATGGCCCACGTGGCCTGCGCGCTCGGTTCCGTCCACTACGTCGATCTCGACACGGCGTTCTTGCTGGCGCAGGAGCGCTTCGACGGCGGCTACACCGACCACGGCCCCGAGCTGCGCCTGACCAGCGGGCCCGGCCTCGACGTCAGTGAACGCGCGCCGGACGCGTAGCGCACCGCCCTCGCAACCAGCGCCGCGTGACCCTAGCCCGCTTGCTGCTGGCCCGGCTGCTCGTTGTCCAGCTCGTCGTTCGCCCACGCACCGCTGGGCCTGGGCGCCGCGCCCGCCTCGTAACCCGGCAGCGGCCGGCTGAGATCCGCCCAGTCGATGTCGCCGTCCGTCGGCAGACCGGAAAACGCCAGTAATCCCAGCTCGTCATAGAGCGGCTTCACCGCGTCGATGAGCAGCCCCACCTTGTTCAGGTTCGGCATGATGCGCGCGAACAAGAGGTTGCGGAACGTGTCCATCTGCCCAGCGGCCAGGAACCTGCGCCGGCCTTCTTCGACGTCGAAGCCGAAGTGCTCGAACACGTCGGTGGGCACGATGCGCTCGCGCATCACGCGGCAAGCCTCGAACGCGAAGCGCGAGCGCTCCTCGATCTCTGCCGGCGAGAGCGTGCGCACGAACTGCTCCATGTACGAGACGCCGAACGCCACATGACGCGCTTCGTCGCGCGTGACGAGCTCGAGCAGGTCGCGCAGCAGCGGATCGGCCGACATCTGCTTTTGCACGTTGAACGCAGCCAGTGCCAGCGACTCGATGATCAGCTGCATGCCGATGAACTTGAGATCCCAGCGCGGGTCGGTGAGGATCTTGTCGAGCAGCGCCTTCAGATGCCGGTTGACGGGATAGATGATCCCGACCTTCTCGCGCAGGTAACGCGAGAACACCTCGACGTGGCGTGCCTCGTCGAAGGTCTGTGAGGCGGCGTAGAGCTTACCGTCGAACGTGGGTGCGCAGCTGACGAGCTGCGAGGCCACCAGCAGCGCACCCTGCTCGCCGTGCAGGAACTGCGAGAGCGTCCAGGCGTGCGAGTGCAGACCGAAGTGCACCTGCGCCGCCTCGTCCGGCAGTCCGTCGAAGCTCGCCCAGCCGAGGTACGGGTTGTCGCCGCCCTCCACCATGGGCGACTTCGTGCGCGGGTAGTCGCGCTTCCAGTCGAGATCGATGTCGACGTTCCAGTTGCGCTCCTTGCCCAGGCGGTAGAGCTTGCGCAGCTTCTTGTCAGCCTCGTCGTAGTTCCACACGTACGAGCCGGTCAGCGGCGTGTGGAAGATCTCCGCGATGTGCTCGACGTCGGCCTCCGTGAGCCGGTTGTGCATCTCGTCAGCCGAGAGCTCGTGCACGTGTTGCGGGGGACGGTCGACGATCTTCAGCATCACATCACTCCTTGCCGTGGACGCGCGTGCGCCCCGTACGGATCTCTGGGGAAAACACCCGGCCGCGCAGGCGCGCCGTCATCACGTCATCGAGCGCGGACAGCACGAGCTCGGCAACATGCTCGCCCTGCGCCTGGCACGCCATGCCGCGCTGCATGAGCAAGCCGACCAGCGTCACGTGCAACACCTCGACGATGGCGCGCGCGCCCTCGGCGTCGATCCTCGGAAAATGGCGGCTGGCCGTGGCGACCGCGAGCAAGCGGTGGCGCTCCGCGACCTCCTGCAGGTGCGCGCGCAGCTCGGCGTCGGTGCGTGCGGCCATCTGCAGCTCGAGCGCGGCGACGTAGTCTGGCCGGCGATACAGCTCCCACAGGATGCGCAAGCCCGCGCGAAAACGCTCGAGGTCCGACGCACCGGCAGGCAACGCGCCAAAGGCCTGCTCGTAGTTGCCGTGCAGCTCGTCGTAGAGATGGTCGATGGCGGCCGCGAGCAGCGCCGCCTTGCTCGCGAAGTGGTGGATCCGCGCGCCGCGCGACACGCCGGCCCGGTGCTCGACCTCGAGCGTGGTGGTGCCGTGGTAGCCCAGCTCGACCAGGCAATCGACCGTGGCACGCAAGAGCACGCGCTGGGTGCCGTCGCGGCGCTCTTGCTGGGTCCGCCGACGCGGGGGCTCGCTCGCAAGGCTCACGTATCGTTACCTAGCCGGGCCCGCACGAACCGTCAAGTTGGTTTGTTTCTTTTCCTGCACGAGCTTGTCGCTCCCCGGCCGCGCGGGAGGTCCGTCACTGGGGCGACGCCGTCGAGGTCACCTACGATGCGTTGAGCTTCTGGTACACGCGTCCCGGAGCCCAAGCCACGGGCCCAACACCGCCTGCAGACAGCTTTCGCGTTGCGGCGCTCGGCACCCCTGACCTCGACGTCCCCGAAGGCCCCTACCAATGCGGGCACTGAATCGCGCAGCTCCACAGTGCGCGTGAATGCACTTGGGCGTAGAGTGGCGCGCGCGATGAGCCAAGCGGATGAAGACATCATGGACCCGGGTCTGTGGAAGAAGTCGGGCTGGGTCGCGCGCGTGATCAAGAACGAGAACGACGACGGCTGGGCCGTGGCCATGACACGCGTCGGCGACAGCGAGCCGGCCCTGGTGGGGCCCTGGACGATGGGGCGCGACAAGAAGAACCCCAAGCCCCTCGACGCCGGCGCGTTCGCCACGCTGGTCAAGACGGCGAACGAGATCTTGATGCGGCACGAGCAAGCCGAACGGGCCAGACTGCATCGCTCGCGCACCATCACGGGCGACGACGGGCTGCGCGTGCGTGTCGACCTCGACATCCTGCAGGACGAAGACGATCCGCACGCCATGCTCAGCGCTATCGACGAGCGCAGCAACAGCTTGCTCCACAGCCGTCGGGTCAGCCCGGACTTCAAGCTGACCGAAGCCAGCGCGCAGCAATTCGTGCGCAGCGCCGACAGCCGCGACTGACACCTGCAACACTGGAGAGCCCGATGGACCGCGACCAACTGCGCGCCGCACAGGCACCGTTGAAGGACAAGTATCGCACCGACCCGGCGGCCGCCACGCTCACGCTACGCGCCAGCGGCGACTTGGGCGAAGGCGTGACCTGCAGCGTCGACACCGGCCGCGCGCTCGTGCAAGCGGGGCTGCACCCTGCAACAGGTGGCACGGGTCTCGCGGTGTGTTCGGGCGACATGCTCCTGCAAGCGCTCGTCGCCTGCGCTGGCGTCACACTGTCCGCAGTGGCCACGTCGCTCGGCATCGTGGTGCGCAGTGGCAACTTGGTCGCCGAAGGCGATCTCGATTTTCGCGGCACGCTCGGCGTGTCCAAGGACGCACCCGTGGGCTTTGCCGAGATTCGCTTGAAGCTCTCGCTCGACACCGACGCGACCGAAGCCGAGAAGGCCAAGCTGCTCGAGCTGACCGAGCGCTACTGTGTCGTGTATCAGACGCTGGCGCGTGGCCCTGCATTGCGCGCGTCGTACCAGGAGCCATGACACGAGCCGGGGCGCGCGTCGGCCTGAAGCGTGCCCTGCGCCGACGAGTCGTTGAGCTGCTCACTCGGGGTTCGATCCGGGGCGTGCTGCGCCGCAGCACCCTTCCACCTGCGATACGAAATGACTTATCGTGAGCCCATGCGAGCGGACAGTAGAGCGCTCCACGGCTGGCGTGTGGTGCCGGTGCCGTTTCGGTTGGCCCGTATGCTGGGCTGCGTGCTTGTCAGCGTGCTGACCGCCAATTGTGACGCCGGCGGCAGCGCGGGAAGCAACCACACTAGCGATGCGGGCGCGCGCACGAAGCCGCGCACCGTCAGCTTCCAGTTGTTGCGCACGGGCGAGCGCGCGCTCACCACGGACGCAAGCGGCGCGGTCAGCTATGCGCCCGTCAAGTCGCTCGGTGGTGTCGAGGTCTGCGTCAGCAAGCGGCGCAGCGCGTTTGCGCTGCTGCAGCCCTTCGAGCCACTCACGCCGCCCATCTGCGTAACCGACGCACCGGGCAAACCGGTGCGCCTGCAAGGCGTGCCCGCCAACTCCGACTTGCTCGTCACCCACACCAAGGCCGGGTATCGCCCGCTGCTGACCACGTTTCGCACCGACGAGTTCAACGTCGCGATACCAGCCTGGGCGGACAACGCGATGTACTTCACTCCACTGTTGCGCAACGAAGCAAGCTTGCCGGTGGAAGCCGCTCCGCCGGCCAAGGCAGCTGACGGCCTGCTAGCCATCTGGGTGGATGCCATTGGCGACTACGGCACTGGCCCTGCAGGCGCGCTGTTCGGCTCCGAGGGAGATCCGGGCACTGCGCAGGCCGACAAGGTGAACGTGACGATCACCGACGCAAACGCCAAGAGCATCGTGTCGCTGCGCACCCGGCGGGATCGCCCGCTGTTCGTGTCGTTGCCTGCCGGGTCGTACCGGCTGCACTTCACGCACCCGCTCATGGAACTGGCTCCGGCAGGCATCCAGGAGCAATTCATGACGCTGGGCTTGCCCATGGACACGCCGAACGACATCGAGGTGGTGGTGGCCGGCGATCATCTCACACTCGCAAGCATCGATGGCTTCTGCCCGCTTCCGGCCAATCCACGCCGCGGGTTCACCGACATAGCGAGCTGCACGATCGAGGCAGACGCCGACGCCGGCGCACCGTGATCCCCGCGCAGGTGCGCACAAGCTCAACGCGTGGGCCGCGGCGAGAGCCACACGTGAGTCATCCAACGCGGACGCACGTAGATCTCGTTGCGCTTGGCGACAATCTTGCGGGTCTTCACTTGCACGGCCTGGATGACGATGGCCTGCTGGCGGAACGGATCGGGGATGTCGCCGACGAGCGCGGAGCCCGTGTCGGTCTCGTCGCCGAAGCTGCTGTCGGAGACTTGATGCAGCACTTGTAGCCCGGGTTGCTCGGGTAGCTCGAAACGCAGGCCGCGTGCGGGCGCACCCGCGCAGTCTTCCATGTAGATGGCGAGCGGCGCAGCGTGCTGCACATCGAACGTGGCGCCTGAGGTATCGAGCACCGCCGAGCGAACCCAGCTCAACCAGAACACGTAGAGCCTGAATTCCGTGGCCTCAGCCAGCGGCGGAAGCATGTAGCGATCGTGCAAGGCGTTCTGTCGCAGGAAGTCTGGCGCGGCAGTGCTCGAGTCGTTGGACTCGACCTCGATCGTGCCGTTGAAGTAACGCAGCACCTGGTGGGCACGAACATCGAGCGCGACGGTGTTCGCTGGACCCACGGTCGCGCTGTCGATCACCTGACATTCGGTCGTGGCCGCAACGGGCGCCAGGCAACTCCTGGCCGCGGCGCCGACCACGAACTGCTCGTCGCGCTCGTCGCCGGTATAGGCGTAGGCGAGACCCGTGCGCGGATTCTTGAAATGAAGCAGCACGGAGAAACGCTCCGCCTGGGTCTCCGCTCGGACTGCCTCGTAGTCGTCGACGCAACCGAAGTTCTCGCCGGTCGCGCACGGCTTCGCACAGTGGTCGGTAAATACGCAGGCCCACAGGTCGCTGTACCAGGGAGAGAATCCGTGGGCGGCCGTACAGCGCTGCAGACACGCCGGGTTCGAACACTTACCCCGACACGCGAGTAGCTGATTGCAACTGGCATCTTCGAGGCAGGCGGCACGCTGCACGGAGCATTTCTGCTGGGCGCAGACCTGGCAAGCGTCGATCCGGCCGACATCTGGAAGTGCCGGTAACTGCGGCACATTCGGGGCATCGTAGAGCTCGGCGACGGGGTTCACGCAGGCTGGCAAAGTCAACGAGACCAGCGAGACCAGCAGCAGGCAGGCGCGCTGCACCAGGCGGGTCAGCTGAACCAGCGGCCTTGTACTGCCAACACGTTCCGCCACACGGGGCTTGATAACACGAAGGTCAGGTGCAGGAGAATTGATGCCAGAGGAAAATGACAACGAGCGTGCAGAACGCTAGCCTCTGGACTGGCGCGCCAACTCTGGTAATTCGGGCTGCAGTGATCAAGTCGAGGTCCATCGACGGCGACGAAACGCTCATTGCGGACTCGGGTCCTGTGACGGACACACCCGGGCACAGCGTCAGAGTCCGCTCTGGAGCGCGCGATGGGGGCGGCGGCATGCCCGCGCCTGGCCATGTGGTCGGCGGGAAGTACCGGCTCGAAGAGTGCCTGGGCCGAGGCGGGATGGGCGTCGTGTTTCGCGCAACGCACCTCTTGAGCGAGAAACAGGTTGCGCTCAAGCGCATGCGCCGTCCGACCAACGGCTCGCAGACCGCCAATCGCTTCTTGCGCGAGGCGCGAGCCGCGGGCCGCATCGACCACCCGAACGTCGTCGATGTCTACGACGTGGGCGAGGACGGGCGCTACGGTTACCTGGTGATGGAATTGCTGCACGGCGAGTCGCTAGGTGATCGACTCGATCGCAGCAGGCTCGACTTGCCGGAGGCGGTCGACCTGCTCTTGCCGGCGATGCGTGGTGCGGCCGCGGCACACCACGCCGGCGTGATTCACCGAGACCTGAAGCCGGACAACATCTTCCTGTGCAAGGGCCCAGACGGCCTTGGACGCGAAGCCAAGGTGCTCGACTTCGGCATCTCGTCGTTCACGATCGTCGACCTGGCCAGTCCCACGCTCACGCACGAGGACACGGTGCTGGGCACGCCTGCGTATATGTCGACCGAGCAACTGAGGAGCTCGCGCAACCTCGACGCACGCACCGACCAGTATTCGTTCGGCGTGATTCTGTACGAAGCACTGACCGGCGAGCTGCCGTTCTCCGATGACAGTTTCACCGGCCTCGTGATGGCGATCGCAACCGAGGTTCCACGCCCGCTGCGGACTCTGCGTCCCGAGCTTCCGGAAGAAATCGAGCACGTGCTGCTGCGTGCGCTCGCGCGCAACCGGGAAGATCGTTACCCGGACATGGAAGGGCTCATCACGGCGCTTGCTCCGTTCGGCAGTCGCCGAGCCAGCAACGGACCAGGCGCGCAGTCGAGCCGGCCACCGCGACCCGAGCTTGCGCGCGGCACCCTGGAGTTCGAGCTCCCGCCATCCACGCCACCCGCACCAGCGCCGAGCTCGCAGACCAGCGATCCGACCGTAGCGCCGCCGTCAGCTGCGGCTCGAACGGTGCTGAAATACGCGTCGGTCGTCGCCATCGCGACTGCCGTGGCCGCGACCTTACTCCTGGCCCTGTGGCTGTCGCGCGGGTCGCAACCGACCGACGCCGCGCTGACGAGCTCGCCCGCAACGCTTTCGGTCAGCAAGCAGGCTGTCACACCGCCCGCGCCACGGCCGCAGCTGACGCGCACCCCCACAGCGTCCCCAGCGCCGACTGCGCCGACCGTTGCGTCTGCCGCCGACGGCGTGCCGACCGCGCACGCCGACACGCCGACTGTCGTGGCCCCGTCACCAGACGCATCGTCACGCGCCGCGCAGCCCAACCGCAGACGGGCGAGCTCGCGCACGCCTGCGCAGGTTCCCGCCGTGACACCCGCGGGTGTGCCCATGCCGAGCCAGCCCGCGGGCCGCTCGGGCACGATCTTGATGGACGATCTGTGATGCAAGGCCAGTCTGTGAAGCGCTGGTTGGCTGTCTGGAGCGCCTGTCTTGGTGCGCTAGTGTGGTGCCTGCCGCTCGCAGCGCAGCCGAGCGCGGAGCAGCAAGCCCCGGCGTCGGACGCGGTGCAAAGCGAATACCGCACCACGATGCAGAAGGCCGTCGCCGAATTCAGCGTTGGGCACTGGACGGAGGCACGCGCGCTCTTCCTGCGCGGCCACCGGCTGTGGCCAAGCGCGCGCAGCTTCCGTTCGCTCGGTATGACTTCCTTCGAGCTACGCACGTATGCGCGTGCCGTGCTCGAGCTGCAAGCCGCTCTCGATGACCCGCGCAGACCGATCCCGGACGATCAACGCGTGCAGGTGGCGGGCCTCCTCCAGCAAGCCAACGTGTTCGTCGGTCGCTATCTCGTGCACACGGCGCCAGCCGCTGCGCCGCTGCTGATCGACGATGCACCCGCGACGATCGATCAGCACGGCGTGGTCCTGCTCGACGTCGGCCATCACGAGCTGCTGGTGCGTGCCACAGGCTACCAAGCGCTGAGCCGAAGCCTGCAAGTGCAGGGTCGCGAGGACGAAACCCTCGAGCTCGCGCTGCAGCCATTGGCTGCGCAACCGCCGCCGGCTGCGCCTGCGGTTGCGCGGGCCAACCAACCGCAGCCCACTCCGATCGCAAACACTCCGAGCAGGCGCGGCACCCGGACCTGGACGTGGATCGCAGCCGGCGCGGCGCTCGCGCTCGGGGCCGCTTCGACGGTGCTTTGGCTCGACTCCAGTGCGGCGTTCAAACATCTGCGCGCGCGCTGCGATGTCGAGGTCTGTGTGAAGGGACAGGCAGACGAATCGTCGTTCGCGGACCCGCAGACCGCGCATCACGTGACGCTTGCTCTCGCGCTCGGAGCAGGGGTCGGCGCAGTCGCTCTCTTCTTCCTGGAGCCCGGAACAGAGCACGCCCCGGCAACGCGCGTGTCCGTTGGCTTCGGTGTGCTGCGCATGCGCGGCAGCTTCTGACCCGAGCGCATCGGCGCGCGTGAACAAGTAGTCGAGCCCGTCCCCGAGTGGGAAACCGACGCGGAGCTGGAGCGTACGCTCAAGCGCTGCTTCACCACGATCTTCGAGGAAGAACTCGGGCGGAAGGCGGCATTAAACATGCGGCCGGTGCCCTACCCCCGCGCGGCGGTTTGTCCGTCTTTGGCGCCGCTTGTCGGCTCTCGGGCTATCTCGTGAACCAACGGCACTCTTCTCTCGGTGTGCGCACTCGTTGCAATGCGCGAGACGTGGACGGAGAGTGGGACGCGTAAACTGAGCGACGGCGCCGTAGAGGCACTCCCTGGCCGCGCGCACAAGCTCCAGGTGACCGTCGGCGCTGACCACGTCGTCAAGCTGCCCTCCGAGCTGCCCGAGGGCCCGGCAGAAGTGATCGTCATCCCGAACGCAGGACGCGCCGTGCCGGGCAGCGCGAGCGCCGCACGTCGTGCTGCCATGGGTCGCTACCACGGCCAGCGCTTCTTCATCGCCGACAACTTCGATGCACCGCTGCCGTCGGACATCGCGGAGCAGTTCGAGAGCGAGCCCGGTCGCTGACCGTGCAGCTGCTACACGACAATCAGCCTGCACAACACCGGAATGCCGACGAGAGTCTTTCGATGGCCGTTCGCGTCGGCGGGTAGCTGCCTTGCGAACCAACCGACCCACGAGCTGACTCGTAGTCTCATTTTCGCGAGGAGCTTCGGGCACAGCAGCACGTCCACGACAGTCGCGTGTCGCACCAGTGAAGAAACCTGCCGGTCGGGGTTCGACCTTGTCCGCGAAGGCTGAACCTTGCGACAAACGTGTCGGACGAGGTGGACGCGGGGCGACCATGCGCGCGGCGTGCGCGTGCAGCTCGGCAGCTCAACTACTCACGCATGGCTTCGACGGCCGACGTACGCGAGGCGCGGATTGCAGGCAGGAGCCCACCCACCACGCCCATCAGTCCACCGATCACGACCGCACGGATCAAGATCTCCGGCGCCGGGTCGAACGAGAAGGTGATCTCGGACCACGACGCCATGTTCATCATCGAGAAGTGCACGAAGCTCATGCCGAGCGAGGCTGCGGCACCGACCCCGCCACCGATCAATGCGAGCAGCAGCGCTTCGAGCAAGAACGACGAAAGGATGGTGATGCGCGAGAAGCCCAGCGCGCGCAGCGTGCCCACCTCGCGCTTGCGGTGCGACACGGCCGCATACATCGTGATCATCGCCCCGATGGTCGCGCCGATCGAGAAGAAGAACACGATCGCGCCGCCCAGGAACGACACGAGCTTCGCGGTGCCCTCGGACTGCTTCTCGTAGTACGCGCTCTCGCGCAAGGCCTGCAGGCCCAGCTGCTTGTCGTGCTCCATCGCGGCCTTGAAGACTTCGAACTTGCTCTCGGACTCGAGCGTCACGCTCACCGAGGACACCATGCCCTCGCGTCCGAAGGCGGTGCGCACCAGATCGATGTCGCACCAGATCTCGGACTCGTGCGACGAGCCCTGCGACTCGAACACGCCCACCACGGTGGCGCGACGGTTCTTCTTCACCTCGAAGCTGTGACCCACTTCGAGCCCGATGAACTGGCCGCGTAGACGCTTGCCGATGATGACCTCGTCGGTGCCCGGCTTGGCGGGCCGACCTTCGACGATGTGCACGTCCTTGCGAAACGCGAGCACGTCGTCGGGCACGCCGCGCAGCTGCACGTTCGAGACTTGACCGGCAGTGCCAGGCTTTTCCAGCGCGAGCACCATCACGATCTCGCCCACGCCCATCGGCTTGCCGCTTTTGTCCTTGCGTACGCCGGGCGCCGCGAGGATCAAGTTCACCTTGGGAGTTTCGATGGCGCTCGACATCTCGGTGTCTGCACCTTTGCGCATCACGAAGCCGTTGATGGCGCTGCCCGACTTGCCGAGCGTGCGCTGCACGCCGCGCGAGAGCATCTGCGACGACGCCAGCACGAACACCACCAGCGCGATACCGAAAGCCGTGGCGATGGTGGTGGCTTTGCGCACGAACAGCGAACGAACGTTGTAGGAGATCGGGATCATGGCCTACCCCACCCTGCGCAGTGCGTCGACGACGTGCAGCTTGCTCGCCTGGTACGCGGGGATCGTGGCCGCCACCAGCGCGAGCACGACAGACAAACCGAGCGCGATCAGCGCGTCGCTGGTCGCCACGCGGAAGTACGGAAAGAAACCCGAGAAGTTCTCTTCCATGAAACGGCCCACGCCCTGATTGATCAGCGGCACGGCAAGCGCAACGCCCGCCACGCCACCGAACAGGCCGATGCACGTGGCCTCGCCCAGCACGAAGCTCGAGACGTGCTTGGGCATGAAGCCAATGGCTCGCAGCACACCGTATTCATGCGTGCGCTCGCGCACGCCCATGGCGATGGTGTTGCCGAGGATCAACATCATGATCAGCAAGATCACGACGCTCACGATCTCCATGGCCTTGAGCAGCGTGGAGATCATGCCCAGAAACGAGGTGTTGAGCGCACGTTCGCTCATGCTGAGGGTCTGGATGTCGCGCACGTCGAAGAGCTGATCGATGCGCTTGGTCAGACCGGCCGCCTGCGCCGGGTTGGGGACCTTGGTGATGATCCAGCCGATCTGCTCCTTGGCCGGCGCCGGCGCGCCTTCGTTCATGTATTCCCAGTTGAAGAAGAAGCTCGACTGATCGATCGACTTGCGCGTGGCCGTGTAGACGCCATCGATGTTGAACTCCCACAGACCCGGGTAGATGGTGCCCTCGAGCGTGACCTTGTCGCCGACCTTCCAGCCGAACTGCCGCGCCAGCGCCGAGCCCACGATCGCGCCGCGCCGATCCTCGAGCCAGTGCTGCTTCTGGTCGGCCGGCAAGGCGACCTCGTCGTAGACGTCGAAGAAGCTCTTGGGATCGGTGGCGATGTTGGCGAAGAATTGATCTTCCTTGCCGACGATGTGACCACCGAACCAGTTGAACCAACTCGCCGCCTTCACGCCGTCCATCGCGCGTACGTCGTCGACGTAGCGCTTGGGCAGCCACATCACGAAGGTAACCTTGTGGCGAGTGGCCACGCGATCCTTGGCCGAGTACTCCACGCCTGCCGTCCACGACGAGAGCACGGTGCGCAGCAGCAGGAATGCGAGCATCGCCACCGCGACGCCCACCACCGTGAGCACGGTGCGGAACAGATTGCGGCGCGTGTTCTTGACCGCAATGCTGGCGAGGTTCACGTGAGCTGCCCCTTGTCGAGGCGGCGCACGATGCTCGCGCGCTCGGCGGCAGCGGGATCGTGGGTGACCATCACGATGGTCTTGTTGAGCTCCTTGTTGAGCTTCACGAGCAACTCCAGGATCTGATCGGCGCTGTTGCGATCGAGATCGCCGGTGGGCTCGTCGGCCACGATGATCTTCGGGTCGGTCACGATGGCGCGCGCGATGGCAACACGTTGTTGCTGACCGCCGGAGAGCTGGTCGGGCCTGTGTCCCGAGCGATCTTCCAGGCCCACCACGCGCAGTGCCGTGAGCGCGCGCTTCTTGCGCTCGCTGCTCGCCAGCGGCGTGAGCAAGAGTGGCAGCTCCACGTTCTCGGCCGCGGTCAGCACGGGCATCAGGTTGTAGGTCTGGAAGATGAAGCCCACGTTCTGCGACCGCCACTTGGCGCGCTCGCCCTCGCTCATGCGCGACAGCTCGGCGCCGGAGATCTGGATGCTGCCGCTGGTGGCATTGTCCAGACCCGCGATCAAGTTCAGCAGCGTGCTCTTGCCAGAGCCCGACGGCCCCATCAGCGCCTCGAACGCGCCCTCGGCCATGTCGAGGTCGAGGTCCTTCAAGACCTCGATGGCTTCCTTGCCGCGGTAGTAACTCTTGCCGACCTTGCTCAGACGAATCAGCGTGGACGGCGCGCGACCGCTGCTCTTGGCTGCCTCGCTGCTCGGAGTTGCGCTCACGTCGTTCATGATGCCGTCTTCTCCTTGACCTTCTGTCCGTCGCGCAGCGTCGCAGGCGGTGACTTCACGAGCTTGGTGCCGGGCTCGGGACCGTTCATCAGCTCGAAGTCGCTACCGTAGGCCGGGCCGAGTGTGACGGGCCGCATGTGTGCCGTCTCGCCGTCCACTGCAAACACCACCTTCGCACCGGCGCGCGTCACGATCGCCTCCGCCGGCACCACGGTCTTGGGTTGCTGCTGCAGATTCGCGTCGTCGAGCGCCTTGTTCAGGAAGCTGACGCGCGCCGACATGTCGGGCAGCACACCCGCGGAGTCGTCCACGAACTTCACCTTCACGCCGACCGTAGCTTTCGCCCGATTCACGCGCGGCATGATCTCCGCGGCCTCACCGCGAAAACGCTTGGTGGGATACGCATCGAGCACGATCTCGCAGGGTGAGCCGATCTTCACCAGGTGCAGGCGCGCCTCGGGCACATCGGTCTCCACCAGGATCGAGCTGAAGTCGGCCAGCTCGATGGTGCCGCCGCGCAGACCGGGATCGGGCCCGACGAGCTCGCCGGCCTCCGGTGGCTTGTTCAGCACAGTGCCATTGATCGGCGAGACGACACTCAGGTTGCCGAGGCTCACGCGCAAGGCCTCCACTTCGGCCTCGGACGCACCAACCTCGGCCTCGGCAGCCTTCACCTGCTCGCCGAGCGCAACCACGCGCGATGCGAGATCATCGGCCTGAGCCGCCGGTGCAGCACCGCGCTCTGCCAGTGCCCTCTGGCGCTGGGCTTGCTTGCCGACCTCTTCGAGGTTCGCGTGCGCCGTCGCCACGCGGGCGCGCGCGCTCGCCGCACGCATGCGAGCCGACTGCATCGCGGCGAGCTTGTCGGCACGATCCAGCTCGAGCAGCAGCTGCCCCGCCTTCACCGTGGCACCCTCGCGCACGAAGACCTTGGCCACGCGCCCGGGCTCTTTCGCCCCCACCTGGGAGCGCAGCTGCGGAACCACGTAGCCGGTCGAAGTCAGCTCGGTGGACGCCGCCGCGGGCGAGACCACCGTGACCTCCGTGAGCTCGACGTCGGTCTTGAAGAGCTCGGCCTCGAGGTAGGGCTTGGCCTTCTGGTAGCCGACGAAGCCGAGGCCGGCCAAGAGGCCGACAATCACGAGGGCACGCAGCGGGCCACCGCGCGCGGGGCGTGCATCGCGGTCGATCTTCAGCGAAGCCAGATCGGAGGACAGGGTATCGGACATCGGCAAGCCACCCGTGGTCTGAGCAAGCGGTGTCTCCGTGACCCCGCAGCGCAGGCAATCAGTGTGAGCCCGCTTTATGGGATCAAAAGTGCCCTATGGCAACCGTGGCCTGGGCCGGAGGCCACGAGCCGCCCGGCCTTGACCCGGCCCCGCAGCCCGGCGCGCGCTGGCGCAGTCGGGCTGTCGCGAAGCAAGCGCTCGACACGCGACACCAACATCTGGCTGCGCGTGAGCCTCGCGTTGCACCCGCGCTCGGCTCCGCCGCCATCAGCTGCAGCACTGGCAGCCGAGCTGACGACGTTTGGTTTCGAGCGCGTGACACGATGCAGCGTAACGCCCGCACATCGGCGGCGAGGTGGTCACATATCGGCTGAGGCTTGACATGAACTACACACCCGACAATAACGGTGAGCGCTCTGCGCAGCTACTTCTTGGCCTTGCTCTTGGTCTCTTTGAAGATCTCGCAGGCCTGCTTGACGGTCGCGTTCTTGTGGATGATCGCCTGCAGTGCTTTGGCGACTGCCACCGGCTGCGGGCTCTGCCACACGTTGCGACCCAGATTGATGCCCACGGCACCGCGCTGCATGCCGTCGTGCACGAACTCGAACACTTCCTTCTCGGTGTCGCACTTGGGGCCGCCCGCCATGATCACGGGCACGGGGCAACCCTGCACGACCTTCTCGAAGCTCTCGCACCAGTAGGTCTTCACGACTCGGGCGCCCAGCTCGGCCGCGATACGGCAGCACAGGCCGAGATAGCGCGCGTCACGCTTCTCGAGCTCGCGCCCCACCGCCGTGACCGCCATCACCGGGATGCCGTAGTCCTCGCAGGCGTTCACCATCGTGGCGAGGTTGCCCAAGGTCTGCTTCTCGTACTCGGTCCCGATGAACACGGAGATGCCCACGGCCTGAGCATTCAAGCGGATGACTTCTTCCACCGAAGTGGTCAGCTCTTCGTCGCCCAGGTCTTTGCCCAGCACGCTGGTGCAGCCTGAGACACGCAGCACGATCGGCTTGGAGGTGCACGGATCGATCGCAGCGCGCAGCGCGCCGCGCGTACAGAACAACGCATCGAAGTATGGCAAGAGTGGTCGGACGGTCTCGCCCGGTTGTTCCAACCCGTGGGTTGGACCCTGGAAATAGCCGTGGTCGATCGGCATGAAGAAGCAACGACCAGCCGGCATGAGTTGCTCCAGGCGATTCTTCATTCCCCAATCCATAAACCCTGCTCTCCTTGTCCTGGGCGTGCGCCGCCGGGTCGCCGTTCTCGTACCCCGTTGCGCGCCAGAAGTCGACGGTGTTGCGAGGCTGCCGCGGCTGGCGGCACTGCTACGCACGGTCGCTCAGCGGCGCGGCCGAGAAGTTGACACCACGCAAGTCATGGCGTCGCAGAGGCTGAACGCGAGCGTTGCAGACAGAGTGAGGGTTTGGCGAACGGGGTGTTCGGGGCTCTGGGTGGCTGGGCAATCGACTCGAAGCCCTCGGTCCGGCTTTCTCCGACAGGCTCCTAGAACTTCAGGTCGAGGCCGGCGAGGAAAGTGCGCCCGTTTTCGCGGATCGTGCGCTGGACGAACTCCGTGCTCACCGGCGTGGCGTAGCGCTGATCGGCCAGGTTGTAGGCGCCCACGGTGTAGCCGACGCCGGAACGATCGTCGTGGCCGGAGAGCACCACGTCCCAGATCAACGCGACGTCGGTCGCTTGCTGCACTGGATCGCTGGTGGACTGGTAGCGGTCGTAGCGCGGGCCCTGCAACGTCAGCCTCGTGGCGAGCGTGAGGCCGCGCCATAAGAGTGGCGCAGCCGCCTTGAGCGCAGCCAGGTGCATCGGCGAGTTGGCGACCTGGCGCGTGCTCGGATCTTTGTGCAACGCGAGCAGATCGGAGAGGCTCCCGCTGGCGAGGAAGCTCGAGCGCTGCAGGCCGTACGAGACCTCGAGCATGAAGCCCCGGCGCCACTCGCGACGCAGCGCCAGCTCGGCGCCGAGCGAGACCAGAGGCGAGCCGGAGTTTGCGTAGTGCAGAGGATCTGTGGCGTCGCCCGTGCCGCGCGACACGATCAGACCCGTGACGTAGTTGGTGAACACCGATGCGATGCCCGTGACCAGCGGGGAGAGCTTGTGGCTGTGCTCGATCTCGAACGAGTACATGCGCTCAGGCTGTAGGCCGGGACTGGCGATCTGCGTGAGGCCACCGTCGTTGTAGTAGAGTTCGTAGATGCTGGGCGCTCGAAACGCGCTGCCACCCAGGAACTTGGTGTTGCCCCGGGCGTAGGGTTTCCAGATCACAGCCGCCCGCGGATTCCACGACTGGCCGAAGGTGGAGTACGCGTCCAGACGCAGCCCGCCCTGCAGGCGCAGCGTCTGGCTCGCGCTGAGCTCGACCAGACCATACGCGGCGCCGACCTGATACGTGCGTTGATGAGCGCCCGAATCGTTCAGGAAGTAGCCGGAGTCGTCGCCCGCGCGGGCGTCGACCCGATAGTGCAGCTGACCTTCGGCACCCAGCGTGAAGCGTAGCGCGTCGTTGGCCGTGATCACCAGGCGCTGTTCCGCGCCGAGCCACTGACCGTCGAAGCGATCGTGCTCGATGCCGCCATCAGCGGCAGTACGCATGTATTGACCGCGGAACTGGTACAGGTTCCAGTGCACGCGCGAGAGCAGCTGCACCCGGTCCGAGAGCTTGGGTTCCGCGCGTAGCTCCACGAAGCTGCGCGTGTCGCGCTGGTGGGTGTCCGGGTCGCCGAGCAGCGTGCCGTACTCTCCCGTCGGCAGCGACTTGTCTTGCGAGTGCAGAAACCACTGCGCAGTGAGCCACTTCCAGAACACGCGGCCCTGCACCGTGCCTGCATCGAGCCCGTCGGCACCGCGCGAGTAGCCACCCATCGAAGCGCGGTTCAGCTCCGGGAAGAAGAAGTCGCGTCCCGCGCCGTGTGCGCCCGAGACGCTGCTCCAGATGCCGGCGTCTTTGCCGAGCGACTGCTGGGTGCGCAAGCGCAGCCGGCCGACCGAAGCGTCGGCCGTGGAGACACCAGCTTCGCTGCCCGGGCTCTCGTCGCGGTAGCGCGTGACGAGGTTCGTGACGCCGGAGAACGCGTTGGTGCCGTAGAGCACCGAACCGGGACCGCGCACCACCTCGATGCGCTCGATATCGGCGAGGTCGGTGCGCGCGTCGAAGCCGACGTAGGCCGAGCCGATCCAGTCGTCGTTGGTGGGATGACCGTCGAGCAGCAGAAGCTCGCGGTTGGTGTAGCTGCCGAGCACGCCGAGGCCGCGCACTCCGGTCGAGGCGTAGCTGCGATCGTTCCAGCCGTACATGCCGCGCACGCCCTGCAGCGCGTCCGCGATCGTCGGATAGGCGAAGGCGAGCAGCTCCTCGCGCGGGATGATCGTGACCGAGCTCGGTGCATCCTCGACACTCTCCGCGTGCCGCGACGCCGCCTGCACCTCGTCGGCGTGGGGTAGCGACTCCGAAAGCCGCTGCTGTTGCTCCGCCACGATCAGGATCTCGCGTGTGATGTCGCGGTAACCGCGCGCGGACAGGCGCAGCGTGTGTGGACCGATCGGCAAGCTCAGCACCACGGGCGTGAAGCCGCGCGACTGACCGTCGATCGAGACCAGCGCGCCGGCCTCGTCCGTTGTGACCAGAGCGGTGCCGGTGATCGCATCCAGGCGCGGCCGCACCGTGACGGTGCTCGAGGCCACGACGTTGACGCCGAGCTCGGCGGGCTTGTGGCCGCGCAGCTCGATGCGCAGCGCGTGCACGCCCGGAGCCAGTTCGAGCGAGCACGGGATCGTGCACGCGGCGGCGCCCGAGCTGCCATCGAGGATCGCCGCCGCGCCGATGGCAGAGCCTTCGATGCGCAGCGTTCCCAGGATCGGCCGCAGCGCAAGCTCCACCACGGTGGTGGTGCCGGCCGCCGCATCGGGCAGCTGCTTGCTCGCAGGGAAGTAGCCCGGCCGCTCGACGAGGATCGTGTAGCGACCTGCCGGCAAGCCGAGCGCACGCGGCGTCTCCCCGCGCGCGCCGAGGTCTTTGCGATCGAGGTAGATGCTTGCGCCCGGCGGCGTGGTGCGAATGTCGAGCAGCGCTACGTGTGGCCTGATCTGGGCGAGCGCCTGCTCGATGCGCTGCTTCGCTTCGGGATCGGTCTCGGCTGCGAGCGCGAGATCGTAGTAGCGGAAGGCCTCGGCATAGCGCTCGAGCTTCTCGTAGCTGCGGGCGATATTGTAGATGACGTTGCGGTTGGGGACGAGGCGGTTGGACGCCAGGAAGTGCTCGAGCGCACCGCGGTAGTCGAATGCAGTGTAGCGTTCTGCGCCCAGACGAAAGTGCAGATCGGCTTCGTCGGCGAGATCGTCGGCGGCGACCTGTGGGATCGGCGCGCACCACAGGACGAGCGCAAGGACCGCGGCGAGGCGAAGCAGGAAGTCGCGCATGGTGAGGCTCTCGGACGGGGCGCTCAGCGCTCGAGGCGGATCTCGGGGCTCGCCGGAGCGGCGGGCGCCGGGCTCGCAGGCGCTGGCGCTGGCAGCCGACGCGCGCTGGCACGCAGGCGCGAGGTTGGCTTCGGAGCGCCGGCGCTCGGCGGCGCGGATGCGGCTGCAGGCATAGCCGACGCTGGGTTAGGCGGGCTGGCCAGCGCGGACACCGGTTTTTGTGGCGGCGGCGCAGGCGCTTGCGCTCCCGGCAACGGCTGCGTGGTCTTTGTCAGCTGAAACGGTTCCAGGGTGGAGGCCGACGCAGGTGCGACCGTGGCCGAGCTCGCTGCAGCGGGCTCGTGACGCCCAAAGTGCGCGAACGCAGCTGCCAGCGCGGCGACACCGAGCACGATGCCGAGCGCGACACCCACCAGCGCGACAGTGCGCTTCGAGCGGGCCTCTTGGGGCACGCTGGTCGCGACTAGGACTTGCTTCGATACGCTGCCTGACTCGGGCGGCACCGATCGGACTGGCCGCCGCGCAGCTGCGCTTGGGCTCTGCGGGTCCGGCGCGACAGCGGGGGGGCGGGTCGACGCGAACGAGAACTCGCACTCGTCTGCCGAGGCTGCCAGCGTCTCGGCGCTCGCCGAGTGCACGCGGTGCAGACTGTTGCCACCGGGCGTGGCGCCCACCGACGCCGCATATTCGACAGCGCTGCGCGACCCCGCGGCGGCCACGAACGGCTGAAGCGCCGTGCTCAGATCGAGCACGGTCTGGAAGCGCTTCTGCAGGTCCTTCTCCAAGCAGCGCAGCACGACGGCTTCGAGCGCCTCCGGCACATCGGCTCGCTGGATGCGAATGGGCGGCGGGGCGTCGGCCGCGATCGCGGCGCACAGCCCGGGCAAAGTATCGGCATCGAACGCGCGCGCGCCAACGAGCAGCTCGTATAGCACGGCACCCAGCGCCCAGATGTCGGTGCGCGAGTCGACCGACTTGGCGTTGCGCACCTGTTCGGGCGACATGTAGTGGGGCGAGCCCACGACCGTGCGCGCCGAGGTCAAGCTCGCGTCCAGCGGCTCGGTGTCGGCGGAGACCAACTTCGAGATGCCGAAGTCCAGAACCTTGATCGTGACGCGCCCATCGGGACGACGCGCCGCGAACAGGTTCGCCGGCTTGAGGTCGCGATGCACGATGCCGTTGGCGTGCGCCTCCATCAGCGCATCGCAGGCCTGCACGAGGTAATCCACGGCCACGTCGACTGGCGCGGGCCCCTGCCGCTCGATGGTCGTGGCCAGATCTTCACCACGCAAGAGTTCCATCACCATGAACGGCGCGCCGTTGTCGAGCGTGCCGACGTCGAAGATGCGTACGACGTGATCGCTGGTGAGGCGCGCGGCGGCCTGACCCTCGCGCACAAAGCGCTTGCGCGCATCGGCCTGCTGCGCCTCGCTCAGGTTCTCCATCGAGATCAGCTTGATCGCGACCTTCTGCTTGAGCTGCAGGTGCTCGGCAGCCATGACCACGCCCATACCGCCGCTGCCGACGATGCCTTCGATGCGGTACTTGCCCGCGATGATCCGACCGGGACTGGTCCCGTGCGCTTGCTGACTCTCCGTGTCGTGCCTGAGTGTCGACGAATCGGACACATCCACTCCGATGCCCAGCGACCAGTCCCCGTCGCCCTGAAACGCGAACTGTAACGCGTTGATGTCGCGCGGAACAGCGCCGGGCGCGTCACGAGGGACGCGCCTGGACCGCGCCAGGTGCACATGCGCGCACATGTGCGTCGGCCGGGCTCGGGCGGAGAGCGACCGAAGGCGCGGGACTATTTACACCCAGGAAAGCTGCGTGAAATAGGGCGGTGCTCTGCTGCCTGCAGCGCGGTCGAGCGCACGACCCACCCTCGTCACACAAACCTGAGGCATCGTGATTCGGCAGCAGCTGACCCTCCGCGTACGCAAAGGCCTCGATCTCGGCCGCAGCCTGCGCGCCTTTCTGCAGGCCCGGCTGCCGGCGCCGGTTCAGGCGCTCGGCGGGCGGGCGCTCGCGGCGACCCTGACGCGCTGGCCGCTGCTCGCGAATCTGGTCGGCTTGCGCAGCATCGCGGACGCCGCCGCCGACGCGCATGCCAGCTCGGGGGAACCAGCGGCGGACGTGGCGATGGCCCGCGACACGACCCATGTCACGGCTGCTACCCCGAGCGACGCGAAGGACGCCGCGGCAGCGAGCCAAACACCCTCGCTGCACGCGCTCTTGGCGCAGCTGGAACGTGCGGCGCAGTGGCAAGAGCGCGCCCAGGCCGCGGCCCAGCTTGCGCCCGTCGAGGCACCGGCAGCGCTCGCCGCGCTGCTGCGCGCGCTGCGTGATCCGAGCGCTGACGCAGCGGCCGCCGTGGTCGATGCGCTTGCCACGCGCGCCGAGCCCGCGGCCCGGCGCGCGCTGCTCGAGGTGATCGGCAACGCCGATGGCTACTTTCATGCCCTCACGCGTGTGGCTGCGATCCACGGCGTCGCGCGCTGTGTCGATGGCGAGGGCCTGCAGCCGCTGCTCGATGCGGTGCACGACCTGTCGGCCGAGGTCAGCATCGCCGCGATCGCGGCGCTCGCCAGCCGCATGCCCGATGCCCGAAGTCAGCTCATTCACGTGCTGCGCGACGACAGCGGCTACTTCTTGCCGCCAGTGCGCCTGGCCGCGGCACACGTGCTCACGCAGGTCGGTGCGCTGGGCGCAGGCGTGGCCGAGGAACTCCTGCAGCACGAGACCGACCTCGGCGTGCGTGAGCTTCTGACAGCTGCAACTCAGCATTGATCGAGCATGCACGGGCCCGCACCCGGCTCAGCCCTGGATGGCATCCGACAGCAAGCGATCGAGCGCGCGGCGGGCCGTGGCCGATGGACGCGTCGCACCCATCTGGGCGAGCCACAGGCAGTCGTACGCGCAGGCGTCGCGCGTCGCGATGTGCATCTCCACCGGATACAACGCCAGACCGCCGAGCACCGTGAGCAAGCCGCCGAGCAAGCCGAGCCGATCGAGCGCCTCGAGCGTGAGCTTGAGCGTGCCACCGTGATCGGCCGACAGCCCCAGCTCGTAGTTGATGAGCCGCGGCGGGCTGCTGTGCGAGTAAGACGTGTTGGCGAGATCGATGTACTTCGCGGCGTCGAGCTCCAGACTGGGATCTTCCGGCACGACGCACAGCTCGGCGATCCACGAGCCGTCCGGCGTCAGTCGTGCGTGCGCCTCGTCGATCGACACACGATGACTGGCGAGACCAGAGCACAGCGCCGACAACCAGACCGGCCGAAACAAACCACCCAGCCTCACGCGAAAACCTTCGGGCTGCCGTGCGCTCACCTCGCAGAAGGCCGCGCCAACGCGGACGAAGTCGATTGTGCTGCCCGCAGGCGTGGGATCCCGTGGCGTCGCAGCGGAGGCTTTGGAGGATGGCATCGTGGGCTCCGTGGGTGCTGTCCGACCGAACGCACGGCACCACGCCATGCGTCTCTGCACTGACCCTACGCGCACCATGTTTCGCCGGTGAAACTTCTGCGTTTCAAGCGACGAACACTGGGCGATCCGCCGCGCAGTCGCTGGCCGCGCTCAGGTGGGCGGCGGAGGCGGTGGGGGCGGCGGAGGCGGTTTGACCACGGTGAAACAGTTGATCGTCGTCTCGATGTGGAAGTTCGACTCGTTCGTGTGCCGCTCGGCCTGGAAGATGTCCATGCTGTACGTCTGGCCGAGCTTGAGGCCATTCTGCATCGCGAACTGATCCATGTTCACGGTGCCTGCGAGCGCCGGGTGAATACCGCCCAGGTCGATCGCCAAGATGCCGTTGACGAACAGCCAGAGGTCGTCGTCGCCGCGGAAGGTGAAGACCTCGCCGCCCGAGTACGTGAACTTGGTGCGAACCTCGGAGGTGAAGTGGAAGTTGTGTCCCGTGCTCTGGTAATTCCCGAAGCCCATGTTGTCGATCGGGAAGAACGCCGCGCTGTCGTAGACGAAGTGGCCCGGCGGGTTCTCGGTGAGCGTGAGCGGCAACTCGAGGTGGATGTTCACGTTTGGCGTGTCGACGTACCACTGGTAGAACTGCTGCGGACCGTTGGTGAGCAGCGTGGGACCGGTGGAAGCGTAGGCCGGATAGCCGTGCTCCAGCATGGGCTTCACGATGCCCTTCTCGCCCTGACCGGAGAGCACGGCGAGAAAGTTGGTCGGGTTGTACTCGAAGTCCGGGTTGGTGGTGGGCGTGAAGTCGCGAACGATCACGTTGATCTTACCGCAGCTGTCGTCGTGCACGACCGGGTCGCCGTCGAGGTGCATGGGCGCAGCCGAGCCCGCGGTGTGCATGGGCGCAGCCGAGCCCGCGGTCGCGAGCGGCGCGCTGGCGTCGGTGTTGCCGAACCCCGTGCTGACCGGCGCCGCGGCAAAAGCCGCCCCGCCGCCGCCGCCAACAGCTGCGGCGCCCTGGTTGGGCTGCCCGCTGCCGCTGCGCTGACTCGCAGGCGTGGCTGCGCAGGCGCAGAGCGCAAGCACGCAAAGCAGACGCAAACCACTGGCCAGCCACCGCGTGCCGAGCGCGCCACGCGCCACCGCCACCGCAACTCGATCCGTCATAGTCCACCGCTCCCTGCCGCCGCTGACCGCAGCGCACCGCGGCCCAAGCATAGCGCAACGCCTCTTTTAGGCAATCGCCCGCCGACCGGCCCGAACGAGCGAGCGCTCGCGATCACAGGTTCCACAGCGCAGCGAAGCGCGCCGCGTAAACCGACCCCAGCGCCAAGAGCAGCATGCCGAGAAAGACCGATGGCAAAAGCGCTCCGAGCGTTGCGCCGGCCGCCGCCTGGGCGCGCTCGTTCGAGAGTCGATAGCGCTCGACGCCCGTGATGGTGAGGCAGGTGAAGTAGAAATAGCCCTGCATCAGCAGCGAGATCACGATCGCGCCCAGCTCGATGAGTGGCGACACCGCAGAGGCCAGGGTGGTGACGGCGTTGTAGAGCAGGAACGCCGAGCCGTACGCCGCGCTGCGCAACGCCACGCTGAAGCTGGCTTGCCCACCGAACCAGCGCGCCGAAGCATGAAAGCCGAGCGCGGAGATCAGCACCAGGCCGTACGTCCACGCGAGCTTCATGCCCAGCTCCGAGAGCACCCGAAAGCCCACGGCTTGCACGGCTTGCAGGCCGTACACGTAGACGCGCAGGTACATGGCGTCGGTGACGAGCGAGCTGAGCGTGAGACACAGCGCCACCCAGCCGGTGAACACGAGCGGCCGCACGACACCGCCCTCTGGCAGATGGGCGAACACGGTCGGCGCATCGAGCAGCACGGCCTTCGCGCTGCGTGCGAAGCGCATGGGATTGCACAGAGAACCGCTCTCCCATGCGAGGGGGAAGCGCAGGCCTCCGCGCGCCTGACAGGTCACGCACATCGACGCGCCCCACGGCGCATCCACGGCGCAATCGCTGCAGGCGTAGCTGCCGCAGCGCTCGCAGGTCAACGACGCACGGCGTGCCGGGTGAGTGGCGCAGACGATCGTCTCCAAGCTAACTCCGAACGCTCGGGCCGAGCCTCGTTCTCACTTTGACATGCGCACGCACAGCCGGCGACGCGCGCGCGCCCGCGAGCGCAAGGTCGCGACGACAGCACACCACCATGCACTACGTCCCATGTCTGGGGGGGGTGGACAATCGCGACTGCCCGCGTAAGTTCGTCCCGCGATACGCGCACAAGGAGTCGGTGCATGCAGATCAGTGGGAACGAACGTCGTGGTTTCTCGGTAGCGGGTCGCGCTCTGGTCGCGTTCACGCTCACGGTGACGCTCGCTGCGTGCGGCAAGGCCAGCGACACGCGGCCACGCTACGTGTCCAACGTGACCGGCGCGGACGCTACGCAACCGGTGTCGAACCTGAGCACCGCGCAAGCGCAGCAGATCTGCAAGAGCTACGACGCGTACGTCAACGCGTACGTCGATCTCGACGCGCTCGCGTACCTGTCGTGCATCCCCGGCGCGCTGTTCACGACGACCACGCGCGAGGCCTGTCAGGCGAGCCTGCAGAACTGCATAGCCATCTTCCCGCGTCCCATCCAGGTCAGCGCCAAGGCCCAGAACGTACAGGTTTGCACCGACACGCTCGTGCAGTGCAAGGCGTCGGTCGCGCAGCTCGACGGTTGCGTGAACGTCAACCTCGACCGCGCGCTGGCCGTGATCAACAGCTGGTCGTGCGACATGGTCGGTAACCCCACGTACAAGGCGATGGTGCAGCCCACCGGCGGCCTCGTGAACGTCTGCACCAACGTCGACGGCGCCTGCAACAATTTCGCGCAGGTCGGGCCGCAGTAATCAGCGCGCGTCTGCGAAGACGCAGCTGATGCGCCGCCGCGCGCTGGGCTCAGTGCGTGGGATCGCACGCGCACACTCAGCGTGTCGCACGCGCCAGTGACGCTGGCGCAAGGTGCTTCGTGGGCGGCGGGATGCGGGCGCGGGGCGTACGCTCGTGCCAAGTGCGCAGCCGCCCCCGAGGCACCGACCTGCCCGCGCGCCCCACGCACACCGACCTGACCCACGACCGCGATACGCTGGCGAATCCACCGCCGAGCTCGCGGCAAGGCTCCGTCGTGGCAGGCAGGCCGCGCGTAGCCAGCCGGAAACGAGCTGTTGACTTGAGCTGGGGATCGATCCCGCGTAAGAACCACCCATGGAATTCGCCGTCGGCGAGCGCAGCCCCGCATGAGCCTCATCCCGTGGATCGGCTTCGTTGCACTGGTGGTCTTCTTGTTGGCGTTCGATCTCGGCGTCCTCAACAAGAAGCCCCATGTCGTGAAGCCCACCGAGGCGCTGGGCTGGACGGTGCTGTGGGTGACGCTCTCGCTCGGCTTCAATGCCTGCATCTACCTGATGTACGAGCATCACTTCCTCGGCATCGGGCAGACCATCGGTCACTCGATGAGCGGCAAGCATGCCGCCATGCAGTTCTTCACGGCCTACGTGGTCGAAGAGTCGCTCAGCATCGACAACCTCTTCGTGATGGCGCTGATCTTCAACTACTTCGCCGTGCCGGCGCAGTACCAGCACCGCGTGCTCTTCCTCGGGATTCTCGGCGCGCTGGTGTTTCGCGGTCTGTTCATTGGCCTGGGCCTGGCGTTCATCAACCTGTTCACGTGGGCGGTGTACGTGTTCGGGGCGCTCTTGCTCTACACGGCCGGCAAGATGCTCGTGGCCAAGGAAGACAGCCTCGAGCCCGACAAGCATCCGCTGGTGCGCACGGTGCGGCGCTACTACCCGATGACGGCTGACTACCACGCCGATCGCTTCTTCGTGCACCTCGATGGCAAGCACATGGCCACGCCGCTGTGCGTGGCGCTGGTCTTGATCGAGAGCTCCGACGTGGTGTTCGCGGCCGACTCGGTGCCCGCGGTGTTCGGCGTCACCCACGACCCCTTCATCGCCTTCACCTCGAACGTCTTCGCCATCCTCGGCTTGCGCTCGCTGTACTTCGCGCTCGCGGCCGCCCTGCATGCCTTCCGCTACATGAAGGTCAGCCTGGTGTTCGTGCTGGCGTTCGTGGGCGTCAAGATGATGCTCACGCACCTGCATCCGATCGACACCATCACCTCGCTTTTGGTGATCGGCTCGTTGCTCGGCGTCGGAGTCGTGGCATCCACCGGCGCGGGCGTGAGCCAGCGTCTGTCACGCGTCACCGGCAACAGTCAGCGACCGGCCGCCGCGCCTTCGGACACGGCGCCGAAGCCCGGCGACGGCGGTCCAGCCGCACGCTCCTGAGCCGCCTCACTTCGGTCGACAACGAACCCGCAGCGTGAACGGCATGTCAGAACCCAACGCCACCGCTGCCGCCTCATCGCCCGCGCCGAGCTCGCACTGACCCGCACGGAACGCCCAGGCAATTGGTCACGGGCCAGCGCGCAGTGCTAGCGTTCAGTGATGGCAACTGGCAAGCGCGGCGGTTGCTCGAACGTCGTGCTCCTCTTGCTGCTCGGCCTGGCGGTGCTGACGCGAGTGTCGGCACGCGACGCAGGCCACAAGCCGAGCCGGCCACGCACACCGCCGCCAACGGCGGCGACGCCCGGGCCCGCGGCGCCAACAACGCCGCCGGAAGAACCCGACAGCGACGAGCCTGCACCCACGACCGACGACCCCAGCCCTGCGCCACACGACGAGCCCGACGCGGTGGCTCTCGACCCGCGCTCGGCATGGTCGTCGCCGACAGCGTGTGAAGCTGCGCTGCGCGCACGACCGCAGGGCACGCGCCGGCATGCACCCGGCGTTGCCACCTGGAATTTAGCGTGGTTTCCCGACGGCTCGGCCAACGGTCCGAGCCCGACGCGCGGGCATGACATCGAGTGGCTCGCCTGCAGCATCGCCTGGCTCGACGTGCAAGTGCTGGCCGTGCAGGAGATCGTGCAACATGCGCGCGGGCGTGCCGCCCTGCTCGATCTGCGCAACGCGCTCGACGCGCGCACGCATGGCAAGTGGCAGGCCGAGCTCGACGAGTGTCCCGACGACGGGCGGCAGCACGTTGGTTTTCTGTACGACGCAGCGCGCGTCACGCTGGGGGCGGTGCGCATGCTCGGCGAGCTCAACCCTGGGCGCAGCGCCTGCGATCGACGCTTGCGCCCCGGCCTGTCGGCGCGCTTCGACTGGCACGGCGGGCCTTCGCTCGACGTGCTGACGCTGCACCTCGACAGCGGACAGATGCCACGCGACTACGGCAACCGCCAGACCAGCCTGGAACGCCTGCGTGGTTCGGGCGCCGAGCTGCAGCGCCACGGCCAGCGCGGCGTGCTCGTGCTGGGCGACTTCAACACGATGGGCTGCGAGCGCTGCGAACCCAAGGTCACGGCCGAGCAGGAGCAGACCGCGATGGCAGCGCTCGAGCAGCAAGCCACGCCCGCGCTCTCTCACCTGGCGGTCGATCAAGCGTGCACCGAGTACTACCGCGGCAAGGGATCCGTGCTCGATCACGTGCTGTGGATGCAGCCGCCAGGGCGGGCGGACGAGCCGCTACGCGCGCGCGCCAGCGTGCAGGGTCTGTGCGCCGAGCTGGCCTGCGGACACGTCACGCACGCACACCACCCCGCCGCGCTCGACCACCTCAGCGACCACTGCCCGGTGCTCGTGGATTGGCCGCAGCTGCAGCCACACGCCGCGCCGGCGGCACGCGCCACATCGCGCCCGTGAAGCAGCAACGCAAGCGTTCCGGGTGCATGGCGCTGGAGCCCCACGCACAGCACGACAACCCGTTGTAGAGTACGCGCAGCATGTGGACGCTACGCGCCGCGGTCGTGACCGACTTGAATGGGATCTTCGCGATCTACGACCACGAGGTGCTGCACGGCACAGCCACCTTCGACACCGAGCCCTACACCATGCAACAGCGCCAAGACTGGTTCGCGCGCCATCAGCCCCCGCGACACCCGGTCCTGGTCGCAGAGCAAGCAGGCGCCGTCGCCGCCTGGGGCTCGCTCTCGGCCTATTCGGATCGCTGCGCCTACGCGCGTGCGGCCGAGGTCTCCGTGTACGTGCACCACGATCAGCGTCGCGCCGGCCTCGGGCGCGCCTTGCTGCAAGCGCTGGTCGGTGCCGCGCGCGCAGCCAAGCTGGGCGTGCTCGTCTCGCGCATCACCTCCGAGAGCCAGGCCAGCCTCGCGCTCCACGCATCGCTCGGCTTCCGCCGCGTGGGCACGCTGCACCGCGTCGGCGAGAAGCTCGGCCGCGTGCTCGACGTCGAGCTCCTCGAGCTCGTGTTGGATGCGCCCCGACCGGCAAGCACCCGCGAGTGACTCAGCGCACATCGAACGCAGCGCGCAGCGCGTCGGAGCACTGTCTGAGCGCCACACGCCCTTGGTCGACGAACGCGTACAGGCTCACGAAGGCGTGGATCATCCCGTCGTAGCGCGTGTGCGTCACCTGGTTGTGCGCTGCACGCAGCAGCGCCACATACGCTTCGCCCTCGTCGCGCAGCGGATCGTGCTCCGCGGTGATCACCAGCGCTGGCGGCAAGCCGATCAGGTTCTTGGCCGCCAGCGGAGAGACACCCGGATCGTGGCGATCGGCGTCGCTGCGCACGTAGTGCTGCGCGAACCACTGCATGCCCTCGCGCGTGAGCAGCTTGCCCGTGGCGTTTTCGAGGTACGACGGAGTGTCGAACGAGCGCAGATCCGTGACCGGGTAGATGAGCAGCTGCAACAGCAGCGCGGGGTTACGGCGCTCCTTGGCGAGCCGCGCGATCGTGGTCGCAAGGTTGCCGCCCGCGCTGTCGCCACCGACGGCGAGCCGGTGGTGGTCGATGCCGAGCTCGTCGGCGTTCTCGTGCACCCAGGAAGTGGCCGCGTAGCAGTCTTGAACCGCGGCCGGGTGCTTGTGCTCGGGCGCCAACCGATAGTCGACCGAGACCACCACGCACTGCGCATCGAGCGCCAGCTGGCGGCACAGCGCGTCGTGGCTGTCGAGATCGCCGAGCACGAAGCCGCCGCCGTGAAAGTACACGAGCCCGCCGAGCAGCTCCGAAGCTTCGGGCCGGTACACGCGGATCGGCAGCTCGCCGCCGGGACCGGGGATGCGGCGGTCGCTGACCGGCAGCGCGGGACCCGGAGGCAACGGCCGGTTGCGGCTGTACTCGCGCGCCTGCGCGACGCTGAGCGTGGGCAGCTCGGGGTTGCCCGTCTGCTCGAGGTGATCGAGCACTCTCTGGACCTGCGGATCGAGCGCCATGCGGAAGGTTGTAGGCGAGGATCGCGGCGGGCGACAAGTGCGAGGCGACGCTTTGGCGTGTGAGCGCGCATCGCTCAACGCCGTCGGGGAGGGGGTCTCGATTCGGGCTCGACGCGGTCCCCTCATAGGCTAACGCCTATGGCCCCGCAGAGCATCTCCACCAACTCCGAGTATTCGCTGCGACTCGATGCGCTTTGATCTCGGAGAGGCCCCGTGCGCGCATTTCCTGAAGGACAGTGCTCGGCCGGCGCTCGCGGCCCACGCAGCCGCATGCGAAGCGCGGGATTCCTTCCAGCGTGCCGCTCAGCCACTGAGCGTGCAGCTGTAGAGCGCAGCCCGAAGGCCTGAGCCCGGCGGGTGCAGCCGCGCGCGAATCGACAACAAAGGCAGCGGCCGCGTGCCCAAAAGCCAGTGGTCACGTTCCTCACGGGTGTAGATTCCAAAAAGGAGCCTCCCGTGTCCGAACAGAACCCTTCGCGTGCCTTGTTGCACAGCGCCAGCCTGCTGGTGATCATCCAAGCACTCTGCGCCACGTTGCCCAGCAGCGGCTGCGATTCCCAAACCGGTGTGGCCTATCAAGGCGCACCGCTGTTGCAGGTGAGCGGCAGCGTGTCGATCGAGCCCAACGCGGCGAAGGGTCCGCTCATCCCGGCGCTGGCGTTTGAGAACGGCCAAGGACTCGACTTCACCGAGGTCGAGGTCAGCGGGAAGTTTCCCGCCGACTTCACGATCAGCGTCTTCGATCCGCCGTCCGCGAGCGCTCTTCGCGCATGGTCGGCGTTCGAAGACGAACCCAAAATGGCCTTCGGCTACATCACCGCGGTCAGCGCAACGCACCCAGCGCACGTAGCGCTCGTGCATGAAGGCTCCTCCGGATCCTCATGTGCTGACCCTGGCGCTGCGGGCCACGGCGGCGGGGACGCCGGTTCGCAAGCCCAATGCACCCAGAGCTCTTGGTGTACCTGGGACCAGTCGCAGTGCTACATGGAAACCACAACCTGCCCTGATGCTCAGAGCCCGCCTCCCGCCTGCACCACAACCCACAGCGGCGATCCCGCGCTGAAGAACAGCTCGCGCGATTACTTCGCCGGTCGCTCCTCGAACTATCTGGTGGTCAATCTTGCCGCGCCCGCGAAAGCGAATTCGTGGCTCGCGTACTGGCTCGGCAGCTCCGCTGAGATGAGTGCGGGCTACCACTTGATCGCTGCCACGCAAGTCACCGATGCCGAGCGCCCAGCCGCAGAGGAGTGTGAGACCCGCGCCAACGGGCTTGCGGCCGAGCGCTACAACGCGAAATACGGCACCGCACTGACGGTTGCTAGCTTCAGCGCCGCCTACTGCGGACCAAGCTCCGAACCCTGCGCCAACGCGCACGACGCCGAACTCGCGCGCTACGAGTTCAGAGCCGAAGCCGACCTGAACTGCCCACCCTATTCCCTCAAGCTCACGCCAGTCGCAGACCCAGCCCACGCGCACATCGAAGTGCTCATCGGACCCGACCCGAACGGACTGTGAGCACGTGAGCCGGCAGGCAGACTCCTTCGATGCACTGTATCGCCGGCATGCGCCGAGCGCGTTTCGGCGCGCGGAGCGCTTGCTGGGCGCTGCAGATGTCGCGCACGAGGTGGTGCACGACGTATTTCTCTCGCTCCTGGAACGCCCCGCACAATACGAAGGACGCAGCAGTATGAGCACCTTCCTGTACAGCGCCGTGACCCACGCCTGCTTGAATCGGCTGCGCGACGACAAGAACCGAAGGCGCTTGTTGCAGCTCAACGCCCAAGCCGTGCCCTTGCCGTCGGCTCCGCAAGAAGCCACGGCCGAAGAGTGGACGACGCTGCGCGCGCGGCTGGCCCGCTTGCCCGACGGGCTCGCGCAAGTGGCCGTGTACTACTACTTCGACGAGCTGAGCCACGAGGAGATCGCGCGCCTTGTCGGCTGCTCACGCAGCCACGTCGGCGACTTGCTGCAACGCCTGCAAGTGTGGACACAACAAGAAGCAGGTGCCGCATGAAGCCGCAGACTCGGCCCACGGATTGCGTTTCCAACTTGCTGTTCGACGAGTGGCTCGCAGGCGAGCTCGAGCCGAGCGCGCAGGTCGCAGTGGAAGCGCACGCACGCGGCTGCGAACGCTGCACAACGCGCTCGGCAGAGCTGATCGCGCAGCGCCAAGCGTTCTTGCAGCAAGCGCCTGACTTCGCGGCCCACGCCCGACTCGTACCCCAGCACCGAGCTATGCGCTCAGCCGCTGCCTCGCGTGCAGCCAGCTGGATCGCCGGCGGCGTGATCGCGCTGGCGGCTTGCGCGCTGCTCATGTTGCGACCGCACGCGCACCCGCAGTTGAGCAGCGATGCCGGCACACGCAGCAAAGGCGGAGCGCGCCTGGGCTTCTTCGTCAAGCGTGGTGAAAACGTGCGACGCGGTGCGCCCGGTGACACCGTGCACCCTGGCGACCGCTTGCGCTTCACCTACGCGAGCCCGAGCCCAGTGTACTTCGCGCTGCTGAACAGCGACGCCAAAGCGAGCAGCGTGTTCTTCCCGGGCGGCGCGGCCCAGGCGGCGCGTTTGCCAGCCGGCACCGAAACACCGCTCGACTTCAGCGTCGAGCTGGATGGCGTGCTCGGGGTCGAGCAGATCTACGCAGTGTTTTGTCCTGCGCCGTTCGAGGTCGCGAGCGCGCGCGCGGCGATCACCGCACACACCCCTGCCGCACTGCCGCCCGACTGCCACGTGGAGACGGTGACGCTGCACAAGGAGCCTGCACATTGAGCTTACGCACGCGCCTGCTGTGCCTCGCTGCGCTCATCGCCTGGTGTTGGGCGAGCGTGCCAGCTGTCGCGCACGCCCGCGTCGAACGCTACGCCGTGATCATCGGCAACGACCGCGGAGCTGCGGAAGAAACCCCGTTGCGCTACGCCGGGTCAGATGCAGCGCGTGTGCACGAGGTGCTGCGGGATCTCGGAGGTTTTGCGCCGGTCGACATGGTCATGCTGCACAACGAGAACGCGGACACGGTGCGCAGCACCTTGATCGCAGTGAACGCGCGCATCCGTGCGGCGATGTCCGCACCGGACGTGCAAGTGCTGCTCTTGGTGTACTACTCAGGCCACGCAGACAGCGAGGACCTGCATCTGGGTGCGACGCATTTTTCGATTCACGAGCTCACGCAGCTGGTCAGTGGCTCGGCTGCAAGCTTCCGGCTGGTGGTGCTCGACGCGTGTCGCTCGGGCGCGCTGACGCGACTGAAGGGCGGAAGGGTCGTCGCCCCGTTCGCCATCGAGCAGAGCGAAACCTTGTCGAACAACGGGCTGGCTTTTCTGACCGCCAGCTCCGTGAACGAAGACGCACAAGAGTCCGATGAGCTACGTGGCTCGTTCTTCACGCATGCCTTCGTCTCGGGACTGCTCGGGGCCGCCGACGCGGACGGCGACGGCTCCGTCGTGCTCGCAGAAGCCTATCGCTATGCGTACGAGGCCACCTTGCGCGCCACCAGTCGCACCCTGGCCGGCACGCAACACCCGACCTTCCGCTACGATCTGCGCGGACAAGGCGAGCTGGTGCTGACTGAGCCCGCGGCGCGTGCCAGCGATCGCGCACGCCTGCACTTCCCCAGCGGCATCGGTTTTCTCTTGTTTCGAGACGACGCGAACGGCGCCGTGGTCGCGGAGGTCTCGGAACACGATGCTCGGCGCGTGCTCAGCGTTCGACCCGGCAGGTACTTCGTACGCGGACGCGGCTTGGACGTGCTCTACGAAGGCGCAGTGCTAGCGGGCGCAGGCACTTCGACTTCGGTGGACCTGGTGCAGCTGTCGCGCATCGAGTACGCGCGCCTGGTACGCAAGGGCGGCGCCGAGACCAAGCTCGCTCACGGACCCGAAGTGGGCCTGCGCGCGCGCACTGCCTTGGCCAATGCCAACACGCCGTGCTTCGGAGGCTTCGTGGGCTACGGCATGGACTTGCGCAGCTGGGGTGCTGGAGCGCGGCTGAGCGCCTGCAGCAGCGGCTCGGACAATCGCGTGCTGCGCACGACCACCAATGCCTACGACGCAGAAGCGCGCGTCCACCACGCCTGGGATATCTCGACGGCGTGGTTCGAGCTGGCAGTGGGTGGCGGAGTGAGCGTCTTCACCCAGCATTACGAACCGCAAGGCCGGGCGCTGGCGCGCACCTCGCTCGTGCCTTTCGTGAGCCTGGGCGTGGGCGCGGGGCTGTCGCTCGCGCACGGCTTTCGGCTGGGCCTCGATCTCGCGACCGAGACGCACTTCTTCTCGATCCAAAACTCCTGGGATGCCCCGGCCCACGCCCAGCCGAGCGTTGGCCTGCGCACGAGCTTGATGGTGGGAAAAGAGCTGTAGAGGCGATCGACGAACGCCACCTCACGCTTGCACGAGCTGCAGCGCTCAGCGCGTCGTTTCGCGGAGGCTGCGTGGTTTGGTGCAGGGTGCCGCTGTCAGCACCGCGAAGTTGATCGCCACAAGATCGTCGGCTCCGATCAAGATTGGCGTCGTGAGGAACGCGCCCGAGCTCACGCCGTGCGCATTGGAGCCTGTCGGCGTGGAGTGACCGACTCGGCCGCGATACCCCGTTCATGCTTCCTACGAGCCCGATCGCGAAATGGCGAAAACACGAGGAATCAGAAGTGGTTGCGGCTGCTGAAAGGGTGATGTGTGATGTTGATTGTGATGGCGCGATTGCCCTGCGCTCCCCCTGTAGTCGATCACTTCTTCGGGAGTGATCATGATCACCTGGGGACCCAATACCAGGACGTGCTTCAGCGTTGCTTCATCGTATTCGTCGTCTGGATTGTAGTAGTCGATCGCCAGAGGCAACGTACCGTTCTGATTCCAATGGACGCGCTGCAGCTGAGGACCGCGGCCGTCATGGTAAAACATCGCGACGTGTACTGGCGCGGTCACGCTCTCGTCTCTGGTCGGGCTAACGGATTTGTGTTTCAGCTGCGAAGGCCCGCTCACGGCGCCCACCAGGTTCGCACGGCGCGCGGCCCCGCGACGTCC
Source organism: Polyangiales bacterium (assembly GCA_036382515.1). GTDB lineage: Bacteria > Myxococcota_A > Polyangia > Polyangiales > JAFGIB01 > JADGRF01. The sequence continues at coordinate 4,732 of DASVHQ010000314.1, read as the reverse complement.
TCTGCAGCTTATCACGGCGTCGCGGGGCCGCGTACTCGGCGCCGTCGCTGGAGTGACGCGGTCGTTCGTCAGCTGCAAACACTAGTTAGCCCGCCTCTTGCCGCCGTCAGCGGCGTTGCCGGGCTTCCGGTGCTCGGTGATGATGAAACACACCAATGATCACGATTTCCTCTTCACGTTCCTTGAAGAAAACGCCGTACGGGAATCTCGTGAACAACGCGCGACGCACCTCGAGTCCTTGAACCGGAAACTGGCGCGGCTGCTCCACGATGCGCTGATAGATGGAACCCAGCTCGGCTTCGAACTCGAATCCAAGATTCGCACGTTCGTTCTCGTACCAGACCGCGGCCTCGATGATGTCGAGCTCCGCCTCGGGCCGGATATGAAGTCGTTTCATCGACGTACGGTGCGCAGACGGGTCAAAAGATCCTCGCGAACCTCGGTCCACGGGCGACCAGGGTTGCCGTCATGTTCCATGGCCGCGAGCCTTTGCTCCACGATCTCAAGGTGCCACTCGGGCGAGCGCAAATCCTCAGGATGTTTAGCGATTCTCTCCCAAAGGTTCTGAACGTATTCGAGTTTCTTCTCGCTCGGGAGGTCGTCGAAACCAGCGGGAGGCATCGATGGTGCGGTTGCCATGGCACGCACTATACCGCACCACGAATCAGCCTGCACCTGAGCCCGCGACGTCTCGTTCTCGTCTGCGGTCGGGCTAACGGATTTGTGTTTCAGCTGCGAAGGCCCGGCTGAGGTCGGTAGGTCGCGGCCTCGCGACGTCCTTGCAGTTTATCACAGCGTCGCGGGGCCGCGAGGGTGCGTTCTCAGCGAATCACCCGCGGGCCTTCGTCAGCTGCAAGCACTAGTTAGCCGGCCCCCGACGTGCTCAGAACCCACAAGCAACGAGCAACGCTTGCTTCACGTCTGCCCATCGCCCTTCAGGAAGACTGCAAATGAACGGACCGATGCGTGTGCGTTGCGCCAGGGAGACGTGGTCGAAGTTCAGCGCACAGATCACCGGCATCCCGTCCTCCGGCGTGAGCACCACCTCACTCGACAGTCCCCGAATCGTACGCGTCACGGGTACCACGATGATCTCATTGACCCGGTCGATGACTTCACTTCGTGTCAGAATCAGAACCGGCCGACGCTTGTCGGGCTCGCGAAACGTGTACCAACGAATCTCCCCGCGGATCACGCGACGCCTTCCCAACCATCGCTGTCCCACGACAACGGATCGTCTTCAGAAGAGAACTCGTCTTCTCCGACGGGCATCACCTGATACGCGGTCGACGCGGATTCCGCCGAGCGACTCGAGATCAATCGCAGAAGTCGCGCTCGCTCCTGCGTCGTCAGCGACGCGACGATCGGCAGAACATCATCCGCGGTGAGAGGCTTTCCCATGGCCTGCAGTCTACCAGATGTACGCCGGCTCCGCGATTCCCGGAAAACCGCGCGATCGGAGCGCTAGCGCGCGCTCTCGTCTCGCTCTCCGTCCGGCTAACGGGATTGGGCTTCAGCTGCGAAGACCCGCCCGAGGTCGGTAGGTTGCGCGGCCGCGGCCCCGCGACGTCCTCGCAGTTTATCACAACGTCGCGGGGCCGCGAGGGGTGACGCCTCAGCGAAGCGACCGCGGGCCTTCGTCAGCTGCAAGCACTAGTTAGCCCGCCTCTTATTTCACTCCCGCGAGCGTGATCTTCTTGTCTCCGAAGACCGCCACGAGCTCGAGCTTTCCGCCGATCGATTCGACGTATCGACGAAGTGTCGCTACTTCACAGTCATCGAAGTCCTGCTTGCGTTCCAGTCTAGAAACATCGCCCTGGTCGATGTGTGCCGACTTCGAAACTTCCACTTGGGTCTTGCCTGCGGCGTCGCGAAGGGCCCGCATCGTCATCCGCACACCACGATGGGCACGAAGGCCGCGTCCGAGAACTCGGACCGGCTCTGCATCCTCACGACGAGTACGTTGAGCTGCGTTCTTCATGATGTACCTCCCGTTTCATAGACGTCGCGTTCCGCTGATGTTGCGGGCCGCGCGCTGATGATCCTGTCACGCTCGCCACGCTGAACATGGACGACGTAAAGCAAGCGGTCCCGCAACGAAGTCCCGATGACCACGACTCGTTCAGTCCCTGACCCGTCGTCGAGATAGATCGCAAGCGGGTCCGCAAAGACGGTCGCTGCCTCCGGGAACGAAACCCCGTGCTTGAGGACGTTTCGCGCCGCCTTGGCCGAATCCCACTCAAAGTCGCCTTCGATGACGGTAGCCACGACGCACAAGTATGGGGTATTCCCCATACGCCGTCAAGACGGCGATCTCGTCTCGATCTCCGTCGGGCTAACGGATTGGATTTCAGCTGCGAAGCCCGCCCCCGAGGTCTCTGGTCACCTCGACCGCGGCCCCGCGACATCCTTGGATGTTTATCACAACGTCGCGGGGCCGCGTGCACTGAGCTTTCTCCGAAGCTCCTGCGGGCCTTCGTCAGCTGCAAGCACTAGTTGGGCCGCTCCGGCGCCTCACACACGGCTCTTCCAAATGCCCGGCGCTCGTCGTTGGTGCGGAACTGCGATCACGGTGATGATCGCTTCGTGAGCCCGAAAGTAGATCGCATACGGAAACTGCTTCAACAAAGCCCGGCGAGTCCCGCGATGAACGACAGGAAACTGTTCCGCTCGTTCAGAGATGCGCTCGAGCACACGATCGACTTCGTCGACGAATGCCCCGGCAACCTCCGGATCTCGCTCGGTGTACCACCCGACTGCCGACTGGATGTCGTCTCGTGCGAAACGACGAAGGTGGACACGCATCGCTACCGACCGCCGCCCAATTTCGCCCGCAGGTCATCTCGAACCTGGTCCCACGGAACCGTATCGTCCGGATTGGCTTCGAGGTCCGCCAGACGCTCGTCGATCAATTTGAGGTGCCAGTCCGGCACAGGAACTCGGTCGGGCGAAGCCGAGATACGATCCCAAAGTGCCTGGACGTAGTCGATCTGCTCTTCGACCGGCAGATCGTCGAATCCGGGCGGCGGAACCGTGAGGGGCTTACCCATGGCCACGAGGATACCGCGGACGAGCGTCCTTGCAAGGCGGCGTGCGTCCCCTCTCAGTCGGCCCAACGGATTTGAACTTCAGCTGCGAAGACCCGCCCAAGCTGTCCGGTCGCGCAGGCCGCGGCCCCGCGACTCCGCTGACACTCTACCACGACCGTCGCGGGGCCGCGTAGGGTGAGCGCTCCGGAAATTGAGAGGCGGGTCTTCGTCAGCTGCAAGCCCTAGTTGGGCGGCTCTTCACCAGTGACCTCAACTGCGCGACATAATCAGGCGCGCCGGCATCGGCGATCACGTTCCCGCGTCCTCGTCGGTGCAGACCACGTGCTCGTCGGTGTGCGAGGCTTCGCAGGCATCCGCGGCAGTCACGTCGCCAAAAAGGATGCGAGCCGACGAGCCTCCACAGAACTCTACTAGGTCGCTGCCGAAGTCTTCGGCGACCAAGTTTCCGTGGTCGTCCCAGTACTCGATCCAGGGACCGCCAACAGTGTCCTGTTCACGAAAATGCATCCTGCCACTGAGGCAGCTGCCTTCGACGAAACCGTGGGGCGACAGGAAGCGGCACTTGCCGCCCGGCACGAACGTGCGGCTTGCGAGATTTCCGGACAGCGGACCGGTGCAGCGCGCGGAGCGGCACGGAGCGGACTCGCTGGCATCCGGTGTCCGGCATGCCGCGCCACCGGCGTCGAGCTGAACCATTGCGTCGTTGACGGTAGAGGCGTCATGAACGCCGCCGTTCGTCGCCGTGTCGCCGAGCGTGGCGTCGCCTCGACCAGGTCCCGCGTCACGCTTCCCCCCGCCGTCATCTCCGCACGCTGCGAGTAGAGGGAGCGTGAGAGCAGCCAGGACTTGCATTTGGCACAATGTGACACGCATGGACAGCATTCACTCCCGAGACGCAAGTAGCGTGCCTCTTCCCGTCCGCCCAACGGATTTGAACTTCAGCTGCGAAGGCCCGCCCGAGGTCGGTAGGTCGCGCGGCCGCGGGCCCGCGACACCGGTGGCAGTTTATCACAACCGTCGCGGGCCCGCGTGCGGAGACGATTCTACGAGGCGGAAGGCGGGTTCTCGTCAGCTGCAAGTTCGAGTTGGGCAGCTCTCAACGCGTACCAGACCCGCGCTCAAGTCTCATCGCCAAGAACGTCACGACAACAATCTCTTCCGATTCGACTACGTAGTAGATCGCGTACGGAAATCGCTTCAAGAAGGCGCGACGAATCCTGCCTTCGTACACCGGCGCGCTCTCCGGATGTTCGCAGACGAAAGCAACGACCCTCTCGAACTCATCGAGTAAGTCGATCCACAGCGAGGAGCCAGGCTCCTCGTCTTGGTACCAACTGGCCGCGGCGTAAAGGTTCGCCTCGGCCTTGGGCCGGACAACGGATCGCATCAGGGCCTGGACCTATCCCCGACTCTTCAACTTCGCCTCAAGGTCGGCCCGCACTTCGGTCCACGGACGTGCGGCCGAAGGGTCGCGCTCGTGGTCCGCTACCGCCGCGCGCACCTCGTCACGGTGCCAGCTCGGGCTCGCTATCTTCCCGTGATCCTGGCGGAAAATGCGGTCCCAAAGAGTCTGCACGTAGTCGATCTTCTGCTCGACCGGCATGTCGTCGAATCCAGGGGGAACGGAGAGGGGCTGACCCATGACGCGAGCTTACTCCGAAGTCGCGTACCGGCAAACCCGA
>DASVHQ010000313.1:0-2312 GCA_036382515.1 Polyangiales bacterium | reverse complement strand
GTCGAAGAAGGCAGGTAGCGCAGTCTCGAGGAGCTCGGGATCCTCGAAGTACGCGTCGCGGTACACATGGTCAGCCATCCACCGCTCGAACGACGTCGTGAGGTCGATCAATCCCCACGAATGGCGATGCTCGGCTGTGGCCTCCTTGAACGCAGGGAGATGGAGGCGCAGGCGACGCTCGTACTCCGGCGGATAGACCGCCATCCACACCCGCTGCGGGGGCGCCAGGTTCTGCTGCCAGGGCAGCGCCACGAACTTCCGGTACGCGGCGACGAGATCGTCGACGTAGCTCACAACGGGCCACCTTGACCGTCACCGTGGAGGGGGCGCAGCAACGCATTGAAGCTAACGTCCACCACACCACCCGCCTGGCGCAACTCAAGCAGCCCCCGCTGGGATGCATCACTGGCAACGTTGAGGAGGTGTGAAGTCGGCCGATCGAGCACCTTCGCCCACAGCGTTTCGAAGAGCAACTTGCCGCGAATGCCCTGCAAGAAGCCGAGCATCAGCGCGTACGCCACGGCTGCTGGCTCGCAGGAGGCGCGGATCCGCCGCTTCACTCCTTTGGATGCGCGGCCAAGATGCCCGGTCTGCTGCCACGAGGCGTACGCCTTGGCTGTGATCGTTGACATCGTGCTCGTGGCGTAGACCGCTGGGAAACTGGCCTCCACGGCCTCGGCGAAGTCGGCGGCCGCGACCAGTTCCCCCGTCGTGGTTGAAGTGATCTGCTGCGCGGTAGCTCGGAAGACGGTGTCCGTGGCAAGCGCGCACAGCCCAGCCAGAAGCGGCTGCGCCTCCGGCGCGTCGCCCCACAGATCTCTCAGCGCGCGGAACAGCACAGAATCAGGACGAAGGATGTAAAGACGCCGCAGCGTCTGGAACCGCCAAGAGCGGCCACTCGCGGTGGCTAGGCCGAGAACGTTGTCGTCCACCACGGCGCTCCGGTACGCCGTAGATGGAGCCTCTCGGTCAATAGCCTTCAGCAGTGCGGTCAGCTCGCCGACGCCGATCGCGTGGCTCGTGATGGAACTATGGCGAATGCCCCCGTCGATGATCTCATTGGTGACCATTACGCTCCCCGGTTCTCCTCACTCGCCGATGGCGATCTTACCGACTCGCGCCCCGCTGGGGCGATCGCTCACACGGCCATGCGTGAGTCGGGGGCACAATCCTGCGCGCAGCGAACGCCGTTCTGAACCTCCGTTGCCTGCTGTGGTCTCGTGGAGTCGAATGGCGAACCGACCGTCACCGGCTCGACGGGCGGACAAGGATGAGGTCGGAGCCCACGTCGTCCAGCCCGACCATGAGCGCGCGGATCACTCTACGGCCGCGGCGAGCCTTGGTAAGGACGGGAATTCCGTCCTCCACTCAAGGCGGCTTTAGCTTGGCTAAGTCTGAGCCTGCAAAGGATGCCAGGAATAGCACCGGATTTCAAAACGGCATCATCGCGAGAGTCAACCGACCCCCCCTGCTGGAATACCGGCATTCCGCCGCACAGATCATCGCCGAGCACCCCGACATGTTCATCGGCGCGCTGGTCTGGTTCTCCATCGCCGGCACCGTCACCTACGTCGACGGCAAGCGCACCACCATCCCGGTCAGCGTGTCGTACCAGACGCTGAAGCAGCACTTCGACGACCTCAACCTGGACGCCTCGTTCCTGCCGCCGCCGATCCGCAAGGTGGACGCCTTCCGGGCCGCCAGCACCGCGGCCAAGGACAACTACCCGCTGCCCACCGAGGGCCAGTACGCCGAGCTGCTGGTGCGCGAGGTCACCTTCGACCTCGACCAGGTAATCCGGCACGTCATGCGCGAGGTCCGCGACACCCGCGGCGAGAAGCTGTCCTACGACCACGTGGCCACGCTGAAGTTCTTCCGCGGCGGGCGCATCGCCGATGGCCGGCGTCACCCCGGGGATCACTACCGCACCCAGATCCTGCACGGGCTATCCCCGCTGGACCGCGAGCACGTCCAGAACCTGGTCGCCACCTTCGAGGCCAACTACGTGACGCTGTCGGAGTCGCTGCAGTCCCAGGCACTGCGGGCCGTCATCCGCGACTACGTCAGCTACCTCAACGCGATCATCGTCAAACCCACCGGCGGCGTGTACTTCGTGCACCACTCCCGCCAGCCCACCCTGGACGCGCTGCAGGAGCTGGTCCGCCGGATCAGCCAGGGCTGCTCGTTCGAGCAGTTCCCGCTGGTGAACACCCACGACAGCCGGCAGATGCTGACCGAGGCGTTCCAGAGCGAGGTCGAGAACGCCTGCCGCGAACTGCTGGCCGAGATCGCCGCGCTGAACGAGAAGGCCC
>DASVHQ010000312.1:0-13061 GCA_036382515.1 Polyangiales bacterium | reverse complement strand
CTGCAGCGCTGGGGCACGCTCGCTGCCGTCAGCAGCAGGGCGGCGGAGCTGCAGGTGGCGACGAGCGTCGAGGCGGTGTTTTGAGGGCCGGCGTGTGCCACACAGGCCGGCCGAGCCCTGCTTCGTCGGATGCGACGAAAGCGTCGTCAGGTGCCAAGCCGCCTCACCAACGCCGGGCCACGGGCGAGCAGAAACCCGTGCTGCCGTGGGCAGGTGTGCTCACCCCAGCAAGAGCCGGGTGCGATTTCGAGCTGTCCCCGTGCACTTCGCATGCGCTACCATTCGTGAGATCGACGCGGCCGCCGCTTTGTCTGGCCCTGCTCACGCGAGCGAGATTCGAGATGCCCAGACGTCCACGCATAGTCGTGCCGGTGAGCTTGCTAGTGCTGGGGCTCCGCGTGTGCATCGCCGTGGCGCACGCGCAGGAGCCCGTCGCCGTCAGCCCCAGCGGGGCGCCGCCATCCGCTGCCGACCAAGCCGCAGAACCCAGGAATGACGCCAAGCTCACGCCGACACATGCGACGGCCCGGGCTGCCGAACGCACCAGTGCCGCCAAGCTCACGCCGATCGTGGTGAGCCCCCATCACGCGCGCACGACGGCGTTCCAGTTGTACGTGGAAATCGACATTCCGGTGCTTGCCACCAGCGCGATCCTCGCGAGCGCGAGGCTGCTGCGCACAACGCCCCCGGCGTGCCAGAAGGTCGGTGATCACTGCGACCCTGCAGAGCTGAACGCCTTCGATCGGCAGTTTGCAGGCACGTGGCGGCCGGGTTGGGGAACCTATTCGGATCTCGGCCTCGCCGGCTTGATGGTGGGCGCAGGCACTCTGATGCTCGTCGACGAAGGCCCGTGGTCTGCGCTGAACGATGCCGTCGTCGTGGCCGAGTCGGCGCTCGTCGCGACTGCGCTTCCGTCGATGACGACGCTCGCCACTTCGCGGCCACGGCCGTACACGTACGGCAGTGAGGCGCCGCTCTCCACGCGCACCACGGGGGCTGCCGGGCTGTCGTTCATCAGCAGCCACACATCGATCTCGTTTGCGATCGCCACGTCGATGTTCTTCGTCGCGAAACGGCTGCACCCGGGGTCCGCGCTGCCCTGGATCGTCCTGGGCACGGGCCTGGCTCTGGCGGCGTCGGTGGCTGCCGCCCGAGTGCTCGCGGGGCAGCACTTCCCCACCGACGTCCTCAGCGGCGCGGTGATCGGCGCTTCGGTCGGCACCGTCGTGTCGTCTGCGCATCGCTTGCCGGTGCAGGTGACGCCCACGGCGGGCGGTGCCCAGCTCTCGCTCACGCGTACCTTCTGAGCTCGCCGCGACGACGGCACAGGCCTTGCTCCTGCGCTCGTCATGCGAGAAGTAGAGGCGCGCGTACGCAGGCTCAGCGGTCATTATTCGACCAGCGCGGTTCCCCGGCGTTCCTGGGGCATGACAGAAGTGTCCCGTTGGGACATTCCTGTCATCAAGCTTGTCGCGCGCGGGCAACCCTCGAGGCTGACGCAGCTGGCCGCGTGGCCCTTGTGCGCTGCTTTGGCGCTCGTCCCGCAGGCGGCACGAGCGTTCACCATCGAGACTGCCGTCTCGCGGGGCTGCCATGAGGAGGTCACGGCCGACGCGCTGCGCGCCGCCCGCTCCGCGCTGCCAGCCACGACCGTGGCTTTGCAGTCGCTGCGCGATGACGGCGCGCTGATCGACGACGTGGCGTTCACGGTGCCCGGCGATCTGAACGACATCGGCGCTGTGACCCTGCTGCTCGGCGCGCGCGACAACGACATCAAGAGCATCGCTGCGGTGAACCTCGACGCGCTCGCGGCTCTGAATGCGGCTCCTGGCAGCCAGGAAGAACATTGTCTGCGCGCGGCCGACCAGAACGAGCCCACCGGATCGAGCGCTGCGCTCGACGATTGTCGCAAGTACATCCGCGAGACGCTGCTGTCCGCGCTCGACGGTCTGGACGACCAGGGCCGACCCGACGGCGCCAAACGCGACCGCCTGGAGGTGACGCTCGCGATCCGGGGCCAGGTCCGTGTGTCTGTTCCCACGTTCTACCTGCGGGCCGGGCGCGGACTGCACGCGCTCGAAGACAGCTTCACCCACACGTTTCGCAATGTCGCGGACCGGCACAAGGTGACTACGGTGCTCAACTGGATCGATTACGCCGAAAAGCGCTTGAAGCCGAGCGTGGATGGCCCCGGGCATCTGACCGAGCTCGACCGCTGTGACGACCCCGATGAGCTGCGCACGGAGCGCCGCCACCTCGCCATCGACGCGGCGACCGCGGCGCTGCGCGTGCTGCTCGATCCCACGCTGGATCGCGGCGCCAAGACGCGAGCGATCGACGCGCTGCTCGATCAGTACGTTTCGTTCGACGACAGCGCCCATTGCACGGGTGACAACCAATGGTGCGATGCGCCCGAGCTGGCGTATGCGTCGCCGGCTTGCGGTTGCACAATCCCCGGCGCACGAGCGCGCGGAGCTGCTACGGGGCAGCGCTCGCTGGTGCTCGGCGCGCTCTTGCTCGTGGGTACCCGCCTGCGCCGAAGACGTCAGCGGTCGCGCACGTCGCGGGCGGCAACGTCGCCGCGCAAGCGCTGGCGCTGGCTTGGGAGGATCGGCGTGGCGTGGCTCGCCGTCTCGCTGTGCGCGCCCACGCGGGTGCATGCGAACCCGCCGTCCCCCGGCCAGCACACCCTGGCCAGCCCGTTGACCGCCCTGGAGGGGCACAGCAACGCGGGTGCGCGTGGCAAGACGGACACTGCCGGCGCGGTGTTCGGCCGCCTGGCACTTGGAGCCTCGTACGACAAGCCGGGGTTCTCGGGAGGCGTGGGTCTTCGCTACCAGTTGAACAACGCGCTCATGTTCGGCTTCGACACGGAGTGGAATCCGTGGCTGGCGATCGCGCCGACGCAGCTGCGCTCGGGTGCAATCAATACCTACGTGAGCATCATCCGCAGGTTTCAGCTGAAATCGGACACACTCAACGTGCGCACGACGGCCGGCCTGGGTGTTTCCTATCTACTGAGCCGTCTGGTGGGTGCACCGTCTGGAAGCGTGGGCCCCTACCTCGGTCTCAGCTTCCTCGGCGTGGAATGGAAAGTCGCGCCGGGCTTCTATCTGACGATCGATCCGGCCTACATTGCGTTTCCGATACCTCATCTCACCGGCGCTCCGTTCGGCTATCTGCAGTACCGCTTTCAGGTCGGTCTCGAGTTCGGGGGCTGACCTGCTCCTGCTGACGGCTGCGACGTGCTCCACGAGAAGCGAGTCGTGCGCGGCAGGCTGGCGGTCTAGCCATCGGTTCAGTGGGCGTGTTGCAGCGAGCGTGGAGTGCGTGCCGGTTTTCGTTGCGTTGTGCGCCCGCGGACCCATATTGCCCGCATGACTATCTTCACGGGCGCAAGACGCGCCTTCCTTCCGGCGCTAGTCACGGCGCTCAGCTTCACCGGCATCCTCGCCAGCGCTGGCTGCGGCTACAACGAAGTCATCGAGCGCGACGAGGACGTCAAGGCCAACTGGGCCGAGGTGCAGAACCAGTACAAGCGCCGCGCCGATCTCGTGCCGTCGCTGGTGAAGGTGGTGCAAGGCGCCGCAAACTTCGAGCGCGACACGCTCAAGCAGGTGGTCGATGCGCGCGCCAGCGTGGCCGGCATCAAGATCGACGCGTCGACCATCGACGACCCGCAGAAGCTGGCGGCGTTCGAAGCCGCACAGGCCAAGCTCTCCGGCGCGCTGTCACGCCTCCTGGTGGTGTCGGAGAACTACCCCGATCTGAAGGCCAGCGGCGCATTCCGCGACCTTCAGGCGCAGCTCGAGGGCACCGAAAATCGCATCGCGGTGGCACGCGGGCGTTACATCGCGGCCGTGGCCGAGTACAACAAAGTGGTGTTGCGCTTCCCGTCGAGCCTCGGTGCCTCCATGCGCGGCAAGAAAGAGCGCCCCAGCTTCACCGGCAACCCTGCCGACGAGAAGCCCCCCGAGATCAAGTTCTAGCCAGGAGCTGCGATGGGCGCGCGCGCAAGCTTCTTCGTCGGCTCGTGGCTGTGCGCCGTGCTCGCGCTCGGTGCAGCCCACGCGCGCGCGCTCGACGTTCCGAAGCTGCAGGCGCACGTGAACGACTACGCGCAGCTCTTGCCTGCCGACCGCGCGCAAGCACTCGAAGCGCGACTGTCGGACTACGAGCAGCGCACGCACCATCAGTTTGCGCTGCTGAGCGTGGCTTCACTCAAAGGCGACAGCCTCGAGGACTTTGGCATCCGCGTGGCCGAGCAGTGGAAGCTCGGGCACAAGGGCGTGGACGACGGCCTGATTCTCATCGTCGCGCCGAGCGACCACAAGATGCGTGTCGAGGTCGGTTACGGGCTCGAGGGCGTGATCCCGGATGCGATCGCCGCGCGCGTCGTGCGTGACGTGCTTGCGCCCGCGTTCCGTCAGGGCGATTTCGCCGGCGGTGTGGATGCTGCCTTCGGTGCGCTCATGCATGCGGCGTCGCCCGGTGAGCCGGGCCCACCGGTGACCGCGCGCGCGCCGCGAGCTGCGCCCGAGGAGTCCCTTCTGGCCTTGCTGATGCCGCTGCTCTTGCCGTTCTTGCTCTTCGCGGTGTTCGCCGCGCTGTCGCGCGCGCAACGCGGCGGTCGCGGCCCCGGTGGCTTCTGGATGGGCCCAACCGGTGGCTTCGGTGGAGGCGGTGGCTGGGGCGGCGGAGGCGGTGGTGGTTGGGGTGGTGGCGGAGGCGGTGGTTTCGGAGGCGGCGGCGCCTCGGGGAGTTGGTGACGTGCAACTACTCGACGAGCCAGCACGCAAACGCATCGAGGCCACCGTCGCGTCCGTCGAGCAGCGGACGGCGGCGGAGATCGCCGTGGTGGTCGTCGAACGCAGCGACGGTTACCACGATCTGCGGGCGCTCTACGCCGGTGCCTGTGCGCTCGCGGCGGCGGCCGGCGTGCACTGGGCCTGGCAGGCCCTGGGCGTCACTTTCATCTTGTGGATCGAGCTCGGCGTGGCCGTGCTGGTTTGGTTTCTCCTGAGCGGGGGCGCGCCGCTGCGCCTGATCTTGCCTGCGGCACGCACGCACGGCAGCGCTCGACGTCGCGCGCACGAGGCGTTCCTGCGTCACGAGGTGTTCGCCACGCGCGCGCGCACCGGTGTCTTGATCTTCATCTCGGAGCTGGAGCGCTGCGTGGTGATCCTGGGCGACAGTGGGATCCATGCGCACGTGCAAGACAGCGGCTGGCAGCGCCACGTGGATCACCTGGTGAGCGCGATCCGCGCGGGCCGTGCGGCTGACGGCGCCTGCGAGGTGATCGATGCTCTGGGCTGCGTGCTGGCCGAGCACCTGCCGGTGCAGGCCGACGACGCCAACGAGTTGTCCAACGTCGTGCACACCGAACGCAGCTGAGTCAGGCGGCTCGAAGAATCGAGCGTGCGCTGCGTGATCGTGATACGAGCCGACCATGAGCTCCGAGCCCAGCGCTAGCCGTACCTACGAGCCCCCGGTCCTGCCGGTGCCCAGCGAACGCTTTCGCGAGCTGCTCGGCACGAGCCTCGGACACAAAGCGCTGTCGCTCGTCATCGACTACTTCCACGCCACGCTCGAGGGCCTCGAGCATCTGCCCAAGCAGGGCGGCGCGCTGATCGTCAGCAACCACGCGCTCTTCGCGATCGACACCGCGGTGCTCGCTGCGCTGCTCGTGCGCGACTTCGGTCGCCACCCGCGCTTCCTCGCGGACCGCATGCTGTGGAAGATCCCGGGCTTCCAGCAGATGATCGCCGCCGTCGGCGCGCTGCCTGGTCACCCTGAAGCCGCCGAGACCCTGCTCAAGCAAGGCGAGCTCGTCGTGGTCTACCCGGGTGGGGTCGACGACAGCCTCAAGCTCGATGAGCAGCGCTACGAACTGCAGTGGAAGCAGCGTGCGGGCTTCGCGAAGGTCGCGCTGCGCGCGCAGGTGCCGATCATTCCCGTGGTCGGGCTCGGCATCGACGAGATGTACTCGGTGCTCGGCCGTGAGCACTTCATCGGCCGGCGCCTGTTCGGCGACGCTCGCTACGATCTGCCGCTGGCGTTCGGCGCTTTCGGCAGCTTGCTGCCACGGCGTGTCCCGCAGCACTACATCGTGCTACCGCCGATCCCACCCACGGGTGCCACGGACAGCCCCGAGGCCGTCGAGCAGCTGCGCGCGCAGACCTACGCCGCGATCGATTCGCGGCTCGTAGCCGCGCGCGCGGCCCTGCGACGCCCGCGTCGATGAGGTGTCTGGCCAGCGGGTCGTGATACGCTCAGGACCCGGCACGCGCTCGCAAACGCAGCACCGCGAGCACGCAGGGCCACTGTCCCGCCGACGCACCTGGCACGCCCGATGACACGACGCACTCCTGGCTCGAGCCTGCCGCTGCATCTGGCGCTGATCGCTTCCGGCGCCGGTGGTCTCACCTGGGAAGTGATGTGGCAGCACCACACCGCGCTCGCGCTCGGCGTGTCGGCGTTTGGCACGGCCGTCACGCTGGCGTGCATGATGGCGGGCCTGGGCCTGGGCGCGCTGCTGGTGAGCCGTATGGGCTGGGCAGCCGCGGGCTTGCGCGGCTACGGCATGGCGGAGCTGTGCGTGGCGGCTGGCGGGCTCCTGGTCGCCCCGGGCCTGCAGCTGTTGGCGGCGGTTGACACGCAGCTCTACGCGCACGGCAGCGCGCTGGCGCTGGCCGTTCAGATCGTGGGCACGGCGCTCTTGCTCCTCTTGCCGGCCGCTGCGATGGGCACGACCTTTCCCCTCTTGGCACCGGTCGCGAGCGCGGTCGGGGCGCGGCTGTCGCTCTTGTACGCGGCGAATACGCTGGGCGCGGTGCTGGGCGTGCTCGCCGCCACCTTCGTCGCGATCCCGCTGCTCGGCGTGCGCGGTACCGAGCTCGCGGCTGCGGCGCTCGACGTGAGCGTGGCGCTGTGGGCGCTGTCGCGCGGCACGCTCGGCGCTGGCAGGTCGAACGCGCAAGTGGAGCCGCCGTCTGTCGCTGCCACCAAGCTCGCGCTGAGCCTTGCCGCCCTCAGCGGCAGCGCCACGTTCATCCTCGAGGTCTCGTGGTTTCGTTCGGTGCGCGCCGCCTATCAAGCGACCACCGAGACCTTCGCGATCCTGGTCGCGGCCTTCCTGATCGCGATCACGTTCGGCAGCGCCCTGGTTCGTGCGTTGCCGGCGCGCGCCACGCTGCTCCTGCGCTTCACGCTGCCTCTGGCCGGCTACGCCATCTTGCGCTCCACGGCCGCCATTGATGGCCTGGACGACGAGGTCACCGCCGACAACGCTTCGACGCTCGCCCCGCTCCTGCGTCTACTGCAACTGGGCGGGCTCTTGATCGGCCCCGTCACCCTGCTTGGCACGATCTTCCCTGCGACGCTCGAGACGCATCGTTCCTCGTCGAGTGTTGCGCGCCTGTACGCAGTGAACACGCTGGGCGCAGTGGCAGGTGCGCTCGGCGCGGGCTTCTGGCTCTTGCCGAGCATCGGCGCCACCCACACCAGTTGGCTGGCGGGCGGCGCGCTCTTGGCTGCGGGGCTCCTGCTCGTGATCTTCCAGCGAGCGGGGCTGTTCAGCATCGCACTGGTGGCAGCGCTGTGCGCAGCCGGCCTGTACGAAACGCGCTCCGATGCTGACAGCGCGCGTCATCGCGTGCAGGGCTTCGGCTATCGCGACTTCGGCCCCGTGCTCTTCGTTGCGGAAGGGCCCGATTCCACGGTCTGGGTCACGACGGTGCGCCTGGGCGCAAAGCGTGCGCTCGTGATCGACGGCTTCGAGGCCTCGGGCGAGAGCCCGACGGCCGAACACTACATGCGTTTCATGGGCACGCTGCCTTCGCTCGCGGCCCAGCCCTTGCGTCGAGCCCTGGTGATCTGCTTCGGCACGGGACAGACCGCGAACGCGGTGCGCAAGCAAGGGCCTGCGCGCCTCGACATCGCCGATGTGAACGCCAACGTGTTGCGTGCTGCGCCGCTCTTCAGCATGAACGAAGGCGTGCTGCGCGATCCGCGCGTGCACGCGGTCGTGATGGACGGTCGCGCGTTTCTGCGTCGCGCGCTCGACGTGGTCTACGACGTGGTCACGCTCGAGCCGATGCCGCCCAACTTCGCGGGCGTCAACAACCTGTACTCGCGCGAGTTCTACCAGCTCGTCGCGGGGCACCTGTCGCCGCATGGCATGGCCGCGCAGTGGCTGCCGATGCACCTGATCGCCGGCCCTCACATGCGCGCCATCATCGCCACCTTCCAGGAGAGCTTTCCGCACACGCGGCTGTGGATCGACCCGATTGGAGGCACCGGCGTCTTGGTGGGCAGCCGCGCGCCTTGGAGCTTGCATGCCTCCGCGACCCCGCTGGATCTCTCGCCCGTGGAGATCGAGCACGCCTTCCTGCTCGACGCCGAGCAGCTGCGCCGCGCCACGCGCGGGGCACCGATCATCACCGACGACAATCAGTTGCTCGCGTACGGGCTCGACCGCTTCACGCGCACGCACGGCCACAAAGCTCGCCAGGCGGTCGCCTTGTACGAGCGCAATCTCGCCGCGCTGCAGGCGTTTGCCAGCTCGCCGGCAGCCCCGCCTGGCGCTTCGCTGCACTAGCGCTCGGACGCTGTACGGTGCGGCGGGCTGGTCTTGCTGCAATTTCCGCGTATTCTTCGGGCGCCGACCTGGGCTCGTTGCCCGGTCTCGGCGCAGGTTCGTCTCCAAAGCGAGGTCACAGATGCACAGAGAGCGCGCAAAGCTCATCAAGCGCGGCGTGCTAGGTGCGGGGGCGCTGTTCGTTCTCGCCCAGCTCGTGCCCTACGGGCACACGCAAAAGAACGCGCCCGTCGTGCAGGAGCCGAAGTGGGATAGCCCTGCGACGCGCGACCTCGCGCACCGCGCCTGCATGAACTGCCACGGCAACCAGACGATCTGGCCGTGGTACTCGAACATCGCACCGGTCTCGTGGCTGGTGGCCAGCGACGTGTACGGCGCACGCGCGAAGCTCAACTTCACCGAGTTCAACAAGCCGCAGAAGAAGGCGCGCGATGCGGTGGACGAAGTGCAAGGGGGCGACATGCCGCCCTGGTTCTACGTGATCATGCATCCCGAAGCGAAGCTCTCCGACACGGATCGCAGCGCCCTGATCGAAGGCTTCAAGCGCACCTTCGAATCGGACAAGCCCAACGCCGAGCACGATCACGACGGCGACAGGGACAAGTGACCTCAGCCATGAGCGCGAGCCGTGACATCCTCAACCTCGCCGGTGGGCTCACCGACCGGCTGATGACGCGCATCCCCGACTTCATGCTGGGGCACAACACGCTCTGCCGCGAAGCCTACCTCGAGCAGCTGGCGTTCTACGCGAGCTGGCCGGCAGACCAGCAGTTCTTCCCGCTGCCCGAGACGCCGCCCGACGCCACACAAGTCGAAGCACAGCCCTACGGCACGGGCGAGCGCGTGCTCTTCAAGTACCGCAGCCGGTTCATGGGTCATAACCCTGCGTTGCAGGCTGCGCTGGCGAAGAGCGCGAGCAATCAAGAGGCTTACCTGCACCTGTGGCGCCATGACAGCAGCGCGAGCCGACCGCTGGTGCTGTGCGTGCACGGCTTCGGCATGGCGGGCCCGAGCCGCGCCGAGCGCATGTTCAAGATCTCTCGACTCTTCGACAAGGGCCTCGACGTCGCGCTCTATCATCTGCCTCATCACTGGCGCCGCAGCGCCGAGCCGCCGAACAACCCGTTCCTGCGGCCGCAAGATCTGCCGTTCACGATCGAGGAGTGGGTGCGCAACGTGCACGACCTGCACTCGAGCGTCTTGTGGCTGCGCTCGCTCGGCTACGCGCGCGTCGGCTTGATCGGCGCGAGCCTCGGTGGGCTGTCCGGTGCGCTCTACGCCACGCGACCGGCGCCGCTCGACTTCATCTTCCTGGTGGTGCCTGCCACCGATCTCACCACGCACCTGATGCCGCGCGGCAGTCGGATGCAGTTTCGTCCGGATGACGCCGTGCGCAACGCCACGCGCTCCGCGCTGCTCCGCATCACGCCTTCCACCTACGCTCCCGGTTACGATGTCGAGCGTATCGCCATCGTCGCCCACGAGGGCGATCGCATCTGCCCAGTGCAAGCCACGCGCGAGCTGGTGCAGCGCTGGAAGATCACCAACTACACCGAGGTCGTGGGCGGTCACTGGGTGTACCTCGACCGGCAGGTGCGCGGTCGCACCTGGTACGGCTGGCTCGCGCGCCAGGGCTACCTCTGAGCGCCGGTCCTCACGAAATTGCGGCAGATCGAGCTGTCGATCCGTGGCGCCTTGACGCCTCCGTGACTACGTAGAAGCCGGCCTTGCGGCCCGAGCACGTCGACGCGACGCCGCGGCTCCTGGAGGAACTCGATGAGCGACACGATCAAGTACACCCTGGACGAGAGCTCGATTCCGAAGACTTGGTACAATCTGGTCGCCGACCTGCCCAAGCCGCCGCCGCCCGTGCTCCACCCAGGTACGGGCCAGCCCATCGGCCCCGCTGACCTCGCGCCGCTCTTTCCGATGGCGCTGATCGCCCAGGAAGTCAGCACCGAGCGCGAGATCGAGATCCCCGGCCCCGTGCGCGAGATCTATCGGCAGTGGCGCCCGTCGCCGCTGCATCGCGCACGCCGGCTCGAGCGGCTGCTCGATACGCCCGCGCACATTTACTACAAGTACGAAGGCGTGAGCCCCTCGGGCTCGCACAAGCCGAACACCGCGGTGGCGCAGGCCTTCTACAACAAGGCCGAAGGCATCACGAAGCTCTCCACCGAGACCGGTGCTGGCCAGTGGGGCTCGTCGCTCGCGTACGCGGGCGCCGTGTTCGGCATCCATGTCGACGTTTACATGGTGAAGGTCTCGTATCACCAGAAGCCGTATCGCCGCGCGCTGATGGAGACCTACGGCGCGCGCTGCGTCGCCAGCCCCAGCACCGAGACCGAATCGGGTCGCGCCATCCTCGCGAAGGACCCCGACTGCCCGGGCAGTCTCGGCATCGCGATCTCCGAGGCCGTCGAGATGGCTGCGAAGAATCCCGACGTGAAGTACGCGCTGGGCAGCGTGCTCAACCACGTTTTGTTGCACCAGACCGTGATCGGCGTCGAGACGCAGAAGCAGCTGGAGATGGCCAATGATCAGGCCGACGTCGTGATCGCGTGCGCCGGCGGCGGCAGCAACTTCGCAGGCCTGGCGTTTCCGTTCATCGGCAGCGCGCTGCGCGGTGGCAAGAAGGCGCGCATCATCGCGGTCGAGCCGGCGTCGTGTCCGTCACTCACCAAGGGCCGCTACGCGTACGACTTCGGTGACACTGCGCATCTTACCCCGCTGGTCAAGATGCACACGCTTGGCTCCACCTTCATCCCGCCCGCGGTCCACGCCGGTGGTCTGCGATATCACGGCATGGCGCCGCTCGTCAGCCACGTGAAGGAGCTCGGTCTGATCGAGGCGATAGCTTTCAAGCAGCTGGAGTGCTTCGAAGCCGCCGTCAGCTTCGCGCGCGCCGAGGGCATCGTGCCGGCGCCCGAGTCGAGCCACGCCGTGAAGTGTGCGATGGCGGAAGCCTTGCGCTGCAAGCGCGAGGGCAAGCGCGAGACCATCGTCTTCAACCTCTCGGGCCACGGCCACTTCGACATGCAGGCCTACACCGACTACTTCGCCGGCAAGCTCCAAGACCGCAGCTACGAGGAAGCCTCACTCGAACGGGCGCTGGCCGAGTTGCCCAAGCTCTGAGTGGTGCAGGCACACGGCCCCGCTGCGCGCAGCCCGTGGGTCGCGCCAGCGGTGGTCGTGGTTAGATTCAGACCATGAGCACCATGCCATTGGGTGCCGTGGGTCGTGGCGGCGCGGTGTCCCCTCGCGTTCGACCAAGACAACTCACGGCGGTCGCGGGGTTCTTGGGGTGGGTCGCGGCGCTTGGAGCGTGCGGCCACTCACAGTCGGCCAGTAAACCGGCCGCGCAAGCTGCGAGCGCGTCACCTGGTGCGGCCGCTGTTGCGTCGAACCGCAAGCCGCCACCAGACTTGGCGGCGCACATGGGGGCGAGCTTCTGGGCTGCGGTGGAAGCTCGCGATGCGGTGATCGACGGCGACCTCACGCGTGCCAAGGAGCGTGCAGACTTCCTGGCTCACGAGAGCTTCGCGGCGCTACCGGGGCGTTATCGCTTCTGGGTTGGGCAGGTGCAACTGACCGCCGGCAACGCAGCGGTCGCGGCTGGCGACGACGATGCTGCGCACTGGGTCGCCGAGCTCGCGCTGACCTGCGGCAACTGTCACCGCTACGCAAATCGCGACACCGAAGGCAAGCTGCCGGAGCTCGCGAGCCCGCCCGTGGCAGCGGGCGAGGACCTGCATGCGCGCATGCATCGCCACATGCAAGCCGCCGACGACCTGTGGATGGGGCTGGCCCGGCCATCGGATGCGGCGTGGAATCGCGGTGCACGCCTGCTGAACGAGGCCCCGCCCGAACCACCCGTGCGCGAGGGTGAAGCGGTCGATCCACGGGTCACCGAGCAGCTCAACCAGATCAAGGCGCTTGGTCTGCGTGCGATCACGGCTAGCACCCCGCACCAGCGTGCGGATGTGTACGGTGAATTCCTCGCACGCTGCCCGCGCTGTCACGTGCTGGTGGCGCGCTGAGCACGCCTTGCCGTGCGCCGCTGCGTTGCGCGTTCAGCCTCGGTACATCGAGTACTCGAGCCCCTGCCCGATCGACAGCGTCGTCGAATCGAAGCCGCGCAGCCCACTCTCGTACCCGCCGCAGCCGATGGCTGAGCAGGGGCCGCGCAGCGTCCGCTTCCGCCTGGCGCTGTGCCGCAATGTCCCCGCTGTACATCTGCATGCTGTGAGTGCCCTCCGACTAGACTAGCCCGCCTTCTTCAGCCCCTCGTAGATCCTCCGCGCAATGTGCTCCGTCACGAGCGCCTTGAACTCGTCCTCGTCCAAGAACTTGCTGACGATCGCCTCGTTCTTGTCCATGCGGTCGATCATGAGTCCAGTGATCTGTTCCTTCACGCTCAGCGCGAAGTTGTCGAAGTCGTTCGCTTCCGCCCGCTGACGCA
>DASVHQ010000311.1:0-9935 GCA_036382515.1 Polyangiales bacterium | reverse complement strand
ACGTATCCGGCAACAGGAGCGCAACGCGCTCGATCGCGAAGCTCGCACGGCCGCGCTCTACTCGCTCAGCCGCGACCTCGCCTCGGCACCCGACGAAGCGCGGGCTGCCAAGGTGCTGGCCGAGCACGCGGCCAACGTGTTTCGCAGCGGGGCGGCCATGGTGCTCAGCAGCCCGCAAGCTTTGCCCGTGCAGGCTGCGGGCGTCGGCGACCTGACCGATGACCTGACGCACGACGGCGTTGTGCGCTGGGTGCTGGAACATGGGCGCCCTGCGGGGTTGGGCACCGACACCGTCCCCGGTGCACCCATCCTGTGCATGCCACTGGCCTCGAACGCCGAGGTGCTCGGTGTCCTGGCCCTCTCTCCTGCCGAGCGCCGCACCTTGCATCAGGACGAGCTCGAGCTCTTGCAGGCCTTCACGCGCCAAGGCTCGGTGGCGATCGAGCGCGCGCGCTTCGCCGAGGACGCCAAGGCGGCCGCCCTGCGCGCACGCACCGAGGAGATGCGCAGCTCGCTCTTGAGCGCGGTCTCGCACGATCTACGCACTCCGCTCGCCGCCATCACCGGCGCGGCCACCACGCTGCGCGATGCCGACGGAGTCCCGTTGGAACAGCGCTCCGATCTGCTGCAAACGATCTGCGAGGAGGCCGAGCGCCTGGAGCGCCTGCTCGGGAACCTGCTCGACATGACGCGCGTCGAGGCCCGCGCACTGGGCGTGAAGCGTGAGTGGGTTCCGCTGGAAGAGCTCATCGGCTCGGCTTTGACGCGCCTCGAAGGCAAGCTCGGCTCACGCGTGGTCGAGACCGATCTCCCCACCGACCTGCCGCTTCTGGGCGCCGACCCCGTGCTGCTCGAGCAGGTGTTCGTCAACCTGATCGAGAACGCTTGTAAGTACACACCGCCTCAAACGCCCATCGAAGTGAAGGCGCGCGTCGCCAACGCCACGGTCACCATCGAGATCGCCGACCGCGGCCCGGGCATCCCGGCCGGCGACGAGGAACGCGTGTTCGACAAGTTCTACCGCGGCCCGCACGTCGGCATCGGCGGCGTCGGCCTGGGCCTACCGATCTGCCGCGGCATCGTCGATGCCCACGGCGGCAGCATTCGTGCCGAGAACCGCGTCGGTGGCGGCGCCGTGTTCCGCATCGACTTGCCATTGGTCGGCGAAGCGCCGACGATCTCTCGCATGCTGGACCCGAACTCTGCCCCCGGAGGCCGCACATGACCGGCACCGAGCCGCTGGTCCTGGTCGTGGAAGACGAGCCGCAGATGCGCCGCTTCCTGCGCGCGTGCTTGCAGTCGCAGGGCTATCGCATGCTCGAGGCCGCGACGGGCGCAGAGGCCGTGCTGCTCGCGACCAGCCACAATCCCGAGCTCGTGCTGCTCGACCTCGGCTTGCCCGACGAAGATGGCGTCGCGCTCACCCGGCGCTTTCGCGAGTGGAGCCACGTGCCGATCATCGTGATCTCGGCGCGCGGGTGCGAGGAAGACAAGGTGAGCGCGCTCGACGCCGGCGCAGACGACTACCTCACCAAGCCTTTCGGCACGAGCGAGCTGATGGCCCGCATGCGCGTCGCACTACGTCGCACGCCGACCGGCGAGAACGTGCCCTCCACGCTGGTGTTCGGCACCCTGCGCATCGACTTTGGCCGCCGCGAAGTCACGCGCGATGGCCAGCTCGTGCACCTGACGCCGATTGAATACAAGTTGCTGGCGCTGCTCTCGCAGAACGCCGGCAAAGTGCTCACGCATCGCCAGATTCTCAAAGACGTGTGGGGTCCGACGCACACGCACCAGCCGCACTACGTGCGCGTGCACATGGCCGAGCTGCGCAAGAAGATCGAGACCGATCCGGCACGGCCCAAATTGCTGATCACCGAGCCTGGCGTGGGCTATCGCTTGCGCGAACGAGAACCCTGAGCAGCAAGCCGCGAACGCGTGCCGTCCTCGGCGACAGCGCGCTACAGCTTCATGCACGCTGGGATTCGCCCGAGGGTTGTGTCACGACGCTGAGCAATGCCTGGTTGTCGGTCGTGAGCTCCGACACCAAAGCCCTCAAGCGCCGATTCTCCTCCAGCACTTGCCGGAGCCGCTGAGACTCGCTCATCTCGCAATGGCCGTACGCGGCCTTCCAGCGGTGGAATGTGTGCGCACTGATCTGGTAGCGACGGCAGACCAGTCCGACGGGCAGGCCATACTCCGCGCTGCGGAGAACCTCCAGGATGAATGCCTCGCTGTATCTTGGTCTGCGCATGTTCTCCCCACTACTTCTCCGGAAAGCTCGCTCTACGAGCGTAAACGGTCACGACTAAACACGTTCTCAATATTCTTGCGCGGAGCGCCAAGCCAGCGTCAACGCGACGGCTTCACGACCGGCTCGCTCGCCCTCAACCGATAGCCGACACCAGGTACCGTGACGAACATCTTGGATGGGTCGTCCTCGACGTCGATCTTCGCCCGCAGGCGGCCCATGTAGACGTGCAAGTACTGAGCGCGGGACGTGTAGCGCGTGCCCCAGACACCTTTCAGTAGCTGTTGGTGGGTCATGACGCGTCCGACATTCTCGATCAGCAGCACGATCAGCTTGTACTCGATGGGGGTCAGGTGAACCTCCCTGTCGTCCACGAACACCACTCCGGCATCCAGGTCGACTCGCAGATGACCTGAGGTGAACACGGACGCGGCCTTGTCACGCACCCGCGGCGCAGGTTGGCGTCGTACCACTCGCATCCTCGCCAGCAGCTCGCCGACGGCGAACGGCTTGGTGAGGTAGTCGTTGGCACCGGCCTCGAATGCAGCAATCTTGTCCTTCTCGTCGGTGCGCGCCGACAGCACGATGATCGGTGCGTCGGTCCATTGGCGCAGCTCACGCGCGACCTCCGTGCCTTCGATGTCGGGCAACCCCATGTCGAGCAGCACAATGTCGACCGCGCCGCTCGATGCATACGCAATCCCCTGACCGCCAGTGCTGGCCTCGATCGGGAGATAGCCGTGCGCGAGCAAGGACGTGCGCAAGAAGCGGCGCATTTGCACCTCGTCGTCGATGATGAGCACTCGCGGGTCGTGGCCGTTCATCGAAGGTCGTCCTCTGCGTGGTCACCCGGTGGCGACGCCGGAAGCGCGACTCGGAAAACCGAGCCGCCTCCTGTCCGGTCGCTCACGCGGATGGTGCCGCCGTGGGCGGCCACGATGCCCTTGCAAATCGCAAGGCCCAGCCCTGCACCACCCTTCGTCTCGCGTTTCAACCGACTGAATTTCTCGAACACATAGTCGCGTTCGTGCGCTGCAATGCCGGGCCCGCGATCGGCGACGTCGATCTCGACGCTCCGTTGGGGGCGGTTCGCTCGGACACAGACATCGATGTCGCCGCCTGGCGCGTACTTCAAGGCATTCTCGAGCAAGTTGAAGAGGACTTGTTCCATGAGCACAGGGTCGAGCCGAAGCGGCGATACCTGCGTGCCGATCGCCACGCGCACTGCACGGCCCTGCAACAGTGGCCGTATGCGTTTCACCGCCCCTGCGATCACGTCCTCGATGAGATGCCAGCTTCGCGTGACTTCCAGGACTCCCGACGCCAGGCGCGTGGACTGCACGAGGTGGTCGAGCAACCGCGTCATGCGCTCGGCTTCACTGCGCGCATCGGCGATGAGCTCTCGACGAGCCTCCACGGCAAGGAGCTCCTCGTCCTCCAGCACCGCGCTGGTCGATCCGACGATCACCGCGAGCGGACCGCGCAGGTCGTGAGAGATCGAGCTCAAGAGCGAGCTGTGTAGGCGCTCGAGCTCCGCCTGCCGCGCCGAGGCTTGCGCCGCTAGCGCGTTGCGCACGCGCTCGACCGCGCTGGCGACTTGCGTTGCCATCGCATCGAGCAGCGCTCGCGCTTCGCGCTCGTCCGAGTCGGTCCGCACCGGCGCGTCGACGCCGAGAGCTCCCAACTCGGCCGTCGCGCTCGCAACCCTCACCCAATGACGGCGCGCCGCGCGAGCGGGGCGCTTGGCGTGAACACCGCCGTGCACGAAGCTGGCTGCCGCTTCATCGAGATCGTCCGCATCGAGGAGGAAGGTCGCTGCCTGGAGCGGCGAGCCGGCCAGCCTGCCGTCGTCGCCCGCCAAGATCACGGCAACATCTGCGCCGAACACCTGGCTCAAGTGCCTCACCGCTACCGCCAAGACCGAGCGCAGCTCGGCCGCATCGGCGAGCTCCTTGCTCATCGCGTACAAGGTCGCCGTCGAGTGAGCGCGGCGGGCGGAGGCCGCTGCCTGCGCACGGACGCGTTGCATCAAGCGGCTCGTCGTGAGCGCGATGCCCGTCATGATGCAAAGCGTTCCGTAGTCCTTGAACTCGGCCACGCGGAAGCTGAGGTATGGAGGGATGAAGAAGAAGTCGAACGCCACCACGCTCGCCACGGTCGCGAGGATCGCGGTGGCCCAGTCGAAGATCGCCGAAACCACGATCACGCCGAGCAAGTACGTCATTACGATGTCGGGCAGGAACTCGGGCCCGAACAAGCCATAGGACACGACTGTGCTCAACGCAGTGGCGAGTGCGGCCGCCGCGGCGCCCTTCAGCGCGCGGGTCACGAAACGACGCATGCGACCATTCAGCTCGCTGCCGCGGCGTTCTGCAGCAGCGTCGGCGGATCGCGTGGGCAAAGAGCTGGCCGGCGTCGTAGACCCAGGTCCAGACGGCACGGCACGCACGATGGAACCAAACGTCTGCATCTTGGCTTCCCAGCTTTGCAGCGTACCCACTGCGATCTAAAGACGATCGCAAAATCATCGCGGCGCGTATCAAGACAACCTAAACGCCAAGTTTCCGAGCTGCATTTCGCTCCGGATCGGGTGCGTGCCAAATGCGCGGCAGAGCCTCGGAACCACCCACTAAACCGCGACGCGGCGCGGCCTCGAAGCGGTCTACGACGCGGCGTTCCAGCTGCGTCTCGTGCGCGCGTTCCGTCGCGCTGACAACGAAACCGAAATCGAATCTTTAGAGTTTCTTGTCTCGCGCAATCGGTCTTTTGAGAAGTTGTTT
This sequence comes from Polyangiales bacterium, assembly GCA_036382515.1. Classification (GTDB taxonomy): domain Bacteria; phylum Myxococcota_A; class Polyangia; order Polyangiales; family JAFGIB01; genus JADGRF01. Next base: position 4,904 of record DASVHQ010000311.1, on the reverse strand, counting down.
AGTTCGCGATGACTATAAACAAGACCATGACCAACTCAATCAGGTCCACTGTGGTGTTCGTGATCTGTGCATGGTTGTCGTTGGCAACCGCATGTTCTTCGTCGAGTGTGACGCGTCCATCGCGGATGCCGATCGACAGCGCGTGCACAGGACTCTCTGACGCCGACCGGCTCGCTGCGGTCGAAGGCATCAAGAGCAACGTATCTGGAGCCGATCAGATCCTCGTTTCACCGTGCTGCAAGGCACCGGCCATGCGCCCGTCCGGCGCTACGCTGTACGTACGTGCGATGCCTGGCGTCACGGCCGAGTGGCTGGAGCGCGTTGTGGTCTGCGACGCCAAGCCGCGAGAGTCGAACCGAACGTGCGCTGGCCGTGAGTGCCCCGTGGCATTCGCGGGTGAGCGAGTGAGTGTCTCCGAGCTGCGTGGCGGGTTCGCGATCGCGGTCCGCTCCGACGACATGGAGACTGCCAAACATATCTGGGAGCGCGCGGAAGGTTTCGTGCGCTGAGCTGAGAAGAAAGGGAGCGATGTTCTTATGGATGGCCAGAGGTCTTGGAGCTTGAGCCGAGGGGTTACGCACGCCGTTGGCGCGCCGTGGACCGTCGGCAGTGAAAAACGACGGTTGACCAGCGCTACGCAGAAAGAAAGGCAGATGACTTCCATGATCCGCGGTTTGTTCCTTACCACATCGCTCGTGGCGACATGCCTGGGCGTGGCGTTTCCGCGCGGCTTGCACGCCCAGAGTGCAGCCCCGGAACCGCCCGCCGTTGCTCCGACGCCAGCAGCGGCTCCTCAGGAGATCGCGGCACCGGCACCCGCCGCCGTGGCAACGCCAGCACCCGCGACGTCTGCATCGACGTCCGCCGTGGCCGCAACATCCACCCCGGCGACAGCTGGGACCAGTGCTACCGCGCCTGCCGCGGAAGCGCCGGAACCGGTGCCGTTCGGGTTTGCCGACTTCGGCTGGATGAACGGCCAGAGCCGGCAGACCGAGTTCCCGCTCGACGGCAAGATCATGACCGGGATGTTCACGGTCGACGGTGGCTACAACTACGACTTCTCACATCCCCGTGATCATACGATTGTCGGCTCGACCTCGTCTGGACGTAGCAACGAGTTCCAGCTGATGCACATCGGCGTCGGCGGCGACTTCCACTGGGGGAACGCGCGCGGTCGTCTCATGACCCAGCTCGGTTTGTACTCGACGATGACGCCGCGCAACGACGGCAGCCCTGGCCGAGGTCAATGGACGCTCGGCGATGCTTACAAGTACGTCACCGAGGCCTACGGCGGCTACCACGTGAACGCCCTGGCGGGCATCAATATCGACGCGGGTATCTTCCTGTCGTACGTGGGTCTGTGCAGCTACTACAACTACGAGAACTGGACCGACCAGGCTTCCTATGTGTCGTCAAACACGCCGTGGTTCTTCAACGGCATCCGCATTCAGCTCTACACGAGTGACAAGCTCAAGATCGAGCCGTGGATCATCAACGGCTGGCAGTCGTACGGCATGTTCAACGAGATGCCCGGCCTCGGCGTGCAGGTCGCCTACCGACCGACGGGCGCAGTTGCCCTCGTCGTTAGCGGTTACTTCGGCAAGGACGTGCTCGCCAACCAGGACCGCACTCGCTTCCACACTGATAACAGCCTCCTGATCAAGTACTACGAGCACAGTGACTCGCTGCTGAGCAAGGCTGCGTTCTCACTCACAGTCGACGCCGGGTGCGAGGAGGGCGGAGGCGTGTCTTGCGTGGGCGGAACCAAGTCGAGGCCGTCGCAGTACTTCATCGGCGCGATGCTCTACAATCGCGTGTGGTTCGACCACAACAAGTACGGCCTCACCGTGGGTGGTGGCTGGATGTCGAACCCTGGTCGCTATCTCGTGCTCACGCCGCCCATCAACGGCGCAACAGCCTTCACGGGTAGCCCGTACTTCACGCAGGCCCCCGGCGACAAGTTCAACGCTTGGGACACGACAGAAACGTTCGACTGGATGCCCGTCCAATCGCTCACGCTGCGCCTGGAGTACACGCACCGCTGGGCGAGTGTGCCGTACTTCGCGGGCCCTGGGGGTGTGACGCCGCAGGTCTCACCAGGCCTCTACACCAACTCCGGAGCGCCGGGCAGCATGGTCACTGGCTTCAAGCCGGACCTGCAGCAGAACGAGAACCGCATCACGTTGAACATGATGGTCCGCATCTAAGCCATGACCGTCTCGACCACATTTCGAGTGTCTACCAAGAGCGCCGGGTCTTGGGGCGGAAGTGGCGGGCAGGATCCGCCCGGACACGCATGAGAATCTGCGCGGCCCGCCCGGCGCTCGATCGATCTGACGGCGAGCTGCCGGCTCCGGGCCGCGCGATTCCGAACTGGAGAATCTCAAATGAAGCACCACACGATGGAAACGACGTTGCGTTCGGCCTGTTGGCTCGTCCTTCTGCCACTCGTCGGTTGCTGGAGCGCCAGCGCTGCCGACGGTGCAGCGACAGCAGCCGCCGAGGCCCCGCCACCGGCCCAGGTCGTCCAGGACATGGATGTGAGCCTGTTCGCGACGGATCATCCAGAACAGTTTCCGCTCGCCTTGGTTGAGGCGCATGCGGCGGCGTCCGAGCTCGTCGTCACGGGCACGGTCGCGCCCGATGTCAGTCGGAGCGTGCCAGTGGTGTCGATGGCGTCGGGCCGCGTGGTCGAGATCCACGCTCGCCTCGGCGACACGGTGAAGAAGGGCCAGCGTCTCTTCAGCGTCCTGAGCGACGACGTCGCGACCGGCTTCGCTGACTACGAGAAGTCCCTTACCGACGAGACTCTCTCGCACGCGCAGCTGGACCGCTCGGATGACCTGTACAAGCACGGCGCGATCTCGCTCAACGATCTACAGATCGCGCAGAACGCAGAGAGCAAGGCCAAGGTCGACGTCGCGACGATGGCGCAGCACCTGCGGCTGCTAGGGAACAACCCCGATCGACAGACCGGCATCGTGGAGATCTCTGCTCCGGTCGCGGGTGTGATCACCGACCAACAGATCACGAAGGGCGCCGCGCTGCAGGGCATGGGCTCGAACCCGTTCACGATCTCCGATTTGTCCAACATCTGGATCATCTGCGACGTGTATGAGAACGATCTGCCGCACGTCCGGCTCGGCGACGGCGCGGACGTGCGCCTGAACGCCTATCCTGGCGACACCTTCAAAGGAACGATCAGCAACATCGGTGCCGTGCTCGATCCGAGCCTGCGGACCGCGAAGGTGCGCATCGAGGTCAGAAATCCCGGAGCCATGCACGTCGGTATGTTCGCGACGGCGACCTTCCGGAGCCAAACACAGGAGACGCACGCCGCTCTACCGGCGGCGGCCGTCCTGCATCTGCATGATCGAGACTGGGTCTACGTACCGGCGCCCGACAAGAAGTTTCGTCGGGTTGAAGTGGTGAGTGGCAAGTCGCTGCCTGGCGACATGCAAGAGATCTTGTCCGGGATCGAACCGGGTCAGCAGGTGGTGTCCAGCGCGCTCGTGCTCGAGCACGTGATCGACCAGTAGCGGCTGCCGTAACAAGCACTCCCTGCTCAAGAGACCCCAATGATCCGTACACTCGTCGATTTCGCACTGCGAAACCGGTTCGTCGTGATGACGCTTGGCGTCCTCTTGGTGGCCTGGGGCGCGTTTTCCTTTCACAAGCTTCCGGTCGAGGCTTATCCAGACATCGCGGACAACTACGTCACGGTGATCACCCAGTGGCCGGGTCGGGCGGCGGAGGAGGTCGAGCAGCAAGTCACCATCCCGATCGAGATTCAGATGAACGGGCTGCCGCACCTGTCGCATCTGCGCTCGGAATCGATCTTCGGGCTGTCGTTCGTGATCATGATCTTCGACGACGCCTCGGACAACGATTGGAATCGCGAGCGAGTCCTCGAGCGCTTGTCGCAGGTCGATCTGCCGGGCGGTCTTTCGCCCTCGATGGGTACGGACTGGAGCACCGTCGGTCAGGTCTACTGGTACACGCTGAGAAGCACGAACCCGAAGGTCGACCTGATGGACCTGCGTTCGCTGCAGGACTGGACCGTCGTCAAGGAATTCAAGGCGGTTCCGAACGTCGTCGACGTCAGCAGCTTCGGGGGGCTGGTGCGGGAGTACCAGGTGCGCATCGACCCGAACCGGCTCGTGTCGTACGGGCTGTCGATTGGGGACGTCGAACAGCAGCTGTCCAACAACAACGTGAACGCCGGCGGACAGTTCGTGGAGGTGGGCCTGCAGCAGATGAATGTGCGCACGCTCGGCTTGATCACGTCCGTGAGCGATATCGAGCAGACGGTCTTGAAGACGCAGGGCGGCACGGCCGTTCGCATCAAGGACATCGGCGAGGTCAGCCAGGGCAGCAAGCCGCGCCTAGGCCACATCGCCAAGGCCATCCATCGCGCCGACGGAAAGATAGTCGACAATGACGATGTCATCTACGCGATCGTGCTGATGCGCAAAGGGGCAGACGCTGGGCCGACCCTGGAGGGGATCCACAAGAAGGTCAAGGAGCTCAACGACCGCATCTTGCCACCGGGCGTGAAGATCGTGCCCATGCTCGACCGCGCTGATCTCCTCCACCTCACCTTGGACACCGTCCTTCACAATCTGGGTGAAGGGATGATCTTCGTGACGGTCGTTCTCTTGTTCTTCCTCGGGGACATCCGCGCAGCTCTGATCGTGGCGCTCACGATCCCCTTCTCGCTGCTCTTCGCCTCCATCTTCCTCGACTTGAGCAAGATCCCGGCAAATCTGCTGTCACTGGGCGCGCTCGACTTCGGCATGGTGGTCGACGGCGCCGTGGTGATGATCGAGAACATCGTGCGCCACATGGGCGAGCGCGGGAACGTCGAGCGCCTGATCGGCGAACCCGGCCTGCGTGGCCCTCAG
>DASVHQ010000310.1:0-38694 GCA_036382515.1 Polyangiales bacterium | reverse complement strand
GTGCTCGGCGCTATCCCCGGCGTGCTCGGCACGTTGCAAACCATGCAGGCCGCGCTCGAACGGCAGCCTGCGTCGCACCGAGCCTCGTAGCTCGTCTCGGGATGTGGAACGAATGCAACGGAGCGTTGCAGGAGGCATGGGCGGCTGCGACGCTGGGCGCGCGATCACTCGCCTGGGCTGATCCCCGCCTGCGCGCAGCCCTGCCTGAGCGCCTCGAGACCAAACGCTTCGATCGGCCCGCACGCGCCGAGCTTGCGACTGCCGTGCTGTGCGAGCTGCACCGCCGACCACGCCAGGATCCCGGCGGTGAAGTCGTAGCCGTTCTTGCCCTGTAGCTCGACGCGGCTCAGCTCGTGTTCGGCTTGGTCATACGCCACGCCGACGATGTGCGAAGTCGTCGAGGCCCGATCTTCGGCGCTCGGGCCTTCGCCCTGACTGTGCGCACCGCGGCTGGCGAGCCACACGGGCAGCTCGCCGATCAGCGGCAACTTGCGCACGGCGGCCAGCGCGCGCGCACCGCGGCTCATCATATAGGACCGCTTGCCGTACCAGCCGAGGTAGACGTTGATGTCTTGCAGCTGCGGGTAGCTGCTCGGTAGCGCGTAGTGCTCGCTGCTGCCGAGCGAGATGCCGGCGCGCGACTTGCCGGCCACCTCGAACTCGCGCACGCGCAGCGCGCCGAAGCGCTCGACGAGCTGGCCGCTCTGCCACTCCATGCCGGCGTGCATGCCTGCGACGCGTGTCGAGGCGAGCGTGCCCTGGCTGAAGATCTGCGCACTTGGGCTACGCTGCGTCATGTAGTAGCCGATGTCGACGCGCTGCGCCGCGGCCCCCGCGCGCTCTAGCGCCAAGCCCGCGGCGAGGTGACCAGGGATGTAGTCGTAACCGCAAGCGGTGAGCAATGCGACACCGGCACGCGCTGCGTCTTGGCCGTAGTGCGTGAACACGCGGCGAATGAAGCCGGGTTCGCCGGTGGAGTCGACGTAGTGCGCGCGCTGCGTGATGGCGGCCTCCACGGCGCAGTCCCCGTGCAGCGTGAACGGGCCGACCGTGGAGACGAGCACGTCGCCAGCGCGCAAGAGGGCGCACACGCTTGCGGGGTCGTCGCTCGATGCGACCTGGGTATCGAGCTGCCCACCAAGCTGTTGCGCCAGCTCGGCGAGCTTTTTGGAACTACGCCCCGCGAGCAGTGGCTTGTGCCCGGCTGCCGCCAGCGCGGCGGCCGTGAGTCGCCCGGTGTAGCCAGTGGCGCCGAAAACCACGATGCGTGCCGTCATTTGGACCTCCCCCTGCGAGCGAACTGTACACGAGGCGGCTGCACCTGGCGCGCGGCCCTGGCTCGAAACGTGATAGCGTCGCGGCCTTGGTCGGTCATCCGCCGGCACCCAGTCCCCGCAGCATGATTACGCTCGAGAACGTGTCCCGGCGCTATGGCTCCGGGCCCAAGGCGGTCGCCGCCGTCCACGACGTGTCGCTCAGCATCGAGCCCGGGTCGTTCGTGACCGTGGTGGGCGCCAGTGGCTCGGGCAAGACCACGTTGCTCAACTTGATGGGCGCGCTGCACCGGCCGACCAGCGGGCGGGTGCTGATCGAGGACGCCGACGTTGGGCTGCTGTCAGAGGACGCGCGCAGCGTGCTGCGCCGCACGCGTATCGGCTTCGTGTTTCAGTTCTTCAACTTGCTTCCGACGCTGACGGCGGCGGAGAACGTGGCGCTGCCGGCGCGCCTGGCCGGGCAGTCGCGCGGCCCGACGCTGCAACGAGCACATGCGCTGCTACAGAGCGTGGGCCTGGGCGCTCGCAGCACGCACCGGCCCGACGAGCTGTCGGGTGGCGAGATGCAGCGCGTGGCGATTGCGCGTGCGCTGATGATGGATCCGCCGATCCTGCTGGCGGACGAGCCCACCGGCAACCTGGATTCGGCGACCGGCGCGACGATCCTCGAGCTCTTGCGCGGCGCGGTTCAGGCCCATCGCACGGTCGTGCTGATCACGCACGACGCGGCGATTGCGCGTCGTGGCACTCGCATCGTGACCATGGCCGATGGCCGGGTGGTCGGCGACGAAGTCGGCGATACGGGCGCGGGCCCCCAAGGAAAGTGAGCTAGCGCGTCTTGCTGTCGTTACTTCGAGAGATCAGCTTGCGGCACTGGCTGCGCACGCCGCTGCGTTCGCTCTTGGTGGTGCTCGGCATCACGCTTGGCATCGCGCTCTACGTGGCCACGGAAGCTGCTGCGGGCAGCATGACGGCGGCGTTTGGCGAGTTCGTGGCGCGCGTGTCGGGTCGTGCAGACCTGACCATCGAAGCGGGCGGTCCGGGTGTGCCTGGCGAGCTGCTCTCCAGCGTTGCAGACACCAAAGGCGTGGCGCACGCCGCGTGTAGCGTGGAGCTCACGGCGCAAGCGCCCGAGTTGCACACCTCGCTCCTGGTGATGGGCGTGGACTTCCTGGGCGACCTGCACTTCTTGCCTTTCGCGGTGCAAGAAGGCGACCGCACTGTGATTCAGGACCCGCTTGCGTTCGTGAACGATCCCACTGCGCTCTTGGTGTCGCGCAGCTTCGCGACGCGGCACCACCTCGGGCAGGGCGGGCGTGTGCAGCTGCTCACCACCGATGGGCCCAAGGACTTCTTCATCCGCGGTGTGCTGGAAGATAGCGGCGCGGCGGCCTCGTTCGGTGGGCAGGTCGCGGTGATGTTCATTGATGCGGCGCAGGTCTCGTTCGCGCGTGGCATGTTCGTCGATCGCATCGACGTCGCGGGTGCGCCCGGTGCGGATCTCGACGACCTGCAAGCGCGCCTGCAAAAGCTGGTCGGCGGCGGGGTGCGCGTGGAGCGTTCGGCACGCCTGGGCACGCGGCTGCGTTCGCTCTCGGAGCCGCTGGCGGCGGCGCTCTGGGTTTCCGGCTTTCTGGCGCTGCTGGTGGGCGGCTTTCTCGTTTACAACGCGGTCGGTGTTGCGGTCGCGCAGCGTCGGCGCGAAGTGGGCGTGCTGCGTGCGCTGGGCGTCACGCGGCGTGGCACGGTGGCGCTGTTCTGCGCGGAGGCCGCGCTGCTCGCTTTGCCCGGCACGTTCCTGGGTCTTTTGCTCGGGCAGCGGCTGTCCATCTACTCCACCGCGACCACGCTGGACGCACTCGATCGTCTGTACGCGTCGGTGCCGCAGGCAGTACCGCATCTGACGCCCGTGTTGATCTTGCAGTCGATTGCGACGGGCTTGCTGATGGCCGTGCTGGCGGCGTACTTGCCGGCGCGGCGCGCGGCTTCGGTCGATCCCGCGATCGTGATCCGCGGCGCGGCCTCGGTGGAGGCCACGGCGCCGCCGGCGCGCCGTTTGCTCGTGATAGGGCTGTCGTTGATGTTGCTGGCCTGGTTGCCGGTCATGCGTGGCAGTCGCTTCGGTGGCGCGCTCGCGATCACTCTCACCGTGCTCGGGGCTGCGTTCTCCACGCCTGCAGCGGTGATCGGTCTGCGCGCGCTGCTGGTGCGCCCGGTCGAAGCGCTGCTGGGCGTGCCTGGCCGGCTGGGCCTCGACTACGTGCAGCGCACGCTCGGGCGCAGCACCGTGAACGTGCTGGCGCTGATGGTGGCCGTCGGCATGAGCGTGTCGGTCGGCGGCTGGCTCGCCTCGCTCGAGCGCTCGATCACGAGCTGGGCCGCGCAGGTGGGCGTGGCTGATCTCGCCGTGACGCAGGGCTCGATGGTGATGGATCGCCGCCACGTGCCGTTCAGCGCGGCCGCGGCCGAGCGCGTGGAGCACGTGCGTGGCATCGCCGGCATCGAGCGCTTTCGCATGGTGGACCAGCAAGTGAAGGGCACGACCTTCCGCCTGGTCGCAACCGACACCGACACGTTCATGCGCGAGGCCGAGCTGCGCGGCGGGGGCTGGCGCGTGGTCGAGGGCGAGCCGTTGCGGAAGGGCGACCTCAGCACGCATCCGAGCATCGTGCTCAGCGAGAACGCCGCGCGTCTTCTGCACGTGAAGGTCGGCCAGTCGATCACGCTCACTTCGCCCAAGGGCGAAGTGGCGTTCCCGGTGCGCGCGGTGATCGTGGACTACACCTCGGAGAGCGGCGCGGGCTTCATCGATCGTCGCCACTACGCCGAGCTGTGGGGCGACGACGTGGTCGACGGCATCTTTGCGTTCGTCGCCAAGGGTGCCGACATCGACGCCGCCGCAGAGGCGATCCAGGTTGAGCTCGGTGGTCACGGCGCGGTGAGCACGGTGTTCGTGACCAAGACCCAGGCGCTGCAGCAGCACATCGTGCAGACCTTGCGGCAGACCTTCTCGTATTCGCGCGCCGTGGAGATCATGACCTTGCTGATCGCGCTGATGGGCGTGGTGGGCACGATGGCCGCGGCCGTGATCGACCGCAAGCGCGAGATCAACATGCTGCGCGCGATCGGTGCCACGCCTGGGCAGGTGGCGCGGGCGATCATCGTCGAGGCTGGTTTTCTCGGATTTTGCGCGGCTGTGGCCGGCATCGCCGTGGGCATGATCGAGTGCCAGATCTTCCTCGGAACGCTGCTCGCGGCACAGACGGGCTGGCACCTGGACTTCGTGCTGCCGGTGGCGGCGGCCGCACGCACGGGCGCGCTCGTGGTTGCCACCTCGGCGCTGGCGGGAGCGTTTCCGGCGTGGCGAGCGGTGCGCTCGGAGATCGGCGCGACCTCCGTCGACGAGTGAGCGGGTGCCGCGCTCAGCGTGGCACGAGCACGCGCTGCTCCCCGATGCCGAGGATCGCGACACGCTCGGCGCCGATCGCGCGCTCGGCCATCACTTGCCGCAGCACGCGCGGGCACGCGCCCGGCTCGTCGTCGGAGTTGATGAAGGTGTCGAAGTGCACGGGAACCATCTGCCGCGCGCCCAGGAGCAAGAAGGCCTCGAGGGCTTCGGCCGGATCCATGTGCACCCGCCGCATGTGCACGCGCGGCTGCATCGGGCAGATGGGTAGCACTGCTAGGTCGAGCGCGGGGAAATGCGCCCGCACGGCGGCAAAGGCGTCTGCATCGAACGCGGTGTCGCCCGCGAAGTAGACCGACAGGCCGTGGTGTTCGAGGACGTAGCCCGTGAAGGCGCGCGGCCGCCACGCCATGTCCACGCCCCAGCGGCCGCCGAGGTGGCGCACGGGGACGGCGGTCACGCGCACGCCGCCTGCATCGTATGACTGCCAACGACCGAGCTCGTGGCTGCTGAATGCATAGCGCGGCATGCTGGCCCGTACACCCGGCGGCACCAGCACCACCGAGGTCTTGTGCTCGATCATCGCCAGCGAGTCGAACGAGAGATGATCGAGGTGCATGTGCGAGATCACCACCGCCGCCAAGGGCGGCAGGTCCGCGGGAGCCATGCCAGGCTCGACCAGGCGCGGTGACAGCTCGCCCAAGCTGCGGGTGAACACCGGGTCGGTGAGCACGAAGGCATCGTCCATTTGAATCAGCGCCGTGGCATGGCCGATCCACAACACCGACAGACGTGCATCGGGTCGCCTCGCGTCATGCACTCGGTGGGCGAGCTTGCTGGGCTCTTCGGGAAGCGCGAAGTTGCGGCCGATTGCGCGCATGACGGAACCGCAGCTGCACAGCAGCAGCAGAAGCGTCGCGAGCAGCGAGTAGGGAGCTTTCATCAGTAGTAATGCAGCGCGAGGGCGGTTGTGACCTCGCGGCCTTCCAGCGTGGGTGAGACGGTCACAGTGAGCCCGACGATGCTGGACAACGTGTACAGACCGAGCTCCACCGAGCCACCATGTTCGTGGTCGGCGAGGTAGTACGAACCGCCGAGCGAACCGGACAGGGATTCGCCGCTGAGCAGAAGCGGCACGTAGATGCGCGCACCCGCGCGCGCGAGCCAGCTGCTGCGCTCATGGGCGGCGCAGCACGCCCACTCGGGCGACACGAAGAGCTCGATGGCGCCGCTGTGGCGCGCGACCGGTTCGATCACGAATGCGCGCAGCGGTCTGGCCTCGACGCCGAAGGAGTACACGAGGGGCGTGAGCTGCCAGCGCATGCCGGCGCCCAGGCCTGCCGACCCGGCGACTAGCAGGGGCGACGGTACGAGCTGGGCGGCGACCCAGAAGGCCGCTGCAGCCGCCGGGCTGAGCACGGGTAGCGGCGCGCTCTTGCGCTCCTGGGCCCGAGCGTGGCCCGTGCTCGTCACGACCGCCGCGGCGAGCGCGACAGCAGCGACTCGCCGGCCTGTGCGTTTGAGCAGGTTCTCCCGTGTGGGCACGCCGCGCGTCGCTGGCCGCGATGGGCGTTTTGTACCGCAGGCGATCGGCCGGACCGTGGTCATCGTAACTGTGCGCAGCCGGTGGGGCCGCGTGAGCGCAGTCTAGCCGAGTGGGCCGGCTCGCGGCAGCGGTCGTTCGCTGCCCGGGTCGGTCCTTGACGGACCGCAGGCCGCGTCACAGGACAAGGGCGGCGTGCGCTGCCTTCTGCACGCGTCCGACCCGCGTGCGCGCGCTTTCGACGTTGACATGAATGTGCGTTCATCGTAATGAACGAAGATTCGCAGAAGTGCACTGGCCGTTCATGGAGGGTCGGTGTCAGCCTGCTACCCCCTGTCGAGGCCCCTCTGTGACTCAGCCGGCCAAGCCGCCGAAGCGTCCCCGCAGCGCGCGTGATAACGCGCGCACGGCGTACCGGCAGAGCCTCTTGGTCGCGGCGGAGCAGGTGTTCGTGAGCTCGGGCTTCCTGAACACCAAGATGACCGACATCGCGACCGCGGCGGGTGTCGCGGTGGGCACACTCTACAATTACTTCGACAGCAAGGAAGCGATCTTCGAGGCCATCATGGCCGAGCGCAGCACGGCTTTCCGTGCCGAGCTCACCCCGCTGCTCGCGCTGCCCGATCCCCTCGAGCGCCTGCGGCAGGTGGTGCGCACGGCGTGCCAGCACGTGAGCGACAACGGTACGTTGTTCATGCTCTTCCTCGAGCGCGGCGCCGCCTCCGAGCTCGACATGGAGCGCGTGGGCGGCATGCCGATGCGCCTCGAATACGATCGCTTCCTCGCCGTGTTGCACGAGGCCATCCAGGGCGCCATCGATGCCGGCGTGCTGCGCAGCGACGTCCCGGCGAACCTTCAGGTCGCCATGCTCTCAGGCGGCATGAACGGCGCGTTTTACGCGTGGTTCAAGCGCAAGCGCCGCGGCCCCATTCAATCCATCGCAGACGATCTGCTCACCTTGTTCCTCTCGGGAGCCAGTGTACCGACATGACCCAGACCTCATCGCCCTTCATCGTCCGATCCAGCCCAGCGCTCGTGCTCTCGCTCTTCGTCACGCTCGCGGCCTGCCAGACCAAGCAAGGTCCGAGCTTGCCACTGAGCGAAGGTGCAGGTGCTCCGCCGCCGCCGGTGCTCGTAACCCCGGCACCTGCCGCACCCGCCGACCAGGCGGCCGCCACGGATCGCGCGAGCACGGGCACGCTGCGTTCGCGCTCGGTGGCTGCGCTCGGTCCCAAGGAGACCGGCGTGATCACGGCGTTGAACGTCGACGAAGGTGATCGCGTTCGCAAGGGCCAGGTGCTGTTCCGGCTCGACTCGGTGCAGGTCGGCCTCGCGGTGGACCAGGCGAACGCGGGTGTGGCCTCCGCCAAGGTCGGAGCGAGCGCCGCGCAGACGGAGTTCGACCGCATCAAGGCCTTGCGCGAGCGCGGCTCGGTGACGCCCGATGTCTACGATCAGGTCAAGGCGCATCTCGACAGCGCCAACAGCATGGTGGTGCAGGCGCAGACGGCGGTCGACATGGCTTCGCATCGGCTGAGCAACATGGTCGTGACTTCGCCCATCGATGGCATCGTCACCGACAAGCGCATGAACCTCGGTGAGACCGCCACGCTCGTGCCGCCGTCGATCGTGCTGGTGATCCAGGACATCGACTTGCTCGAGCTGCGCGCCCGCTTGCCCGAGATGGCGCTCAAGACCGTGCACGAGGGAAGTCAGCTCGATGTGCGCTTCCCCGCCATCGGAGACGGCCGGCACGTCAACGTCAAGCGCATCGCACCCACCGTGGACCCGCGCACGCGCACCATCGAGATCATCGCCGACGTCGACAACCGCGACCATCGTTTGCTTGCCGGTATGATGGCCGAGGTCTCGTACGACGACAGCGTCGCGAGCGCCGCCGCACCCACGGCCAAGCCCAGCGCGGGCACCACCCCCAAGCGCGAGAAGGCCCGATGAGAATCGCGGACCTATTCATTCGCCGTCCTGTTTTCGCCGTGATGTTGATCTCGGCGCTCTTGGTGTTCGGCTTGCTCAGCTACCCGCGCATCGGCGTGGATCTGTTCCCGAACGTCGAGTTCCCGGTGGTCACCGTCACCGTGGTCTACCCCGGTGGCGACCCGGAAACCATGGAGAGCAAGGTCGCCGACCCGATCGAAGAAGCCATCAACACGCTCAGCGGCATCAAGACGCTGCGCTCCACCAACATGGAGAGCGTGAGTCAGATCGTGGTCGAGTTCGACCTCGACGTGTCGGCGGACCGCGCGGTGCAAGACATTCGTGACCGTGTGTCGGCCATCGAGGGTCAACTGCCCAAGGGCGTCGATCCGCCCGTTATCCAGAAGTTCGACGTCGGCGCCGCGCCGATCCTGAGCATCGCGCTCGCCGGTGAGATCGAGCCGCGCGCGCTCACGCAGCTCGCGGACAAGGTGGTCAAGGAGCGCGTGCAGCGCGTGGCCGGTGTGGGTGGCGTCGATCTGATCGGCGGCCGCGAGCGCGAAATCCGCGTGCTCGTCAACTCCAGCAAGCTGGCGGGTCTCGGGCTCACCGTCCAAGACGTCTCGGATGCGATTCGCTCGCAGAACATCTCCTTGCCGGCGGGCAGCTTCGAACGCGGCGGCCAGGAGATCACGGTCAAGACCAAGGGTGAGGTGAAGACCGCGGAAGAAGTCGCGGCCATCCTGTTGCCGGGCACACCGGGCACCAGTTTACGGGTGCGTGACGTCGCCACGGTCGTCGATGGCATGGACCGCGCGCGCTCCGGGAGCTTCCTCGACGGCCGTTCGGCGGTCGCGTTGGTGATCCGCAAGCAGTCCGGGTCGAACACGGTCGCGGTGGCGCAGGCGGTGCGCAAGGCCATCGAGGAGCTGCGCCCGCGCATCGAGAAGGCGGGTGCCACGATCGCGATCCCGACCGACAACTCGGTCTACATCGAGCGCTCGATCCACGACGTGCAGTTTGACCTGATGTTCGGCGCGGCGCTCGCCGTGATCATCATCTTGATCTTCTTGCGCGACCTGCGCGCCACCTTGATCAGCGCAGTGGCTATCCCCACCAGCGTGATCGCGGCCTTCGCGTTCATGCAGTGGCTGGGCTTCACCTTCAACAACATGACGATGCTCGCGCTGTCGCTCTCGATCGGTATCCTGATCGACGACGCGATCGTCGTGATCGAGAACATCCACCGGCGCATGGCGCTGGGCGAGACGCCGATGCAGGCGGCGTCCAACGGTACCGCGCAGATCTTCCTGGCGGTCGTCGCGACCACGTCGTCGATTCTCGCGGTGTTCGTGCCCGTGGCGTTCATGAAGGGCATCGTGGGGCGCTTCTTCTACCAGTTCGGCATCACGGTCTCGGTGGCGGTGGCCGTCTCCATGCTGGTGTCATTCACGCTCACGCCGATGCTGAGCTCGCGGTTCTTGCGCTCGACGCACGGTGCCAAGCACGGCATCGTCTACCGGGCGATAGAAGCGGTGCTCGCGGGCCTGGACAGGATCTACGGTGCAACGGTCAGCTGGGCGCTGCGACATCGCGCTATCACGCTGATGTTCGCGGGGCTCGCGCTCGTCGGTTCCTTCTTCGCCGTGGCGCGCGTGAAGTCAGAGTTCTTGCCGCCCGAGGATCGTGCGGAGTTTAGCGTGAACGTCGAGTTACCCACCGGCAGCGCTCTGTCAGCCACTGCGGCTGTCACCGAGTCGGTTGCAGCCGATCTGCGCAAGTACGCGCCGGGCCTCTTGCACACCTTCACCACAGTGGGTGGCGGCGCGCAGAAGCAAACCAATCTGGGCCAGGTGCAGGCCGTGCTCACTCCGAGCAAGCAGCGCGCCTTCAGCCAGGAAGACCTGATGGCCTGGGTGCGCGGCCGCCTGGGCAAGTTCACCGGCGCGAACATCACCGTGCAGAAGATCGATGCCGTGGGCGGTCAAGCCTTTCGCTCGCAGCCGATCCAGTTCTACGTGCGTGGCAGCAACATGGACGAGCTGCAGAAGGCTGCCGATGCGCTCAAGGCCGAGCTTGCGAAGGTCAAGGGCTTCGTCGATCTCGACACCACCTACCGCGGCGGCAAGCCCGAGCTGACCGTGAACATCGACCGCAGTGCCGCGGCCGACCTGGGCGTGCCGGTGGCAGCCGTCGCCAGCACCGTGCGCGCGCTGATGGCCGGCGACGCGATCAGCGAGATCAAGGACGGCGTCGACGTCTACGACATCACGGTGCAGCTCTCCGAAGCCGAACAAGTGAACATCGCCTCGCTCGCCAATCTCAAGGTGCGCTCGATCACGGGCCAACCGGTCGACCTATCCAACGTTGTCGACGTGCGTCGCAGCGAAGGGCCGAGCCAGATCGAGCGACAGGCGCGTCAGCGGCAGATCACCGTGCTGGCGGGTCTGCAAGGCATGCCGCTCGGTGAGGCCAGTCAGATCGTGTTGGACGCCGCCAAGCGCGTGGTGCCCGACACGCTGGTCACGGGTTTCGCCGGCTCGGCCGACATCATGCGCGAGAGCTTCGGCTACATGGGCATCGCGCTCTTTCTCGCCGTCATCCTCGTCTACATGATCCTGGCCGCGCAGTTCGACAGCTTCATTCAGCCGTTCACGATCATGCTGTCGCTGCCGCTGTCGGTGGTCGGTGCGTTCGGTGGGCTGTACCTCACGGGCAAAACGCTCAACATCTTCTCGATGATCGGCGTGATCATGCTGATGGGTCTGGTGACCAAGAACGCCATTCTGCTGGTCGACTTCGCCAATCAGCTGCGTGCCGAGGGCAAGAGTGTCAACGATGCGCTGGTCGAGGCTGGCATCACGCGCTTGCGACCCATCGCCATGACCACCGCCGCGATGATCTTCGGCATGTTGCCGGTCGCGCTCGCGATCAGCGAAGGCGGCGACGTGCGCGCGCCGATGGCCATCTGCGTGATCGGCGGCTTGCTCACCTCGACCTTGCTCACGCTGGTCGTCGTGCCTGTCTCGTATTCGCTCACCGAAAGCTTCCTCGGCTCGCGGCCGGTGAAGTGGTTCTTGCTTCGTCTGCTTGGCCTGGGGCACAGCACCCCGGCTTCCCACGCTGGAGAGAACGCCGAATGACCCGTCTGTTTCGCCCCTCAAGGTCGTGGTTGCTCACGACGCTATTCGTTGCCTCGAGCGCGTTTGCACAACAGTCGCCCGCGACGCCCGCGGCCCCTGCACTGGCGCCCGTCGTCGCTCCGCAAGCTGTCGCAGCGGCTGCCCCCGCGGCAGCGCCTGCGCCGGAGCGCGCCTTGCCGGCTGCGGTCGACATCGAGATCGGTAACCTCAGCGTGCAACCCGGCGGGTTGACCGCCGAGCAGACCCAGGCGCGCGCGCTCACGGTCAGCGCCTCGCTCGGCGTCAAGCGCGCCGAGCTCGACGCGGCCAACACGAAGATCTCGGAGACCAAGATCCAGTTCTTCCCGCAGCTCACGCTGCGCGGCAGCTACATGCGGCTGTCACCGGTCACGGCAGCCTTCGGCAGCGGTGCCCTTGTGGGCGCGCAGAACGCCGGTCCGCTCTCGGTGGGCACCCGTCCTGGAGGCACGACCCAGTGCGTGCTCGATTCGAAGGGCTCGTGCGTGGACGCCGCCGCCGCCTCGTTCACCTTCCCCCAGAACAACTACTCGGTGGGTGCCGGGCTTGCCATCCCGCTCTCCGATTACATCTTCCGCGTGACCGATGCCGCCGCCAGCGCGTCTTCGAGCCGCGATGCCGCGCGCTACGCCGTGCTGGCCGAGGAGCTGAAGGTTCGCACCGACGCGCGCGTGCTCTACTACAACTGGCTGCGCACGCACGGTCAGGTGAACATCGCCGGCAAGGCCGTGGAACGTACGCAAGCCCGCTTGCAGGATGCTCACGCGGCGTACGACGTGGGCAAGCTCTCGCAAGCCGACCTGATGCGCATCGAGGCGCTCGTGGCCAATGCTGAGGCCGCACAGCAGCAGGCCGAGTCCGGGCGTAACATGGCCGGAGCCCAGCTCGCGATCATCATGCAGGATCTGAACGGCGGCGAGTACACGATCGGCGAACGCGTACCCGAGCTGGACGCGCCGGACGGCGACCTCGTCACCAGTCGCAAGCTGATGGCGGAAGCCTGGCAGAAGCGCCTCGAGCTCAAGGCGCTCGACGCGACGGAAAACGCGCTCGATCATGGCCGCTCGGCCGTGCGCGTGAGTCAGGCGCCGCGCGTGGACGCCGTGGCAGACGCCACCTACGCCAACCCCAACTCTCGTTACTTCCCGCCGAGCCAGACGTGGCACGCCACCTGGTCGGCCGGCGTCGTCGCCAGCTGGAACATCACGGATTTCTTCCTGAACGATGCGCGCGCCGATGAGCTGGTGGCGAGTCGAGCCGGCGTTGCCGCGCAGCGCCGCGGCGTGCAGGGCGCCATCGCGATCGAGGTCTCGATGGCCCAGCTTGCGGTCAACAACGCGCACTCGGCGCTGCGCGCGGGTGCGACCACGCTGCGCGCGGCCGAGGAGAGCTACCGCGTGACGACCGATCTCTTTCGCGTCGGCCGCGCCACGACCTCCGATCTCATCGATGCGGAATCGGAGCTGCTGAACGCGCGCCTGTCGGTGTTCAACGCGCGCGTGGATCTCACCACGGCGGTGATCCGGCTGGAGCACGCGGTTGGCCGCGACGCGCCTTCGACCTGAGCCGCGCGGCTGCGCTCACGAAAAGCTCCAACGCACCGTCGCCGGTGGCAGCACGCGGCGCTGACCCACGGGCGGAGGCGTGAAGGGCACGAAACGGCCGTCGATCCAGGCGTAGAAGCGGAAGCTCGGTGCGTCCAACGGCTGCGTGAAGCGAAAGCGTGCGCTGCTCGGGCGACCGTCGGACGTCAGCTGCAGCACCTCGATCGACAGGCCTTCGAGCTCGATGCGCTCGCCCACGCGCATGGGCAGGCGCCGGTCGCGATACAGCTCGGTGAAGGGCGTCTGCAGGATGCCGCCGTCGTAGTCGAGCTCGAGAGTGCGCTCGTCGGTGCGGCGCACGGTCACGGCTTGCTCACCGAAGGAGAGCGCTCGCCAGTGGCGCGGCAGCGACTGCTTCTGCACGCGACGGCTGAGCTGTACGAGCTTCACGGCGAAGTAATCGGGTGCGGTCATGAAGATCGCATCGCTGCCGGCGATCTCGTCGCCGATCGTGTCGGGCGCGCGCGACAGCGGCGTGGAGACCGCGATGCCGCAGCTCGAGACCGGCAGGCCCAGGGGCGAGAGCAGCAGGTGCACGAGCAAGCCGAACGCGCTGATCTTGCCCGACCACTGGAGTGCGCGCGACATCTGCGTGCCGCGCAGCTGCAAGGCGTGCAGCTGCCAGAGCTGTGCGATCAGTGCCATGCCGCCGATGCTGGCGAAGAGCAGCTGGCGATTGTGCGGGTAGGTGGAGCTGGCCGGGATCAGGGCGAAGAGCATGCCGGCCGTCCAGGCACGCGCGAGTCGATCGCGCACGAGTAGTGGCACGAGCGCGACGACGAGCGCGGCCACCGTGAGCCATGCAGCCAAGAGCAGCAAGAGCGCCCCGCTGGGGCCGAGCACCGGGTGAAGCTCGGCCGGCGGGATCGAGAATAGGCCCTGCAGCAGGACCGGCCCGCGCTGCAGGAGCTCGAGGAAGAAGTGCATAGGCTCGCGGCCCGGATCGATGTAAAGCCCGGACCCGGTTGCGCCATAGCCCGCGCGGTTGTACGCGGCGCGCCAGATCAGCGTGATCAGCAGGTAGGGCGAGCAAGCGAGCGCCCGGCGTAGCCAGGGACCTGCCTCGGCGAAGACCGCGTAGGCCAGCACGTAGCCGGCGATCGCGATCGTGGACTCCCCCGACAAGAGCGCGACGATGTACAGCAGCGGTCCGATGAACGCTGCGTGCCTGTCGCCGTGCACGCGCGAGCGCAGAAAGCAATCGAACGAGAGCACGCCGAAGAGCGCCGTGACCAGCGCGTAGCGATTGCAGATGTAGCCGACCTCGAAGCCGTGCGTGTGATCGATCGCGAAGAGCAGGGCGGCCATCGGCGCCGTGAGCTTGCCCAATACGCTGCGGTACATGCGCGTGATCGCGAGCACGAGCAGTCCCAGCCAGAACAGACTCTGCACGTGCATGAGCGCGGCGCTGTTCGGCCACGCCAGCGCGTCGAGCCAGTGTGTCATCAGGCCCACGGGGCGGAACATGCGCAGCCGCAGCTGATCGTAGATCCACCACGGCGCCCAACCCTGCTCGATCTGCCAGTGGTTGACCGCCGGGTCACCGTTGGCGAGGCCGTAGCCGCCCATGTAGAGCGCATAGAGACGATGCGCGCCCGGCAGATCCGTGTAGATGTAGCGCGCGACCATGTCGTCGAGGTGCCAGCCGGTGAGGATGCACGGCGACGAGAGGGCGACGGAGATCAGGCACAGCCGCAGCGCAAGGCCGGGGCGCTGTAGCCAGGCGATGAAGGCGGCCTCGCCGCGCGGTGCGTTCGGTTGCTGTGGGGCTTCGGTCACGAGGGGATCAGGGTTCGAGGTCGCGGACGTGGTCGGGCGTTTGTGTGGCACGTGCCGCGCTCAGCTCTTGGTCATCTCCAGCGCGTTGTGTCGGTAGCCGAAGCCGAGCGCGGCGCGCACCCAGCGCGAGCGATACAGCTTGCGGTCGACGATGAACGCCATGCCGCGTTGCACGCGCGCTTTGTTGCGACTGCCGTGGCCGACGGCGCTCCAGCAAGCACGCGCGTAGCGTCGCTGCAACGCAGTGTCGAGGCCATGCTGTGCGATGGCGCTTGCAGCGATCTCGCCTGCGAGCCAGCCGGTGTGCAGCCCCTGCCAAATGCCCTCGCCCGAGAGTGGATCGATGAAGCCGGCCGCGTCGCCCGCGAGCAAGAGGCCCGGCGCGCTGATCGGCGCAGGGCGCGGCGCCAACGGCAAGGACCAGGTGCGTGGTTTGCCGACCAGCTCTGCGCCGCCCAGCCGGCCGGCGTGGCGCTGCACGAAGGCGCGGAAGAGCTCGCCCAGCTTCTTGTCGTGTCGCGCGTACGCGTCAGCGCGGATGTACACACCCACGTTGGCGACGTCGTCGACGGCGGGGAAGATCCAGCCGTAGCCGTAGGGTAGGTCGTCGTCGAAGTAGTGATCGGCCGTGTCGTTGCCATAGGGAAAGCTGACATTGCGGTAGTACGCGGTGGTGGACACTGCGAGGTAGCGGTCGCGCGGTGTGGGCTGATGCAAGGCTTGCAGGCCCACCGAACCGTGGCCATCGGCTGCGATCACAAGCTGCGCAGACCAACGTAGCTCGGGGCCCTGTGCGCCCACCACGCGCCCGGCCTCTTGCGCCAGCTCGGTGACGTTGCAGCCCTGCACGAGCTTGGCGCCCGAGCTCTCCAGCGCCACGCGCAGGCAGTCGTCAAGGTGCAGGCGCGGCACGATGTAGCCGGGCCGCTGGTAGTCGCGCTCGATGCGGCTGCCGTCGGGGAACACGGCGGCGGCGCGGCGCACGATGGCGTGCGGACCCTGCAACACCGCGTTACGCGCGCCCATGCGCTCGATCAGATCCATCGCGTCGTTAGAGACGGCATCGCCGCAGGTCTTGTCGCGCGGAAACTGGGCGCGGTCGACCACGCACACGTCGACCCCTGCGCGCGCCAGCGCGATGCCCGCGGCGCAGCCCGTGGGGCCGGCACCCACGATCAGCACAGCGCTCTGTCCCTCGACCTTCATCGTCTTGCCCCGCATCTTGGGGGGAGTCTAGCGCAACACAGTCTAGTGGCCGATGAGCTGAGCGAACACGTCGCTGATGGACTGGCCGGCCGCGTGGCCGATCGACCACCAGAGGCCCGCCGTGTGACCCTGGAGGAACACCAGCGCGCAGACCGAGAGCCAGGTGACGCCGTACACCAGCTTCACGCGCGTCCAGTAGAGGGCGACGTCGTCTTTGGTGAAGGGCACGACCAAGGCGAAGGCGCTGAGCACGGCGATGGCCGGATGCATGACCAACGCCGCGTACAGGCTCGTGGCGAGCATCAGCGCGCGCGCCAGGAGCAAGGTGCGCGCCTGGCCGAGCACGACGCCGGTGGTGCGCACGCCCTCGTCTTTGGCATCTTCGTCGGCGTCGCGCATCACCTGGATGGTCTCGAACACACCGGAGACCAGCCCCAGCTGCAGGGCCATGCCCCAGCCGAGCGTGCTCTGGGCAGGCGAACCGCACAGCGGCATGGTCACGCCCCAGATCGCCATCGCCAGGATATCGACGAAGGGGCGGCGCTTGAGATAGGCCGAATACCACACGCAGATGCCGCCGCCGCCGATCAAAGCCACGAACAGACCGCGGTCGTAGGCCAACGCCGCCGCCGTCAGCAGCGCGACCAGCACCCACTGCGACACCAGCGCCGCGCGCTTGTGCGCCGCCAAAAAGCGCGTCTTGGCGTTGTCCTTGTCGGTCGACGCGAGGTCGATGTCGACGTCGACGTAGTCGTTGTTGAGATAGACGAGCACGTTGAGCACGAACGCGAAGGCCGTGCGCGCCACGATGTCTTGCAGCGGCAGGTACAGGGCCAGGGCGATCGAGGTGGCGGCGGGCAGGTTGCCCATCTCCAGCTTGCGCACTCGATAGCCGACCACGTCGGCGACGATCTTCAGTCCGACCAACATGCCGTGTTGATTCCTAGCGCTAGCGCGGCTTGTCCGCCGAGAAAATCACGTAGTCGGTCATGCCGGTGAACTTGAACAGCTCGAGGCCCTTGCACTGCTCGATGTCTTGCGCGCTGAGCTCGACGATGGCCTCGTGGATCGACACGCCCTTCTGGCGCAGCGCCTGGTACTTCACCACGCCCGGAAAGACGTACTGCCGGATGGATTCGCAGCGTACGTTCACGAAGCCGGCGTTCTGCAGGCGCTTCACGTACTCGTCGCGATCGTACATGTTCGCCAGCGGCACGCACCAGCGCTTGAGCGCGATGCGGCTGACGAAGCCAAGCGCCGGATCACCGGCAGAGGCGGTGCCATCGGCGGTGGCGAGGGTGCCGCCGGGTTTGAGCACGCGAAACGCTTCCTTGAAGAACTGCTCGCGTGTATCGAAGTGATGCGCACATTCCAGCGCGGTGACCTTCTCGAACGACGCCGCCTCGAAGGGCAGCTCCGTGGCCGAGCCCACTTGCAGGTCGATGCGCTCGGCGAGGCCGCGATCGCGCACGCGAGCCTGCGCTCGCTCGACTTGCATCGCTGTGATGTTGACGCCGGTGATGTGGCGCACGCCGAAGCGCTCCACCCAGAACATGTCTTGCTCGGCGAAACCGAAGCCCACGTCGAGCAGCGAGTCGTTCGGCCCGAGCTGCGCGGCCTCGGCCACGCGTGCCGCCATGGCCTCCGCCGCTTGCGGGTAGGTGCGCGCGTTCTTCCAGTGGCCGAGGTTCAGCCACAGCGGTTTCTTGGGGTCGACGAAGCCTTCGTGTTGGCCTTCGATGACGTCGTCGCCCAGGTACCGGTAGTACTCGGCGGGATCGGACCGGAGCAAGAGCTTGGGGGTGCTGAGCGCTGCTTCGATGGCCCGAACTATGGATGAAAACATGCGACTTCCTGAGGACAACCTGGCCAGCTCATAACTCTGCCACGGGGCGGCGCGGCGCGTCTACGGGCGAAGACGGGGACCATCGCGCGGCAGCGGGGTGGTGTGCGCAACGCCGTCGTGGCGAGGGTTGCGATTCGGGCCCGACAGGGTACCCCCAGCGGCGCGCGACCGGCCGTGTGGTGCTCTGACACGCAGATAGGCCAATGAGTGGTGCTTGCAAAGCTCGACGCCGGCGCGCGCCAAGACGGGACCCACCCTGTCGGGCCCGAATCGCAACCCTCGCCACGACGGCTCACGTCGCGCCGTGTCGCGCTGGGCTCGCACGAAGCTGTGCGGCACGACAACGCATGGCATCGACCAGCCACGCGCTCAGACGGCGGTGACGCCGGCTGGCACGTTTGCATGCACTCGCGCAGCCGACCTTGCATGCGTCAACATCATGGACGGTGACGAGCACGCAGCGCGGCCGTGTGATTGTCGTGCGCGCGACGTGCTCGTTTCGATCTCGCAGTCGGTTGTTGTCTGAAGCAGCACGTCCGATGCAGCACGCCCTCGGTCGACTCAAATCGAGATCGATCAGCAGCCACATTGTTGCCTGACGGATCTGGGCTTCTGCGAAGACCCGCCCGAGGTTGGTAGGTCGCGCGGCTGCGGGCCCGCGTGCGCTGACGTTTCTTTCAGGCGGAAGGCGGGTCTTCGTCAGCTGCATAGTCGTAGTTAGGCCGCCGCGGCGCCTACAGTCTCTCTGCGCCGTCGAGCTTGCTGAGGTTCTTATCGAATGTCCCGAGGGGCAGGTGGCCCGCTTTTCTCGCAATCTCGAGAACGAGACAGTCTGAGAACCCTAGCGCAGGTTTGCGACGGTAGTGGTTGAGCGCAGCGGCGACGACATCTGCATCTTGGATCGTGAGGGTGTTGTGGTTGAGCAGCATGTCGAGCGCAGTCGCGATCGATGCGTGATCAAGGTCGTAGGCGGCGCTCAGGACCCAAGTGGTCTCCGCGAGGACCAGATGGGAGACCCAGGCTCCCCTGTCGACGAAAGCCTCGGCCGAAGCGACTTGGTCGTGATCGTCGCGGGTGACCAGACGCACGAGCACGTTGGTGTCAACGGCGCGCATGCTTGCTCCGCACGTGACGCCGAATCGCGTCCTTCAGGTCCTCCAACTTGCGAGGTTTGGGCGGCTTCGCAAACAGGGCGTGATGAATATCCTCGGACGAGAATCGACCTGCCTTGCGAACAACGACTCTCTCGCCATCCTCGTCCCACTCAAGGACGGATCCCGGCCCGATGCCGAGTTTGCGTCGAATCTCGGCCGGCACGGAGATTTGGCCCTGCGCAGTGACCTTCGAGTGAGGAAGCGACATGCCGACATAGTACCACGGTAATCTGGTATGTCAAACGGGTCTTCCCTCTCCAGTCGGCTCAACGGATTTCGGCTTCAGCTGCGAGGAGCCGCCCCCGCCTGTAGGTAGCGCGACCGCGGGCCCGCGACACCGGTGTGCAGTCTATCACGACCCGTCGCGGGCCCGCGAGCGCTGATGTTTCCGGTGGCGCAAGGCGGGTCTTCGTCAGCTGCAAGCGTAGTCAGGCCGCCTTCTTCTTCGGCCAGTTCAGCTTCAACTTCCGACCGTGGGTCGCGCAATCGCGGAGGTAAAGATTGATCAGGGTCTGGTACGGAATCGCCGTGTCTTCGGTGAGCTGCTTGAAGTACTCAAGCACTTCAGGGTCGAGCCGAATGGTCACCTGTGCCTTCAACCGTTTCGCATATGGGTTGCGTCGCGATTTCGAAAAATCGTAGTGCTTTCTCATCGTTTCACCCTGTGTTCGTAGGAGGAACGCTCTTCAGAATCGGCTTTGCGTGCCGAGATGATCCGAATGACCTCGCCGTCTTGGCGGTAGCAATGGCACATGGGCCGCAACGATGAGTGAACGTCCGGAAGAGACCTCGAAGAGCGAGATGTCCTCTTGCGGCCTTGACAGCTGCGCCACCTCATAGTCGAAGTCGGCGCACCGCAGGCGCTAACACGAAGGTCACACGAAGGTCAAAGGTGGAGACTAGCGCGCTCGCGAGAACCACAGAACTCGTGTGTCGTCTCGTCTCGCGTCCCCCTAACGTTGCACTGGATGACAGGTGGAATTGGCGTTTCACGACGGCAGTCCAGCGCCAACCCTCGTCGTGATCGACCGCGTGCGTCGCGAGGCAAGCCGTCGTGGTGGGGCGCGCCCTGGGGGTACCGTGTCGGGCCCGAATTGCGCCCCCCAGAGCGACGGCGTCAGCTCACTACCCGCCACGCCGCTCGCATCGCGCAACCGCAAGCTCAAGGCGTATGCGCGCCCATCAGTCGGTCCGCGAGCGCCACCGCTCCGGAATTCGGTCGCGCATGCTTCTTCACTTCCGCACCGACGCGCCGCATCCACGAAAGCTCGTCCTCGCTCATCGGACCGCGGTCGAGCGCGGCCAGCGCTTCGTCCAGCTCACCGCGGTTCTTCGGACCCGTGATGCACACTTGCACATTGGGGTTGCTCAGCACGAAGCGATAGCAGTCCGACGCGCGCGGCGTGACTTCGCCCTGCGGCGTGAGCGCGGGGTTCAGCAGGTCGCCCCAGCGCGTGGCGGTGTACGCGATCACAGCCGGGGGCTGTGGCCCAAGGCGCGGGAAGACCTCGTGCTCGGCGCCGGGATGCGCGGCGTTGTAGCGCACCATGATCGCGCTGATGTCCGGGTCCTTGGCGTAGTGCTCGAATGCCAGCCGGTTGTGGCACGACACCATGAGGTGTTTGCAGCGGCCCTGGTCGCGCAGCCGGCGCGCGGCGTCCATGATGCGCGCGGGCGGGTGCTCGTTCCACCAACCGAGCAGCAAGTAGTCGGCGTAGTCGGTTCGCAGCGAGCGCAGCGCCGAGCGGAGCGAGGGACCCATCAGCGTCGCAACGCGCGAGTAGCTCTGCACGACCACGACCATCTGCTCGCGCCGCGTGCGCGCGAGCTGACGCACTGCGCGACCGAAGTCAGGGCGGCGGAACGAGCCCCAGTAGAAGTAGTTGAGACCGCGCTCGAAGGCGTATTCGAGGTCGGCGCCACCGATGCCGAAGCTCGAACCGACGCCCAGCGTGCTCGACGTCAGGTCGCTGCGGTTCAGCCGGACTTTGTTCCAGTCGCAAGGCATCGGCGGGACTCAGCAGCAGGACTCGGCGGCAGGCGCCGCGGGGCGCCGTGCGCTCAGTGAGGTGGCTCGCAGCAGCGTCGAGCGGTGCCGTCGTCGACCAGCTGAAAGAGCCGCTCGAAGTCCAGGGGCTTGGGCAGCACGTCGAGCACACCGGCCAGACCGGCGCGCGCGAGGGTCGCGGCATCGGCGAACGCGGTGATCAGGATGGCAGGCGTGCACGAGCCGGCCTGACGCAGCACGGTGATGAGGTCGATGCCCGACATGCCTGGCAACCGCAGGTCGGTGACCATGCCGTCGAAGCACTCGATCTGCAGCAAGGCGAGCGCTGCTTCCGCGCTGTGCACTGCAAAGGGGTTGTAGCCGCCGCCCGAGAAGATCTCGGTCATGTTCTCGGCCAGCTCCATGTTGTCCTCGACGATCAGGATACGTCTCGGTGCTCTAGAGCCCATGCAGGCAGTGAACAATAGAACGGCGGTGCGCCGCAAGAGGTTCCGTATGGCCCGCGCGGGTAGCGCGAATTATCCAGCCGTATCAGGCGCTTGGGTGTTCTGCGTGCCGGGCTGGGGCTCGGGCAGGCTGATCCGGAAGCAGGCGCCCTTGTCCGAAGGTTCGAGCGTGAGGCTGCCGCCGTGGGCTTCGCAGATGCGCCGGGCCAGGGCGAGGCCCAGACCCGTGCCCGAGGCCTTGCTGGTGAACAAGAGCTCGAAGACCTTGCGCTCCAGCTCCGGCGGCACGCCCGGCCCGTCGTCGCTCACGTCCACGTAGATCGACTCGTTGAGGCGGCCGGCCGAGATCGTGATGTTGCCCTTGCCGTGAAGTGCCTCGGCCGCGTTGCGGATCAAGTTCGACAGCGCATGGCGCAATTGCTCCGGGTCGCCATAGAGCCGCAGCTCCGGCGCGGCGCTGATGTGAACGTGCACCTCGGCCGGGATCACCGCTTGCTTGAGGGTCTCGGTGACCAGCTCGGTCAGGGTCGCCTGGCGCTTGGCGAGCGGCTTGTCGCGTGCGAGGTCGAGCAAGTTGTTGGTCATGGTCACGCACTCGCGCACCTGATCGGCGATGCGTGCGTGATGCTTGTCGACCAGCGGGTCGCTGATCTGCAGTGTCTCAACGCGCTTGCGCAGCAGGAAGAGCGAAGAGCCGAGCGTGCCCAGTGGGTTGCGCAACTCGTGGGCGATCGTGGCCGACAGCTCGCCGATGGTTGCGAGGCGTTCTTGCGCACGCATCTTTTCGACCAGATCTTCGCGGTAGGTGTCGAGCATGATCGCTAGCTCGAGGTCGAGGATCTGGTTCACTGCGTTTTGGGTGGCGCGGCGCTCTTCGGAGCCGGCGGCCAGCACTTCGTCGACGATCTCGAGCAGGTGCGTGCGGATGCGGTTGACCGCCGTGAACATGAACTCTTGCGGCAAGTTGATGCGCACGTGCACGCGGCCGATGCGCGAGTGGGCCTCGAGGTAGCGGAGGTCGTGTGGGCCCAGCAGCAAGCTGTCGAGCCAGCCGCGCAGGGTCTTCTTCAGGCGTTCCACCTGAGCGCGTCCGCCGGTGATGGCGGCTTTCGCGTGAGGGTGGGCTTCGATGGTCGCGTAGAAGTCGTCCATGATGGCTTCCGACTTCGGTGCGACGTGCGGATGGAACGCGCGCAAGACAGCGGTGCTCTGGTCGGTGAAGCCGACGTAGGCGCGTACGCTTGCGAGTTGCTCAGGCGTCATTGTGGCCATCCCCTCAGACTAGCGTGCGTGGCGTTGTCGCGTGAAGCGCTGCTTTGTGGTTGGCGCAGCGGGCCGCGCTCGAGGAGATAGAAGAGGACGAGGCCGAGTTCCCAGAAGAGCGCGACGGCGAGCCAGCCGTCGACGCGCAGCACACCCGGCAGCGTGACGGAGCCGAAGTTGCCGAGCCTCGCGAGCAGCGGGAAGAGCTTGGGGTAGCCGAGGCCGAAGAGCAGCGCGCCGGCGTACAGCCCCAGGCTGCCGGGCACGATGTAGTCGAGCCGACCTTCACCTGCGCCGGCCGCGACCGTGCCCGGGCAGAAGCCCGCCGTGGCCATGCCGATGCCGAAGAGCACGCCGCCGACCAGGTTGCCCACGACGAAGGTCTGGGCGATCGGCAGGCCGACCGAGAGCTGCAGCGCGCCCGTGAGCTTGAGGCCGAGCATGGCCACCATCAGGCCGCTCATCAGGAACTTGAGTACGGTGAAGTCAGTGAAGCGAAAGACGTTTACGATCACGGCGTAGCTGCCCATCCGCGCCTTGTGCAGGACGAAGCCGAACATGCAGCCGATCACGAGCGGGGGCAGCGCGCTCATACGGCGGCTCCCGCGCGTGGCGCCTTGCGATACAGCCAGCGTGCGGTGGGGATGCCGCCGCCGAACATGCCGACGATGAACAGGAACGCGCCCGGGGCCAGCGCCGCGCCGCCGGAGACCGCAAGGCTCGCCGTGCAGCCACCGGCGATGCCTGCGGCCAGCTCGATCAGCGCCGTGCCCGCGAACACGATCAGCCAGCGCTTGACGACGCTCGGCCCGAACACGCTCTGCCACTGCGCATCGGGCATGCTGCGCAGGCGGAACTGTCGGCTTGCGAGCGCGGAGCCAAAGGCACCGAGGAAGGTGCCGACGAGCAACCACAGCTCCCAGGTGATGCCGGCCGGCGGCATCACGTACTTCCAGTAGATGTTCTGGGGCGCGAGGCTGCGCCCGAGGTAGCCGGACAGGTGCTGGTAGGCACCGGCGCCGCTCAAGCGCTTGCCCCACACGGCCATCGACAGCGTGGTGGTCACGCCCAGCGCCGCGCCTGCGGCATACGGCGACCACGCTTGGCTGCGCAGCGCTTGCCACGGCTTGCGCCATGGTGCCGTCATGGCGCCGGCTCCTTGGCGCCCGGGCGTGCGCGCAGCTGGCGTTCGTTGCGCAGCACGTATGAGGTGGCGCTCGCGCCCAGGAGCACGACCGTGGTCGCCAACGCAGCGTTACGCCACGGCAGGCTCGTAGTGGGTGGCCTTCGGCCGCTCGCCGCAGCCCCGTTGTGGCCTGCCGTGGGCGGCGGCGAGCTGTATGCGTGCTCGACGCTGGCCGGGTCGTGGCACTTGCCGCAGCTGCCGGCCACATCGGCCATCGGCGACATCAGTCCGGCGTGGGCGTGCTCGGCGTCGGTCGCGTCGGCATCGCCGCCGTGACACTGAGGACAGAAGTCACCGAAAGCGTGGTCGCGATGCCATGGCGAGCGCGAGCCGGCCTCGAGCACCGGCCGCTCGCCGCGCGTCTCGTGGCAGTCCCGGCATTGCGACACCACGCCCCCGCACTGTGCAGCAGCGCGCAGCGGCAAAAGCAGCGGCAGCAGTGACGCGAGCCCTGCGGCGACGCGCAGGCTGGTCATGATGGTCATGACGGGTCGTGCCATGACCATTTGGCGACAAACGGGTGCGGCCAAGCCCGCGGTGAAAGGAAGGCTCCCAAGGGAACGCTCTGTGCTAGCCCCGGCACAGCGGGAGGCAGTGCCAGTGATCTAAGTACACACGCGTGCCGCCGCTGCTAGTGCGGGCGCCGCGCGAGCGCGCGGGGGGGGCGGCGCAAGTCGTGTGCCGGCCCGGCTTGACGGCCGACAAGCGCCGACAGACGCTGCGTGACCATGTCTGAGCCAATGCAACCGAAACCTGTCAGTGCCTCACGCGTCGAGATGACGGAGCTGGTGTTGCCCGGCCACACCAACTGGCTGGGGACCATCTTTGGGGGGCAGCTGATGGCGTGGATCGACATCGCGGCGGCCATCGCGGCCACCCGCCACGCGCGCGGGCCTTGTGTCACGGCCACCATCGATGCGCTGCACTTCGTGGCGCCCGTCAAGCTCGGTCACGTCGTGTGCATTCGGGCGTGCGTGAACTTCACCGGCCGCACCTCGATGGAAGTGGGTGCGCGCTTGGAAAGCGAAGATCCGATCACGGGCGTGCGCACGCACGTGGCGACTTCGTATCTCACCTTCGTGGCCATTGATGCCGCCGGCAAGCCGCGGGTGGTCCCACAGGTCATGCCGGAGAGTGAAGTCGAGCAGCGGCGCTTCCACGACGCGCAGGTGCGCAGGCAATCGCGCCTGGCGCTCAAGGACGAGCTGGCGCGCAAGAGCCTGCGCCCGTAGCCCGCAGTAGCCGCGCTGCAGCGCGCCGCCGTCAGCCGCGCAGGTGCCAAGCCTTGGGTTGCACGAAGGTGCGGATGCCGAGTGTGCCCAGCGTGCTGCCCAGCCCCGAGTGTCCGCGGCCCGACCATGGCAGCCGCGGGCTCACGCGGTCGCAGCAGTTCCAGTACGCGCTGCCGGCATGCACGCCCGCGAGGATGCGCTGGGCGCGCTCTTGGCTCTGGCTGTAGACGCCGGCCGTGAGGCCGTACTCGGTGTCGTTCATCAAGCGTAGCGCGGCGTCGTCGTCGGTCACGCTCGCGATGCCGATCACTGGGCCGAAGCTCTCCTCGCGCATCAGCTCCATGGTGTGGTCGGCGCGGTCGAAGACCGTGGGTGTGAACCAATTGCCGGGGCGGTCGAGCCGCTTGCCGCCGAGCAAGAGTTGGGCGCCCTTGGTCAGCGCGTCTTGCACCTGGCGTTCCAGCACCCCGACTTGCGCGGCGCGGGTGAGCGGGCCGATGTACGTGCTCTCGTCTTGCGGATCGCCGAGCTTGAAGCGCGAGACCTCGGCGACGAAGCACTGCACGAACGCGTCGTGGATCTTCTCGTGCACGTAGATGCGCTCGACGGCGCAACAGCTCTGGCCGGTGTTGTAGAACGCGCCATCGGCCACGGCGGCTGCGGCGGCGGCCACATCGACGTCGTCGGCGACGTAGATGGGATCTTTGCCGCCTAGCTCGAGCTGCACCCTGATCAGACGCTTGCCCGCGCTCTCGGCGATGCGGCGGCCGGTGGCGTACGAGCCGGTGAAGCAGACCGAGTCGATGTGCGCGTCGAGCAGCGCGGCACCTGCCGAAGCCGCGCCGATCGCGCTCGCGAACACCTCGGCGGGCACGCCGCTCTCGTGCAGCAGATCGCGGATCGCCAGGCCCGTGAGCGTAGCGAGCTCGGAGGGCTTGTAGACCACGGCGTTACCGGTGAGCAGCGCGGGGAAGAACACGTTGCTGCCCACGAACCAGGGGTAGTTCCACGCCGAGATGTTGGCGACCACGCCCAGCGGCTCGAAGCCGATGCGCTCGACCAGACCGGTCTCGCTGTGCACGGTCTCCTCGGCGAGCGCGCGCTCGGTGTTGGCGAGGAAGAAATCGAGGCGGCCGGGCAAGGCGTTGAGCTCGTTGCGCGCTTGCGTGATCGGCTTGCCGACTTCGCGCGTGAGGATCTGCGCGAGTGTCTCCTTGCGCGCCACGACCAGATCGCGGAAGCGCTTCAAGATCGCTGCGCGCTCGGCGAAGGGGCGTGCGGCCCAAGCCGGCTGGGCGCGGCGTGCCGCGTCGACCTTGCGCACGATGGCTTCGGGCGCGTCTTCGCTGACGTCGTCGATCACTTGTCCACTGGCGGGGTTGTAGATCTTCATGGGTCCTCTACAGCGCGGCGCGGAAGATCGCGTCGAAGTCGGCACGCGTCACGGGGCGCGGGTTGTTGAGGTGGCACGAGTCTTCGAGGGCGAGCTGCGCCAGGCGTTCCAGCTGCTCTTCGCGGATACCCTCGGCCGAGAGCTTCGCCGCGATTCCGACCTGGGCCTTCTGCTCGCTGAGCCAGCCTACGAACGCCTCGGGCCGGCTGTCGCGCAGGCCCACGGTCACGGCGAGCGTGTGGAAGCGCTCGGGCACGGCCTGCAGGTTGAACGCCAGCGCGTGGTCGATCATCAAGCCGTTGGCCAGGCCGTGGTGCATGTCGGCCACGGTGCCCAGCGCATGCGCGCAGGAGTGGGTGAGCCCGAGGCCTTTTTGGAACGCGATGGCGCCCATCATCGAGGCCATCAGCATGGAGCCGCGCGCTTCGAGGTTCGTCGGCTGTCTCACGCACGTGGTCAGCGCCTGCGCTGCGAGCCGCACGCCCTCGAGCGCAACGCCATCGCAGATCGGATGGTAGCCCTTGGCGAGATAGCTCTCGACGCAGTGCGTGAGCGCGTCCATGCCGGTGGCGGCGGTGATCTTCGGGGGCAGCGCCAGCGTGAGCTCCGGATCGGCGAACACCTGACGCGCGAGCAAGATCGGGTGGAAGATGATCTTCTTCACGTGCGTTTGCTCGTCGGCGATCACCGTGCTGCGGCCGACTTCGCTGCCGGTGCCGGCCGTGGTGGGCAAGGCGACCCAGTAAGGAATCTCCTTGCCGAAGGGTCGCGCGCCGGGCTTGTCGTCTTCGTAGTCGAAGATGTCGCCAGGATGCGTGGCCAGGAGGCCAATGGCCTTGGCCACATCGAGCGCAGCGCCTCCGCCGAGGCCCACGAGGCTGTCGGCGTGATGAGCGTTGAATGCCGTCACACCGGCCTGCACCTGCGACCCGACGGGGTTGCCCCACACGCCCGAGAACACCGCGGGCTCGAGGCCTTCCTTGCGCAGCGCCGCGACCAGCTCCGCCAGCATCGGCAGCGCGGCCACGCCCTTGTCGGTCACTACCAGCGGGCGCTTCTTGCCTTCGGCGAGCAGAGCAGCTGGAACCTTGGCGCGCACGCCCGGGCCGAAGTGGATCGTGGTCGGAAAGGAAAAACGATACGTGCTCATCAGCTCACCTCGAAGTAACGCTTGAGCTCCCAGTCGGTCACGGCGTCCTGGAATTGTCGCCATTCCCAGCGGCGCGTGGTGACGAAGTGCTCGACGAATTCGCGACCGAAGATCTGTGGTGCAATCTTCGACTCGGCAAGCTTCTCGGTCGCTTCCTGCAGCGTGCGCGGCAGACGTTCGGCGCCTTTCGCGAGGTAGGCACTGCCGATCACCGGTGCATCGCTGAGCTTCAGCTTTTGCTCGATGCCCCAAAGGCCTGCGGCAAGGCACGCGGCGATCGCCAGGTACGGGTTGACGTCGGAGCCAGGCACGCGCGTTTCGAGGCGCGTGGACTTCGGGCTGCCCGGGATCACGCGCAGTGCGACCGTGCGATTGTCGATGCCCCAGGTGGTCTTGGTGGGTGCCCAGTAGCCGTCGACCAGGCGTTTGTAGCTGTTCACGGTGGGTGCAAAGAACGGCAAGATCTCGGGCAAGAGCGCGAGCTGGCCGGCGATGTAGCTGCGGAACAGCTTGCTCATCTTGTGCTCGGCCCTGTCGTCGAAGAACACGTTCTGCTTGCCGTCCAGCGTCCACAGGCTCTGGTGGCTGTGGCCGCTGCAGCCGGGTAAGCGCGCATTCCACTTGGCCATGAAGCTCGGCATGATGCCGAAGCGCGCACCGATCTCCTTTGCCGCGGTCTTGAAGAGCACGGCGCGGTCGGCTGCCTCGAGCGCGTGCGAGTACAGGATCGCGGCTTCGAACACGCCGGGTCCGGTCTCGGTGTGCAGGCCTTCGACGGGCACACCGAACGTGGGTAGCTCATCCATGAGCGCGCTGAAGTAGCCGGGGTTCTGCGCCATGCGCACCAGCGAATAACCGAACATGCCGGGCGTGAGCGGCTGTGGCGACGCGTGGCCTTTGGCGGCGAGCGTGTCGGGCGTCTCCCGAAAGTTGAACCACTCGAACTCCATGCCGAACAGCGCTTCGAAGCCCTGCTTGCGCGCGCGCGCGATCACGCTCTTGAGCAACTGACGCGGGCAGATGGGCAGTGGTTTGCCGTCGGTGCCTTCGAAGTCGCCCAGGAAGAACGGCACGTTGCCGTCCCAGGGCACGCGCCGGAACGTGCTCTCGTCGATGCGCGCGAGCGCGTCCGGATAGCCCGTGTGCCAGCCGGTGTAGGTCGCGTCGTCGTAGCAGACGTCGGCGCAGTCCCAGCCGAACACCACGTTGCAGAAGCCGAAGCCCGACTTGATGGCCGACAGGAACTTGTCGCGATGCAGGTACTTGCCACGCAGCACGCCATCGATGTCGGTGATGGCGACCTTCACCTTGTGGCTGTCGCTGCGCTCGATGGCTTCGAACGCCGATCCCGCTT
The DNA here is from genome assembly GCA_036382515.1 of Polyangiales bacterium. Classification (GTDB taxonomy): domain Bacteria; phylum Myxococcota_A; class Polyangia; order Polyangiales; family JAFGIB01; genus JADGRF01. Next base: position 9,754 of record DASVHQ010000310.1, on the reverse strand, counting down.
GGCTTGCGCTTGTTACCGGTGCTCGTTTTGCGGCCACGTCGCCCTCCTGGCTTGCGCCGCGATCGTACGTGCCGCCCTGCTCGTCACGCAAGGCGCGTGCAGCGGCTCAGTTCGTGTCGCCTGCGCACGTCACGGCCGCCTTGCCGAGCCAGGTCTTGAGCTTCGTGTAGTTCGAGTCGTTTGGCCGGAAGATGTGGATTCCCGCGTGTGCGAGGCCCCCGCCGCTCAGCGGCTGCTTGAGCAGGCCACTGTTATCGATCGTGGTCAGCGCCTTGCCCTGGTCGTCGAGCAATAGACCGCGCGCGGCGTCGAAGTTCATGCGCAGCTCGGCCTGGGTGTGGGGCTGCTGGTCGCAGGCGCACTCGACCGAGCCGACGCACTTGTCGGTGGTGGGTGAGTTCTCACCCTGGCAGACCGCGCTGAGCGACTCGCCCTTGTGGCGCAGCCGACCGCGCGCGTAGATACGAAACGCCCGACCACGCTCGGTGCCGTGGCAGCCAAGCTGCGCGCAGAACTTGTCCAGCACCGGCTCGACGTTGCACTGGTAGTAGCCGAAATCCAGAACCGGCAGCGTGGCGGTTTCCACGGGCTTTGGGTGCGCGGCCGTGGGGTTGGTGCACTTGCACTGGTCCACGCAGCTGCGCGTGCCGTCGTTGCTCGAGCCGTTGGTGGTCCACGGCGTGCAGAGCCACGACTCGGTGCAGACCTTGCCCGTCGCGCAGCCGCGGGCAGCGGCGCCATCGCCGGTCGTGCTCGCATCGCTGCTGCCGCCATGGCCGGCTGTGCCGCCATCGGCAGCGGCGGCGGCATCCTTGGCGGTGGGGTGTCCGGCGTCGGCGTTGCTGCAGGTGCCCTGGACGCACTGGCCGAGCGGCGCATCGCTGGCGCAGCCGGCGGTCGCGGCCGCAGCGATGGCCATGACGCGAATGACGCGAATGACGCGAATGACGCGAATGACGCGAACGACGCGAATGACCCATCGGAGGCGCAGGAGCCAGGCGGCGTGGCGGTGGTGCATCGAGACTCTCCCGGTTGCGGGCTCTTCCCGGGCCGCGCCAGGGGCCCCGGACCAACACCGCGTGCGCCGGGCACCGGCCCGGCCAGCGGACACTTTGCTCGCATGGCCGGGCCTCCGCCACGAAAAAGCGCGCCTGGGCGCCGCCGATCGCAGGCCGGCGCGCGAGCTCGCAGCCGCGCCCGCCGGCATGCTACGAGCGGGCAGGGATCGAAAGCCGTGGTGGACCCAAGCTCTGCGTTCTTGTTCGTGCAGTGCCAGCGCGGTGCCGAGGCCGCGCTCAAGCGCGCCGTCACGGCCTCGCACCCGGGGCTGCGGCCCGCTTACCAGCGGCCAGGCCTGGTCACGTTCCGCAGCCGTGCGAGCGTGACGCCCGACGTGCAGCTCGACTGCCCGTTGGCCCGGGTGTTTGGCGTGTCGCTCGGCACTTTCGCTGACGCCCAGGCAGCAGCGCAGCACGTCGGCACGCTGCCCCAGCCGCTGCGCCTGCACGTGAGCGAGCTGGACTTGTACCGGCCCGACGAGGCGCCGCCTGCACACGACGCAGCTGCGCTGGCAGCCGCCATCGAGACGCAGCTGCGCGCCGCCGTTGGCGGCGGGTTCCAGGCCGAGGTCGCCGCCAGCGTGGGAGATCTGGTGCTCGACGTGCTGGTCGCACCGGGCGACCCACTTTTGCTCGGCTTGCACCGCCACACGGCCGGACGTTCGCCGCTGCCGGGCGGGCGCTACGACTACGTGATGCCTGCGGCGGTGCCGTCACGCGCGTACCGCAAGATCGAGGAAGCCATCGCTGCGTTCGACTTACCGCTCGTGGCTGGCGATTGTGCGCTCGAGCTGGGTGCGGCACCGGGCGGCGCCGCGTACGCGCTCTTGCGGCGCGGCGTGCGCGTGGTCGGCGTCGATCCGGGCGCGATGGATCCGCACGTGCTGGCCTTCGAGGGGCCTTCGGCTGCGCGCCTTCAGCATCTGCAGCAGCCGATGGCTGCCATCGGCAAGCGCGACCTGCCGGAGCAGGTCGACTGGCTGCTACTGGACGTGCATCTGGCGCCGCAGGTTGCGCTGCGCGCGGCGAGTCGTTTCGCTTCCTTGTACCGGCGTACGCTGCTGGGCGCGGTGCTCACCCTGAAGCTGAACGACTGGGCGTTCCTCGACGATCTGCCGCGCTTCTTGCGGCAGGCGCAGGAGCTGGGATTGCAGAAGCCGCGCGCGCTGCAGCTGCCGGCGCATCGCCAGGAGCTGTGCATCGCGGGCTGCACTGCGCTCGGTGAACGGCGGCGCAGCGCGCAGCGGCAAGCCGGCGCGCGGCCGGGTCGTGGATCGGATTGAGCACGGCGCAGCGAGAGCTTGGCGAACGGGCTGCTCTGGGATGGGGGGTCTGGGCGCAGGTCGATCCATTTGCAAGCTGTGCATGCATCGCAACCTGCCGGGGCGTGTTGGGAGGGTGGGTCGCTCCCGGGCTCGGGAGAGTGTCCTCGGCACTATCGCAACGGCTTCGCACGAGACGCCTTGGGCCTGCGAGACGAGCCCGGGAGCAACCCGCCCTCCCAACACGCTCCAGTAGTGATGTCGGCGTGAGCGTGACCTAGCTCGGCGCGAGCATCGGCAGCAGGCACTGCGAGCCACCGTGTCGTCGGGGTCAGAAGACAACGGTTGTTGCGACGTCGCGCCGCCTGCTCACTCAGCCATGACATTGAAGCGCTTGGGGTCGGCAGGTTGCGATGAATGCTCAGTCTTGCAAGCCGACCGTCCCCGAAGCACCGTTCGCCACCAAGCTCAACCCGGTGCCCGCCTCCGGGTGATTTGCGGGTGTGCAGCCCCGTACGCATGTTATGCGCGTTCCGTGGTGTGCGTGCCGCGATGATCGTGTGCGCGCGCAGCGTTCGGGGCGCTGACCTTCATGTCCGTACCGTTCTGGAAGACCATCTCGCCGCTACGCGGCCTCGCGATGCTGGCGGTGGTGGCGAACCACTCCATCCAGATGGCGCCGGCGAGCTACCTGCTCGGCCCCGAGCCGCTGCGGCCAGCCGAGCACCCCGTGGCGTTCGGCGTCATGTCGGTGCTGCGCGGGTTGACGCCGGTGGCTCTGCACCTCTTCCTCGCGGTCAGCGGTTTCGTCTCGTTTCGCTTCTTCAGGGGTCCGGCTGAGTCGTGGGCCACGGCTCGTGTGACGCTGCGCAAGTACCTGACCTGGGCGGTGCCGCTCACGCTGCTGCTCGCCGTGCACGAGCGCCACTTCGACCTCGAGGCCATGGCGCTCGGCCTGCTCGTGGGTGGACCAATGTCGGCGTACTGGTTTCTGATTCTGATCGTGATGCTGTATGGGCTCGCGCCCTGGCTCGTGAGCGGCGTCAAGCAACATCCCAAGCGGATGGGCGCGCTCGCGTTCGGCGTGCAAGCGCTCACCTGCGCCGTGTTCTACGCACGTGATGGGCGGGCGCTGGGAGCGATGTGGCTGTGGCCTGTGGTGCGCTGCGTGCAGTTTCTGCCATTCTTCTTGCTAGGCATGTGGGCGGCACGCGACGCGGACGTCGTTGGCGCGTGGCTCGCCGGCCACCGGCATTCGATCCGTGCCGCCTGCGTCGGCCTGGCGCTCTTGGCCATCGCCGAGAGCGCTCTGATTTCGCAGCGCCATGGCTTTGTGATCTTCCCGAGCGGGCCTATGTACGCGCTGGAGCGTGTGTCCATGCCGCTGCTCTCCGCGGCGCTGCTCGGCTGGCTGTGCAGCGTCGAGCTCAAACCGGCCTGGCTGCTGCACTGGCTCGCACAAGTCGGCACCCACTCGCTGGGGATCTTGCTGATGATGGATCTGTTCCACCGCTTCGTGATCGTCTCGATCTGGCAGCTGCCGCGCTTCGTCTCGGCGGCCGCAGCCACGGCGTTCGCCCAGCACCAGCTGCCGGTGGTGGTGACCAGCCACGGTCTGTGGTTGGTGCCCGTGTTCTTCGTGGCGGGCGTGTGGGGACCGCTGTACGTCATCGACTGGGCACATCGCCTCGTCGGCAATCGCGTGCGCCTCTTGTTCTAGGACAACCATGATTCGCCCGGCGAGCGCAGCCGCGCGCGTCTGGCCTTTGCGTGATGGGAGCTCCAATGATCTGGCCAGTCTTGAAATTGGACGAAGTGGCGGAGACGGCACGCATCACGGTCGCGATCGCCGATCAGGTGCAGCGCGTGCTGCGCCGGCGCGGTGCGGTGCTCGGCCTGTCGGGGGGGATCGACAGCTCCGTCGTGGCAGCGCTGTGCGTGCGCGCGCTGGGCAAGGACAAGGTGCTGGGGCTGTTCATGCCAGAGCATCATTCCTCGGACGACGCGCTGCGCCTGGGCAAGCTGCTCGCGCAGAGCCTGGGTATCGAGGCGATCATCGAAGACATCGCGCCTGCGCTCGAGGGCGCGGGCTGCTATCGCCGGCAGGTCGACGCCATCCGCAGCGTGGTTTCAGACTACGGCCCCGAGTGGAAGTGCAAGCTGGTGATGCCCTCACTGCTCGAGAGCGAGCGTCTGAATGTGACGCGGCTCACCGTGCAGAGCCCCAGCGGCGAACAGCAGACGGTGCGACTGAGCCATCAGGCGTACCTGCAGCTGGTGGCGGCGACCAACTACAAGCAGCGCATCCGCAAGATGACCGAGTACTACCACGCTGACCGCCTCGGCTATGCCGTGGCGGGCACGCCCAACCGCCTCGAGTACGACCAGGGTTTCTTCGTGAAGCAAGGCGACGGCGCGGCCGATTTCAAGCCGATTGCGCATCTGTACAAGACGCAGGTGTATCAGCTGGCCGCCCACCTGGGCGTGCCCGCGGAGATCTGCGCGCGGCCACCCACCACGGACACCTTCTCGTTGCCGCAGACGCAGGAAGAGTTCTATTTCGCGTTGCCGTATGACCGCATGGACCTGTGCCTGCACGCGCGTAACCACGGCGTACCGGCGGAGCAGATCGCGACCGAGCTCGGTCTGCTTCCTGCACAGGTGGAGCGCGTCTACAAGGACATCGACGCCAAGCGTCGTGCCACGCGCTATCAACACTTGTCGCCGCTCTTGGTCGAGCCGGTGGCCGAGATCGAGAAGGGCTGAGCCGCGATGTGCGGGATCGCCGGCATCGTGGCCCTCGCGCCCAGCGCTGCACCGCCCGAGCGACAAGCGCTCTTGCGGATGACGGCGGCGCTGCGGCACCGCGGCCCCGACGAGCACGGTCTGTACCGCGATGCGCGCGCGGGTCTCGCGCACACGCGCCTGTCGATCATCGATCTGTCCACCGGTCAGCAACCGCTCGGTAACGAGACAGGCACGCTGTGGGTGGTCTTCAACGGCGAGATCTTCAACTACGTGGAGCTGCGCGACGAGCTCATCGCGCTCGGCCATCAGTTCCGCACCAAGAGCGACACCGAGGTCATCGTCCATGCCTACGAGGCGTGGGGGCAGGCCGCTTTTCCGCGCATGAACGGGCAGTGGGCGCTGGCGCTCTGGGACACGCACAAGCAAGAGCTCGTGCTCAGTCGCGATCGGCTCGGCGTGCGCCCGCTGTACATCGCCGAGCACGCCGGCCACGTGTACTTCGCGAGCGAGCTGTCGGCACTGTTCGCGGGCGCCAGCAGTCTGCCGCGTGAGCTCGATCCGCGCGGGCTCGAGGAGACCTTCACGTTCTGGAGCGTGGTGCCGCCGCAGAGCGTGTTTCGCGGCGTGCAGGAGCTGCGTCCAGGTTACACGCGGCGGTACGCCAACGGCGGCGTGCACGAGCGCTCGTTCTGGACGTCGGGCTACCCCACCGAGCCGAGCGATCCGCGAGCGTTCAAGGGTTCGCTGCAAGACGCTGTGGTCGCCGTGCGCGACGCTCTGCAAACGGCCACGCGGCTGCGCATGGTGCGCGCTGATGTGCCCGTCGGCTCGTACCTCTCGGGCGGGCTCGACAGCTCGCTCGTCGCGGCGCTCGGCCGGCGCTTTGCGGGTGAGCGCTTCCAGACTTTCTCTCTGCGCTTCGAGGACGCCGAATACGACGAGACCGACTTCCAGCGCAGCATGGTCGAGCAGCTCGGCAGCGAGCACCACGAGATCATGGTGCGCCGCAGCGACATCGCGCGCGCCTTCCCGGACGTGATCGCCCACACCGAGCGGCCGATCTTGCGCACTGCTCCCGCGCCCCTGTTTCTGCTGTCGAAGCTCGTGCGCGAGCACGGCGTCAAGGTGGTGCTCACGGGTGAGGGTGCCGACGAGATGTTCGCGGGCTACGACCTGTTTCGTGAGGGCAAGGTGCGGCGCTTCTGGGCCAAGCACCCGGCTTCGAAGCTGCGGCCGCGCTTGCTCGAGCGGCTCTATCCTTACCTCGCGCGCTCGCCGGTCGCGCAGCAGGCCATGGCCCAGCAGTTCTTCGGCCGCCATCTCGAGCACGCCGCGCAGCCGGGCTTCGCGCACGACACGCGCTGGCACACCACCTCGGCACTCAAGCGCCTGTTCTGTGCGCAGCAGCGTGCTGCTGTTGGCGGCGGCGACGTGATCGCCGACTTCATCGCCAGCTTGCCGTCCGACTTCTCGCGCTTCACGCCGCTCGCGCAGGACCAGTACATCGAGCTGCGCACCCTGCTCGGCGGCTACCTGCTCTCGTCGCAGGGCGATCGCATGTTGATGGCACACTCGGTCGAGGGCCGCTTCCCGTTTCTCGACCGCGAGGTGGTGGCGCTCGCCGACTCGCTGCCGCCACACTACAAGCTGCACGTGCTCGACGAAAAGCACGTGCTCAAGCGCGCCGCACATGGCCTCGTCCCGGAGGCGATCCTGGCGCGCAAGAAGCAGCCCTACCGCGCGCCTGATGCGCTGTGCTTCGTGGCGGACGACGCGCCCGAGTACGTCGCCGAGCTCCTGAGCGAGCGCGCCGTGGCCGAGGCCGGGGTATTCGAGCCTGGAGCCGTGCGCCAGCTGTATCGCAAGTGCCGCTCACGCGCCGCCGAGGCGCAGTTCTCGAACGCCGACAACATGGCACTGGTCGGAGTGCTCTCGACACAGCTCGTGCACCACCAGTTGGTGCGCACTGCGCCTCCTCGGGCGACGGACGGCGCGCCGCGCACCGACCTCGACTACGAGAAGACCGCTGCACGCTGATGGAGCCGCCATGCAAGACGCGATACCTCAACTGCACGACTACTTGATTCAAACCGCAGCGCGGCTGCCGGACAAGGTCGCGCTGGTCTGCGCCAAGCAGCGTCTCACGTACAAGACGCTCGACGAGCGCTCGAACGCCCTGGCGCATCGCCTGGTGCTGGGCGGCGTCGTGCGTGGCGATCGCGTGATGATCTTCGGCGACAACACCGTGGAGACGGTGATCTCGTTCTGGGCTGCGCTCAAGGCCAACGCCACGGTGTGCATCGTCAACCCGCTCACCAAGCGCGACAAGCTCGCGTACCTGCTGGGCGATTGTCGTCCCACAGCGCTGATCACGGATGCGCATCTGCACGGCGTGTGGGCCGAGCCCGCCGCGGCCTGCGCGCATCTGTGCCTGAGCGTGGTCTCCGGCAAGCTGCCCGATCACAAGCTCGTGACGCATGGCAGCTGCCTGCGCTGGGAGCAAGCGCTCGAAGGCGTACCCACCACGCATGCGCCCGCGCGCAAGAACCTCGACATCGATCTCGCGGCCATCGTCTACACCTCGGGCTCCACGGGCGATCCGAAGGGCGTGATGCTCAGCCATCGCAACATGCTGAGCGCGGCGCGGTCGATCAGCACCTACCTCGAGATCGAGGAAGACGAGGTGATCCTGAACGTGCTCCCGCTGGCCTTCGATTACGGCCTCTACCAGATGATCATGTCGGTGCGCATCGGCGCCCGTCTGGTGCTTGAGCGCTCGTTTGCGTTTCCGGCGCACGTGCTCGCGCTCATGACAGAGGAGGGTGTGACGGGCTTTCCCGGCGTACCCACGATCTTTGCGATCCTGGCCGAGCTCAAGAGCCTGCGCGACTACGACTTGTCGCGCATACGCTACGTGACCAACACGGCCGCGGCGCTGCCGGTCAAGCACATCCTGATGCTCAAGGATTTCTTCCCCACCGCGCGCATCTACTCCATGTACGGTCTCACCGAGTGCAAGCGCTGCACCTACCTGCCGCCTCGCGATCTCGAGCGCAAGCCGACCAGCGTCGGCATTGCGATCCCCAACAGCGAGCTGTGGCTGGTGGACGAGGCCGACAACAAAGTAGGGCCGAACGTCGTCGGTCAGCTGGTGATCCGCGGCGCTACGGTGATGCAGGGCTACTGGGACAAAAGCGAGGCCACAGCGAAGAAGCTCAAACCGGGCCCTTTGCCCGGCGAGCGCGTGCTGTACACAGGCGACTACTGCCGCCTCGACGACGAAGGCTATCTGTACTTCGTGGGTCGCATGGACGACGTGATCAAGTCACGCGGTGAGAAGGTCGCGCCCAAGGAAGTGGAGGCCGTGCTGTACAACATCGTCGGCGTGAAAGACGCGGCGGTGATCGGCGTGCCAGATGAGATCCTCGGGCAGGCGATCAAGGCGGTGATCGCGCTCGAGCAGGGTGCCACACTGACGGAGAAGGAGATCCGCCACATCTGTCAGCAGCAGCTGGAAAGCTTCATGGTCCCCAAGCACATCGAGCTGGTGGCGGAGCTGCCCAAGACCGACACGGGGAAGATCAAGAAGACCGGGCTGTTCTAAATGACCGAGCACGATTCGGGATCGGCGCCTCGCTCGTTCTAAACGTCGCGCTCGGCGTCGGGGCGCCTCGAAAGGGGACCTACCCTTCCTTCGGCGCCCCTGCTTGCTCGCGACGCTCAGCCCGTCGCGATCCACCGTTCCCGAATCGCGCTCGGTCATGTAGCGGGGCGCCGAGCGACCTCGCGCCGACGGCGAGTTCGCGCCGCAGCCACGGATCTCGATTTCAAGCGCTAAGACGATACTGGCGCAGTGGGCTTGCGCTGTCGCAAACGCGCTGCTGCAAACCGCATCAAAGAGCTGTCAGCTGCCTTACTTTCCGGGCTCTTGTGGTTAACTACCAGCTGGAGTTCGAAGGCCATGAGCACCACAGGAGCGGTCGACGAGTTAATCGTTCCCGACTGCTACGTACCGCGGACGCTGCAGACAGTGGCGTTCCCGACCGGCGCAGCCTGTATCGCGTCGCAGGGGGTGGAGCAGCTGTCAGGCTTCGAGCAGAACGAACTCTCCGTGTTACTGGCGGCCCATGCCGATGCCTGCGTCGCGGAGAGCTTGGCGTCGACAGTGCGCGCGCACGACCGCGCGCACATCGAGCGCGATCACTCCAAACCCGCTTAGCGCACCCGGTGCGTTGCGCTAGCGACCGAGCCCACGCTGTTCCGAGCAGCGTGGGCTCGCCCTAATTCTTCAGCCCCGTGTCAGTGGCCTGAGTGCTCGCCCTGCTCGTTGTCGCCTGCGGGCTGGCCGGCTTGTGCGGAGCCTTCAGCCTTGTCGCCGTCTGCGTGGCTTCCGGTGCCGCGCTGGTGATCACAGCCGCCGTCGTCGTGGTCGCCGCTGTGATGCGAATCGCCATTGTTGTCGGAGTCGCCGTCTTGACCGTCGTGGTGTCGGCCGGACTCGTGTTGTTCGCCGTCGCCGACGCTGGCATCGGCGGTCGCGCCAGTCTAGGAGCCTGTCGGAGAAAGCCGGACCGAGGGCTTCGAGTCGATTCTCGAGACAGGTTCTTGTGCGAAACCGCAGGAATACTGCGTGGTATTTTGAGGATTTCGCACAAGAAGATGTCCGAGAAGCGGCCGAAGACCGAC
>DASVHQ010000309.1:0-5444 GCA_036382515.1 Polyangiales bacterium | reverse complement strand
GCCACCTCCGCCGACGCTCGCCGATGCCCGCTCGCTCGCGTTGTCGCGCGCGCTGGCTGGGCGCGTGCTGCCGTCGACGCCGAACAGAACGCTCGCTCGACTGCGGCCGCTGCCGCCCGCCGACTCGCCTCGATGTGCTCGCGCACCAACTGCTCGATCTGCTCACTCAGGGTTTGGTTGGGATCGCTCATGTCCGCGCAATCCCACGCCCCGATCAGCTGATCAACGTCCACCGGGAACGGTTACGCCGGATCAGCCTTCGGTAACGGCCCCAGATCGTTTGTCGAGCCGTTCTTCATAGAACCGGTGAACTCTTCACGTTACCCGAAATCGGGAGGTGACGCATTGGTCAGACCCGCGGCCCGCGCCGCGTCCATTCGCGGCATCAGGCGGTGACTGCCGCTTTGTCGCCGGTCGCGGCGCTGACGGATCCAGCACGAATAGGTGCCGCCGGCCAGAGACCGCTGCGATCGGCTCCAGAGCGAGTGTGGGAAGCCACCGGATCCGGGTGTGGGAAGCCCTCTTGCGGCCTCGTGGCGGAAGCCCATTCGAGGCCACGAAAAGCCACGCCGGGACACGTCCGAGTGTGGGAAGCGGTGTGGGAAGAAGCTCTCCCACACCCAGAAACGACAAAGCCCGCTCAGCGCGGGCTTTGCAACGTACCGGAATCACGTCGGATTTTCGGAGCGGGAGAAGAGATTCGAACTCTCGACGTCAACCTTGGCAATACCCCCTAAGCTCTTGGAACTACTTAGCTTTTTCAATCATTTCAACGAATTGACCATCACAGACGCGCACGCCCGATCACGCATGTGCACGCCAAAATGGTCGAAGAAATGGTCGAAGAAATTCCCGCCGACGATCGCCAGCGCCGTGCAGAGATGCACGCGTGTCCCGGGCTTCCCGTCCACAGTTGACCGCCTCCGTGACGCGATCGGCGGCATCTAGCGTTTTCCGCACTCCGGCAACGCGAAGGTGCGGCGCACCGGAACTCAGGGCAGAATCGAGGCACAGGAGCCCAACCCATGCGAGCGCACCGAGTCAGAGTCCGAGTTGCGAAGAACCAGGAGCTTCGCCTCACGCTGCCCAGCGACTTTCCACCGGGAGAGGCCGAGGTCATCGTGCTCGAAGCACCGCGCGTTGACGAGACGAGCGAGACTCGCAAGCTGACCGTGGACGAGCTGCTGGCAGGAAAGCTCACGCGCCCGCCCGGCGTAGGGCCCGCGACGCTCGGGGACATGGAGCGAGCCATTGTCGAAGGGGCAAGCGGCCGTGGAGGCGTTTGACACCAACGTCCTCGTTCGTTTGCTCGTGCGCGACGATGAAGACCAGGGTCGCAGAGCGGAGCTCGCGTGGCGGCACGCCATCGCGGCAGACGGAGCGTGGATCGCGACCGTCGTGCTGGTCGAGGTCGCATGGGTGTTGCGTGTCGCCTACAAGTTTGACCGGTCCACGACCGCCTCAGCGCTCCGACGACTGCTCGACTCTGATGGAGTCGTTGTTGAGGGCGAAGCCGCGACACGGCGCGCCCTTGCTTCTTTCGAAACCGGTCCGGCGGATTTCTCTGACTACGTGATCTTGGAAGCAGCGCGCAACGCTGGGGCTCTGCCGCTTCGTACCTTCGACGAACGGTTGGCGCGCGCGCACGACGCAGAGCAGGTGCCATAGCAGGCCGCGCATGCACTCCGCAGGTTTCGCCAGCAGTGGCGTCACGTGCAACGCTGGCCTGCTCGGAAAGCCCGGGGAATCGATCTCCCGACATTCGGATTCGAAGAACGAAGTGAACGCAGTGATTCCGAGAGGTTGGGTCGCGTCGTGACAGGTTCGTGTCAGGTTTCAACGAGCGATGCGGCGCGGGCGCTGCTGGGGATGGTGTCGCGGGCGGAAGCGGTGCCGGTTGAAACACTGGACGAGTTCGCACGGGCGGTGCTGGAGGCGGACCCCGTGGGGCGGCTGGCAGTGCGCGTGCTGGACTCAGGCGAGGCACGAAGGTTGGCGCGAGCGATCGAGCTGGCCGGTGCGGTACTGGATACGGGGGCGGCGTGTCCGGATGTGCCCGCCGCGCGGGCTCTCGAATAGGCCTGTAGCTGCACGCTTGGGGCCCGGGCTCCTGTTGACGATGTATGCCGCATATGGCATACACATCCGGTGGCCGACAGCGGAGACAAGTCGCTCGTGATTCTCTCGGGCGAGATCAAGACGCCGCCGATGTCGACGGACGCCCGTCGCGAAGCGGGCTTCTTGCTGCGTCAACTGCAGCGAGGCGAGACCCTGAGTCTGCCCCAGTCACGCCCGATGCCAAGCATCGGGCCACGCTGTCACGAGCTGCGCATCAACGACGCGAACAAGACGTGGCGCATCGTCTACCGCTTGGACGAGGACGATCTGCTCGTGGTGGAGGTCTTCGCGAAGACCACACGCGCCACGCCGAAGGACGTCATCGACACGTGCAAGCATCGCTTGCGTAGCTGGGACGCTGAATGAGGTCGAACATGGATGCCAAGAAGACCAAGAAGCTGAAGCAAATGGGCGGTCGTGTGACCAGCGTCGCGGACTTCCTCGGGCTGAGTGAGGAAGACATGGCCGTGATCGAAGCGCGGCTCACGCTTGCGAAGGCGGTGAAGCAGCGTCGGCTGCAGGCGGGCATGACGCAGGCTCAGCTCGCCAAGCTGATTCAGTCGAGCCAGGCGCGCGTGGCCAAGATGGAAGGCGGCGATCCGCAGGCCAGCATCGAGTCGCTCATCCGAGCGCTGACGGCGGCGGGCTCGCGGGTGAAGCTCACGGTAACGCGCGGCAAGCGAGCGGCGTAGCTCTTCAGTGCGGGCAAGCGTTCGGGCAATGGGTTCTGACGATCGAGCCGCTCGATGCCCTGGTGCAGACCCACGATGACGCCGAAGACGAAATCGTTCCGGTGGAGGGCCTTCCACAGGTCCTCCACCTCGGCGTTCTCCTCGAGGGCGCACCGATAGTCGCCCGCGTTGACGAGCTGAAGGTCGAAGTCCCGTGCGGCACGAGCGGACCGGAGCTGCGGCGTGTTCAAGAGGTTGGTCTCGTGGCCGACGATGAAGGAGTCGTGCGGCACGCCGATCACGAGCGGCGTGTCGACCCAGTCGACGTGGAGTGCTGACACGCGGTGCGGCGCGCGCGAATGTCGTATCTCGCATCCAACGGCCGACGCGAGCCGCGAGCCGCGAGCCGCGAGCCGCGAGCCGCGAGCGCGGCAACGCACGCGCCTGCGCCAGTTGTGTGACAAAGCGAGTGGCGTTCGGGCAAGTGCAGGTGAACTGTGTGTGACGTTCGTCGGACGAAACTCGCACGCGTAAGATCGCCGTAGATTTGCGCAAGAAAATGCGTCCGTGACGCATCGGTGTACGTGCGTGCTCGGGGAGTCGTCTGCTAGCTTGCCGCGCGTTCGAGTCGTGGTCGTTTGCAAACAACCACCAGCGCGCGGCGTTGTCAGCTCAACGCACGTTGCGCTCCGCGGAGCCGTATGCTGACCCAACACATCGCCCTGGTACCCGAAGGCAACGGCGTGAACGCGTCGGATCTCGCACGCGTCAGCGCGGCGTTGCAGAAGCAAGTCGTGCGTGACCTGACTCCCCTATGGAGCATCTCGGCCACCGTCGACGCGTTTCCGAATCTGGAAGACGTGCCCGTCGGCTACTGGCCGATCGTGGTGACCTTCCGGCCGCTGGGACATGAGGCCGGCGTACGCGTGGATCGCAACGGGCAGCCGTATGCGCTGGTCGAGCTTTGTGCGAGTTGGTCGCTCTCTGCCAGTCGTGCCTGTCTCGAGATGCTCGTCAACCCGTCCGGCAATCGCAGCGTGACCACCGCGTCGCCACGTACCGACCAGGGTCCGGTGGAGCTGCTGCTCGAGGTTTGCGCGCCGTGCGAGGATCCGCGCCATGCCTACGTGATCAACGACGTGCTCGTGGCGGACTTCTGTACGCCGGCGTTCTACGGTGCCGGCTCGGGCATCGGGCACGTGCGCTACACGTTCACGGCGGCCGCAGCCGCGCCTTTCGAGCTGCTGCCCGGTGGACACCTCACCTGGTACGACCCCGTTTCCGACAGCTGGTGGCTGCGCACGCACTCCGGCGACAACGTCGTGGACACCAGACTCGGTGCCGTGGAGGGGTCGCTGTCTTCGGTGCGCGAGCTGGTGTTCGCGCGAGCGCCGCGTCGGCTGGGCCCTGGCGCGCTCTCCATCGAAGCCTTCGAGGCGCGCACCGGCGTGAGTCGGCAGCATGCCTTGCAAGCGTCGCAGTATCGCGCGCATCGCTTGCGTGCGCAGCTGACGACGGGTCGTTCAGCGCAGCAAGCCACGGCCGACGTCGTGCAGACCCGGCAGGACGTGCACGTATGGCCGTTGGCCGCGGCCGCGCGTACGCGCGAGTCGTCAGTCCAGGCCGCCGAGGTGGTCGAGTCGAAGGTGTTCGAGAAGCATCCGAGCAAGCAACTGACGCGCGACGCGGAACGACAGCTCGCAGCGGCGCACTTCGATCTGCTGGTCGAGCTACTGGCGGACGAACCCGACGCACCGGCGAGTGAGAGTGAGCAAGCCGAGCGACCCGACGAGGCGCCAGCCGCACAGGCCGCGCGCAGCAACCCACCGCCGCTGCCGACGGCCGCGCCGAGCGGCAGCCAACGTGCAGCGAGCGCAACGACGAGTGTGCAGCCGCTCGCGGCGGCTGCGACGACGACGGTCGAGCAGGCCGCAGCGGGTTCGCGAACGCCAGCCGATCTCAGCGTGCCGCCTCGAGAGCTGAAGTCGGCGGTGAGCCCGCTGCCGCCACGACCCTCGGCGAGCGCGAGACCGCGCGTACGCCACGCGCCGGAGCAGCGAGCCGCCTCGCCGGTGCTGGTCGGCGTGCTGGTTGCCGTCGCGTGCCTGGCTGTGGGTTGGGGCGCACGCAATCTGTTCAACGGCGCCACGCAGTCGCAGACGAGTGCGCAGGACAAGCCGCTTTCGACGCCCGCGGCTGTCACGTCCGCCAGCGATCTTGCCGGCCCGCAGCTGGCGGTCACGCAGCTCCCGGCAGCCCTGCCCGCCCCGCAGCCCGCCGCAGCCGCGCCCGGAGCATGCACGCCCGGGCGTGCTTGCGTAGACAACGCAGCGTTGCAAGCGACGGCGTCGGCTTCCGCTGCGCAGCCGTCGCTGAGCAAACCGCCGGTGGGCGCCGCTCCAGTCGCAGCGACGGCACCCCTGCAACGAGAACCTGCGCTGGCGCCCGGAGCCCCTGCGACGCCGCCTGCAAGCGCGGGCGCCGCGCAGCTGCCGGCGCCGGACCTGCTGGCCTCGAGCCGACGCCACGGCCGCCACCGTGCGGACGTGACCGCGGACAGCCCCGCAAGCGCACCCGCACCACTCGCGCCCGCCGCAGCTGTCGGCGGCGGCTCACTCGATGATCTCATCGACAGTCGGAGATGACCGTGGGCCA
>DASVHQ010000308.1:0-3987 GCA_036382515.1 Polyangiales bacterium | reverse complement strand
CTGGTTGTCCGCGCTCTTGGGGCCGCGCCACATCACCTCCAGCTTCAGGGAGACCTCGCCCTCCTCGTTGTCGAAATTCACGTTGAAGCGCGCGCCGACCTCGGGTGCGTGTTCCGCTACGATGAACATGCCGCTGTGGCTAACGTCGCGCGTCTCCGCGGCGCCAGGCTCTTCTTGCCCTTCGCACCAAAGCCTCTGCCGGCTGGTGATCCGAGGGTCGCGTCGTTGTCCCTGGCCCATCGCGCTTCTTCCTGGTTCGCCTGTCCGCAGCTCGGGCGGGCCGATAGTTCCAGTCCAGCGCAAGTATTCTAGGAGCCTGTCGGAGAAAGCGCTCCCGTCGGTCTTCGGCCGCTTCTCGGACCTCTTCTTGTGCGAAATCCTCAAAATACCACCCAGTATTCCTGCGGTTTCGCACAAGAACCTGTCTCGAGAATCGACTCGAAGCCCTCGGTCCGGCTTTCTCCGACAGGCTCCTAGTACACACTGCGCAACGCGCTGCACGTCCATGGCTCGAATGTGCGCTGCGTTGCGTTGGCGGAGGCGTGCGGGTTGCGGCGTTGGGCCGCACGCGCTGCGCGCGAACGAACATGCACACTCCTACATACGCGCTCTCGTGGTCGCAGGCCGCACGCACGGCGCAGCTTGTGCAGTGCATACGGTGACAGTGCTGCCGTGATTGCGTAAGCTTGCCTGGGAGCGTTTGCGCAGGCGGTGACGAACAAGTCGATGCCAAAGATCGGCGACATCGTCGCCGGCAAGTACGAGGTCGAGCGCGTCATCGGCGAAGGCGGCATGGGCGCCGTCTTCGCGGCGATGCACAAGCTGACGGGCCGGCGCGTCGCGCTCAAATGGATGTTGCCGGAGCTGGCGCGCGACGCCGACGCCGTGCAGCGCTTCATGCGTGAAGCCCAGGCCGCGGGCCGCATCAACCACCCCAACGTGGTCGACGTGTACGACGTGGGGCAGCACGACGACTCGTTCTTCCTGGTGATGGAGTTCCTGCAGGGTGAGCCGCTGACGGCGGCGCTCGATCGGCGCGATCTGAGCATCGGCGAGGTGATCGACCTCCTGCTGCCGGCCATGCGCGGCGTCGCTGCGGCGCATCGCGGTGGCGTGGTGCATCGCGATCTCAAGCCCGACAACATCTTCCTGTGTCGCGAGGAGGATGGTCCGATCGTGCCCAAGGTGCTCGACTTCGGCATCTCCAAGCTCGCGAGCAGCGACGGCCAGGCCGACATGCGCCTCACCAAGACCGGCGCCGTGGTCGGCACGCCCTACTACATGTCGCCGGAGCAGATCCGCGGCTCGCACCAGGTCGACAAACGTTCCGACGTCTATGCGTTTGGTGTGATCCTGTACGAGGCGCTCACCGGTCAGGTGCCGTTCAACGCCGAGACCTACAGCGCGCTCATCCTCGAGATCGCCACAGGTACGGCGAAGGCGCCGCGCGAGCTGGTGCCGGCGCTGCCGGAGGAGCTCTCTCAGGTCGTGCAGAAGGCCATAGCGCGCGAGCTGCCACAGCGCTTTGCCGACATGGAGGGCTTCGCTGCCGCGCTCGAGCCGTTCGCTGAGACACCCAGCTTGCGCACCGAGCGCCGCGACCCGACGGGCCGCCAGAAGCCGCAGCTGCGCACCGACGCAGCCGCGCTGACGGGCGGACTCAAGACGACCCCGTTCGCGTCCGAGGCTCCGGTCGTGCCGCGTCAGAAAGGCGGGGCGCGAGTGCTGCTCGTGGTTCTGGCGTCGCTGGCCGTCGCTGGCGCAGCCTGGTTCGCGATGCAACGCTCTGAGCCGGTTGCGGCGGACACGCACGTGGTCACCCCGGCGGCGGCGAGCCAGGCGCCGCCCGCAGCTCTGCCGCCCGGAGCTGCAGCAGAGCCGGGCGTTGCACCTGCTGCGAGCCCCGTTGCGGTGCCGCAGCCAACGGCGGCGGCCACGGCGCTCGCGCAACCGTCCCAGGCCGCGCAGGCCGCGGCGCCAGCGGCTCCCGCACCCGTTGTCGCCGAGCGGCGCGCTGCCGAGCCCGCGACACACGGACACCGCGCGCATTCTGGCAGACACGTGGTCGCCGCGGCGGCCACGGCGCCAGCCGCGGCGCCGGAGCCTGCGGCCGCTGCACCACGGCCAGCGAGCACAAAGCACGCACGCTCCGGAACGCTCAGCGTCGAAGACTTCTGACGCACTCGCCGGAACGCAAGCGTGCGGCCGTCAGTGGCTGCTGCTCCTCGGCTGGGTGCGCGTGCGCGGGGTCTTCACACCTCCCCGCTCGGGCCATGCGCCGTGCGGGGCTCACACCGTGGTGGGGGACGGCAGCGTACCGCCGTCTTGCGAGTGCTCGGCTCGCAAGAGCGGATGGATGTGCGAGCGCGGCTGTGCCTTCACGCTCTCGTTGCGGAACGGACCAAGACCCTTGCGCTCGAGCTCGGCGCTCGCGAGCCGCATGTAGCGCTCGTTTTTCAGCATCGCCAGGAGCACCGTGCCGTAGTAGCCGGCTGGCATCTTCGCGGTCTCGCCGAAGTGCCGCAGCTTCTGGTATGGGCGCGACGCCTGTGCGTGGTGATCGGCGTGACGCGACAGGCCGACCAGCGTGTAGAGCGTGAACCAGTTGTCGGTATCCCACGAGTCGGTCGCCATCACCTTCTTGCCGACGCGGGCGAGGCCCCAGTGCTCGATGTAGTTCACGGCCTCGAGCAGCCTGATGGCGGTGCGCGACTGCAGCACGAAGAACAGCATCGCGAGCGGGCCGTAGAACAGCCAGAAGCCGGCGAGGATGCCGAGCTCGGCGACCACGCCCTGCAGCACGCGGTGACGCAGCATGCGTGGGTCCGACCACTTCATGTGTGGGTCACCCAGCCGCACCTTTTCGAGACGCCACGCGCTGCGGAACTGCGCGGGGATCGTGCGTCGCACGAACTGCTTGTGCGTCTCCCCGAAGCGCGCCGTGGCCGGGTCTTCCGTGGTGCCGATGCGCGGGTGGTGGCCGCGCACGTGCTCGGTTGCGAAGTGCTCGTAGAGCACGCCCATCAGCAGGATGCGGCCCATCAGGAATTCGAGGGGGTTGCGGCGATGCACGAATTCGTGGGCGACGACGATGCCCGAGTAACCGGCGGTGGTGCCCGTGAGCACGAGCACAGGCACCACGCTCGCGACCGCTTGCACGATGCCGTGCCAGCTGTGCAGCGAGAGCTTGGAGATGCCAACGCCCAGCAGCACGAAGTTCGCGAGCTGAATCGCGAACAGCAGGTAGACCTGCAGATTGAACGGCCAGCTCGGGATGTCCTCGTCCGGCTGGCGCAGGTCCTTGGGCGCGCGGTTGTCGAGGTAGACGAGGATCCAGATGGGTGCAGTCCACAGCAGTGACGCCCACCAAGCGTGTGGCGCACTCAGCCAGTACACGAGCGTGATCAACGGCAGCACGAAGGCCCAGAGGTGAAGGGCGAAGGCACGGCTGTTCGACATCGTTTCGGTGCTCGTCTGCGCTGGCGCGGTCTGCATTGGATTCGACTCCCAGTATGTCATCGGCTCTCGCCACGTCGCGCCGCTCGTTGACCGCAGGGCCGTCACGTGCTTCACATACGCCATCGTATTTCACATACCGAACCGTATGTCAAACCCACGGCGTCGCGCTTTGGGTTTGGCTATAGTCCACGGACCTGTGCAGCGCCTGCTGCGTTTTTCTGGAGGAGACCATGAAGATCGTTGTCGATTTCGACCTGTGCCAGAGCCACGGATTGTGCGTGGAAGCTGCCCCCGAGCTCTTCGAGATCCGCGACGACGGGTTCCTCTACGTGCGTGAGGAGAACCCAGGCAAGGAGTTCGCGGCCAGGGCCCAGAAGGCCGAAAGCGAGTGCCCCACAGGCGCCATCACCATCCAGGGCGAGTGAAGAGCTGTCCAGAAATGGCTCATAGCGGCTTACGTCCTCGAAAGAATCCTCGAAATACACGAGTATTCCTGCGGTTTTTTCTGCGGGCGCGCTCGCTCTGCGC
>DASVHQ010000307.1:0-27589 GCA_036382515.1 Polyangiales bacterium | reverse complement strand
TCGGCCGTGCGAAGAGATGTATTGTCGAGACTTCAAGGGCTCGGGAGTTGACCTGGTGGCGGGCTGCTATGAAGATCCAGACCCTGCCGTTGTTCAGAAGTGCGTTGATATCATGGCTTGCGTGCGTCGAACGGGTTGCGGAACGTCCCATCGCCAAGCTGAAGCGTGCTATTGCGGCACAGCGGCCTCGGCGGAGTGCCAGCTAGGCATGGGCATCAACGGCGCGTGCAAGGCCGAGTTCGAGGCGGCGGCAGGCAGCACCGACCCGGTGTACATCACGGGCAAGTTCGGCGTGCGGCACGACGCTTTCATCGTCGGCCATCCCCTATCAACTTTTCATTGTACGAGCCGGGCCAGCGAGCCGTGCGCGGCGGGCTCGCGCTCGCGGCGCGGGCGAACCGCCTACGCCCGGGACACGATGCGGACACCGAGCGCGGCGAGGCGCGCGAGGTTGATGCTCGCTGCGAGCAGCGCGAAGTCACCCACCCCCGTGTCGCACAGCTTGCCCACCGAACCAAACAGATCGTCATGCTCCCGCGAAGTGCTTGTCGTCATCTACGTCAAACGCACGAGCGCTGCCCTCTATGTTCCGTCAAATCCGGAATCGTCCTCGGATAGGAGAACACCAGCGCTCAGCTAGGGCGTGGCGACCGGTGCGACGCCGCGCGCGCGAACGAAGAGCAGCAGCCGCGCACCGTCTTGCTCCTGACGTCGTGCAATGCAGTAGCCGGCCTTCAGGATCGTGTTCACGATCCGTCGGTCGACGCCTCGATTTCTGTGTACGGCGAAGTAGAAGATGCGCGCAGGAGCGCGCCCGAGCTTGAGGTCGAGGGCTTTCCACATGCCGACGCGCACGTCGAAAGGCAGCACATACACGTAAGGTTCTCGAGAGGTGATGCGGTATTCGGTCCTGGTCAGGTCGGTGCCAACATCGACGTGCCAGTGCGTGTACAAAGCGAAAGTGTAGAAGTCCTTCGGGTATACAAAGACGACGTCGCCGTCGCGTTTCTCGC
Organism: Polyangiales bacterium; assembly: GCA_036382515.1. GTDB lineage: Bacteria > Myxococcota_A > Polyangia > Polyangiales > JAFGIB01 > JADGRF01. Next base: position 26,576 of record DASVHQ010000307.1, on the reverse strand, counting down.
GCTCCATTTCGGCGATGTAGCGGGAGGCTGGCTTGTCACTGTGGTACGTCTGGACGGGTGCCGCGAAACCGGGGAGAAAGCCGAGCGTGCCCAGCGCGAGCACGCCTGCCAACGCGGCTCTCGGTGGTGCAGGCACGGGCTGCAACGCCCAATCCACACCGGCCACCACGAACAAGAGGTGCACCGGATGGAGGTAGAGATCGAGCCGGTAGCCACCGAGCGGGTAGAGCTTGAGCGCCGCGAGCACGAACGCTTGGGCCAGGCACACGAGCATCGCTGCGCCCAGGACGCGGCGCGCGGTTGCGCACGCAGGCTGTTCGTGTCGAAGCCGCGCCCGCGGTCGCAGCAGCGCGTAGACGCCCAGCACGAACGCCGCCGTAAAGACGGCGATGCAACCAGGTTGCTGCGGAAACGCGCCCGCGAAGAAGTTCGGCCAGACCCTCTCTAGCAGGAACGTTCGCCACGCCGGACCGGCTTGCCCCAGATGCGCGAGGGGTTCGACTGGGTAGTTCACAATGTCGATCGCGGTGGCACGCGCCCGGTCTTGGTAGGCACCTGTCTGTTCGACGGCGGGATCAAGTACTACCGGGGACGCTGGGGTGCTACGCGCTTCGTCTTCCCGAAGAACCCCGCGACCGCCCACGTCTACCTTGCATTCTTGCGCGGCAACTGTCGCAGCGCGAAAGGCGAGATCCTGCACACCGTGGAACGCCAAGGCGTGCCGCTGCTCTTCGTGCTGCGTCGCTAGCCGCCGAGCTCCGGGCCTCCTGGACGATGGGTGAAGCCACGCGCAGCGTGGTCGCGCGCCTCGTTGACGCAGTCTCTCGAAGGCGCGCCTCGTGCGCCGAGCGCCGGCTGCAAGCAGGCAGTGCGGCGCGGCGCCGTGAGCGTCTTGCGCTGGCCGAGCGCCCGCCGTAGCGTCGCGCACCGTGCCGGAGGTCAACACCCAGACGTCGCCCCGGAAGCTATCCGCTCCTGTGCGGTCGCGCCGACTGTGGCCATGGACGTTGCTCGTGCTCTTGCTGGTCACTGCAGTGGTGGTCGCGCGCGCCGGCGACCGCATCCGGTTTGAGCAAGACGTCGAGCTCGTGAGCGTGACTGCGCCACGCGAGATCGTGCCGGGCGGCTCGCTCCCGCTGACGCTCCGGTTCTCCGCGAAGCACGCGCTTGCCACGGACGACTGGGTGTTCATTCACGTGGAGGCACTGGACGGGGGCCCGGATGCCTGTCGGCTCATTCACGACCGCGAGCCGACTCCGCCGCCAACACAGTGGCGCCAGCAGACGATTGTCCACGCGGTCGATCTCGTGGTGGCTGACAGCTGCAAACCGGGTCGCTACGAGATCTATGCCGGCTTGTACAATCGCGAGACGTGGGCGCGGCTGCGCATGCTCGAGCCGCGCGCGCCAGACAACCGCGTGCACGCTGGCTGGACGAACGTGGTCGCGAAGCACGCGGATGCTTCGCCGCGCACCATCGTGCCCCTCGAAATGCGTCTGCAGGAGACGTGGGCGCTCTTTTGCCCCTGGTCCGGCTGGGCGTTGGCATTCTCGTTGGCTGCGTTCGTGGCTTCGTGGCTCAGCGCCCGGCGGCGCGCCGAAGACGACGAAGAACGAGCGACCAGCGCTCATGCAGCCTTCAGCGTGCGCGCCCGGCGCTTGGCACTCTTCGCGTCCGCGGTTCCGTTCCTACTCGGCATTTTGGTGGTGCTCGAGTTCGTGAAAGACGACGCGTACATCTCGTTTCGCTACGCGCACAATCTCGTCACCGGGCACGGTCTGGTCTTCAACTCCGGCGAGCGGCTCGAAGGCTTCACCAACTTTCTGTGGGTGTTCATCCTGGCGCCGTTTGAGGCGCTGGGCTGGGATTTGTTCCAGGTCTGCGAGGTGCTCGGTACGGTTCTGGGCATCGCCTGCTTGGTGCTGACGGCTCGCCTCACGTCGTGGATCAATGGCGAGCGCAGGGACGGGTCGCAGCTGTGGGGCGCACTCTGGCTTGCCACGTCCTCGAGCTTCGTGCTGTATGCCAAGAGTGGGCTCGAGCAGCCGCTGGCAGCGCTCTTGCCGATCGCAGGTGCGTTCGTGTTGTGGCGCGCCCGCGACGGCTTCGCGCAGCCGTCGACCCCTTCGGACGCGAAGCTGCTCCAGGCGCGCTACTTGCAGGCGGGGCTGTTGATGGGCGCCGCCTGCATGACGCGTCCAGAGCTGCACTTGCTTGCGATCCTGGTGGCCCTGCCGCTCGTGCTCGACGTCGCGCGCACTCGAACGATCACGCGCGCGCAACTACTTTATGCGGCGGGAATTGTCGTGGTCACGGCGCCGTGCCATGCGTTTCGCTATCTGTATTACGGCACGCTCGTGCCGAACACTTTCTACGTGAAGACGGGAACGGGCCCGCTGGTGTGGCGCGCCGGTATCCGCACGCTGCACGACATGTTCGAGTTCAATTGCACGGGCCTGCTCGTGGTGGTGGCGCCGCTGGCGTTCGTGAACCGGCGGCGTCTGCTGGAGAAGGCGACCATGACGGTGATCGCGATCGCCTTCATGGTCTACTACGTCGAGGTCGGCGTGGACGAGATGCAGTGGCATCGGCTCTACCTACCTGCGCTGCCGTTCTTGTGCGTGCTCGCGGCGCTCGGGATGCAGAACTTGCTCCAGGCGCTACCCGCGCTGGTCACGCGCGCTGCGGTCAGCTCACGCATGCGTGGCGCAGCCTCCGCAGCAGGCTGGGTCGCGGTCCTGTTCGCGGGCTGGCACAGCTTTGAGCTCACGTATCGCGAGCAGAACGGCTTCGACGGACACGGTGATCTCGCCGGCACCTTCCACCCCGACCTCGGCAAGTTTCTCGTGCGTCACGAGCGTCCCGGCGCGCTCGTCGCGTTTCAGGACATGGGCTCGACGCCGTACCACGCGCCAGATCTCAGTTTCCTCGACTTCTTCGGCCTGGTCGACAAGACCGTGGCCCACGCACGACACGACTTCGGTCTGCACGCGTTCATCGGCTCGTCGGGCGAAGGCGACACGCAAAAAGCGTACGACGCCGCGATGCGCGAGTACTTCTTCGCGCGCAATCCCGAGTGGTCCATCCTCACCATCTACGTGTCGCACGCAGACGAGCAGCGCGTGGCCGACGTATGGCGACGCGATCCGACCGGCGCCACGTTCGGTGACGACTACCGGCAAAACAGCCAGCAGTTCGCGCTCTGGGACGACCCGCGCTTCACGCAGCGCTATGTCGCGGTGCGCACCTGGCAGCGGTCCCTCGGTTACTATCTCGCGCTGTGGCGCAGACGTGATCTGTGGCTGGCGACGCCGCGCGAAGTCGTGCTCGATGCGCTACCGAGCGGCGCAGCTGGCGTGAAGGCCAAGCTCGAAGGTGGGCTCGAGCTGCTCGGCTCGGCGCTCACGAAGCGCACGCTGGAGCGCCACGAGGCCTTCATCACCACGTGGTGGAAGCTGCCGGGCCCTCTGCCGCACGACCTCATGTTCTTCGTGCACGTCGTCGCGCCTGGCGTGCAAGTGCCGGCCGACCACGTGCCGGGTGACTGGATGTATCCCGCGGATCGTTGGCAACCGGGTCAAGTCCTGGAAGACCGCACACTGTTCCAGCTGCCGCCGTTCACGATGGAGTCGGGCACGTACAGCGTGTACATCGGCGCGTATCGCATCAGCACGGGCGCGCGCTTCAGAGTGCTCGACGGACCGACCGATGGCGACGACCGCATTCTGCTCGGCACGTTCGAGGTGGACAGTCTGTATCCGCTCGTCCACCAGCTCATTGCACCCACGCGCGTGAACGTGATGCGCAAGTACCCAGGCCGCATCGTGGACTCACATCGCAGGCCGGGGACGTAACGCGCACGGTGGCGGACGAGCTGCGCCAGAGCTCATGGCCCTCGAGCTTCTGGCCAACTCGTCAGGCCTCTCGGCACCGCGCAGCCCCGTGGCCACGCAGGCGAGGCTTCGTCCGCGCTTCACGTTCAAGTGGTCACGGTAGCAGCGGCGCCAAAAGCGGCTGCAGCACGCTCTGCTTGTCCTGATTCACCGTGATCCAGTCGTCCTGCAGGATGCCCCCGGTGTCGCCCGAGTTCGGGTTCCAGCACCAGTACGCGAAGCTCAGCTTGCGCTGATCGATGTACGTCGCGAACGCGTGCAGCCACTGCTTGTCCGAGGTCGTCTGGTCCTTGGTGCCGAATTCCCCGACCCAGACCGGCGCGAGGCCGTCGTCGACGAGGTACCCCCAGGCGTCGTGCCACACCGCAGGCAAGTTGTTCGGATAGCTCGGATCGCTGAACCAGCTCTGGTTGAACACACTGGCCGGGTACTCGTGCACCGAGTACACGAGCCTGCCGTCGACCTTGAGCCTCACCGGATGGTCCTTCGCACCGCGCAGGTTGCCGCCCCAAAAGCCACCGGTGCTGCCGTACTTCTCCACGCCCTCCACGATGATCAGCAGATCTGGATTCACGTCTAACACTGCGTTGCCGCAGCGCTCCGCGGCCGCGCGCCAGTCGGTCGCCGTGTTGCCGTCGCCCCAGGTCGCCTCGGCATGCGGCTCGTTGTGCAGATCGAAGCCGATCACGGTCGGGTTGTGCTTGTAGTGTGACGCCAGCATCTTCCAGTCGTCGATCCAGCGCTGCTCGCTGTACGCGCTCGTGTACCAGAGTGTGGACTGAGCCCCGGAATCCGGTCGATGCCGATCGAGCACGACCTTGAGGCCGCGCGCGCCGGCGGCTTGCACGACCTTGTCCATCAGCGCCAGCCCACTCACGCCGACGAGATCCGGATTCTGGTTTGCATCGACGCCGTTCGCCGTGCTGCCGGCGTCGAAGAGCTGCGAGCAGAACGGCAGCCGGATCATGTTGTAGCCAAGCGACTTGATCTGATCGAGCATCGAGCCGAGCGAGCGGCTCCACAGACCGTGCGGCGCGTAGTTCGAGGTTTCGAGCCCGAACCAGCTGAGGCCCGTGAGCCGAACCTCGTGGCCCTGGGCATCGAAGAGCTTCGCGCCTTGGGTGTGCAAGTAGCCCGTTGCGCTGGGCACGCTCGCACCGGCTTCCAACGCTGGCTCGGCGGCGTCGGCCAGCGTGTGTCGCGCGTCCGGCCCCGCGTCGCTCGCGGTCGCGTCCGCCCCGCTTGCACCCGCGAACGGCGTGCCATATCCACCGGCCCCCGCCGCGCTCTGCGAACCGGTGCTTTCGCGAGCCCTCTCTTGCTGTGCGCACGCCATGAGCAGGCAGAGCGTTGCGCACAGCGCGCGCCACGCGCGAGGGGCACAGGCCACGGAGTGCAGGTCAGCTTGCATGTGTCTCTTCTCTCTGGCGGGTGAACTCGCTCGCACGGCGAGCGCCCGCGGCAGCTCGCTTGCGTGACCCGGCAGTGTGCACCGGCTGCCGTGTCGGTTACGGGCTCTGGGGGGATGGGCCTCGCGGATCGGGTCAACGCCCCGGCAACGTTCCCGAAAAGACACTCGCGCTGGCGATCGTCGTGACCCGGACCAGCAACGTCAGGCTCACTGTGCCTTCGACAGCGCCGCCCGAGCACCATCCCCCCGCTGCACGAGGAACGAATCGATGCGCTCACTTCACTTGCTACTGCCGTGTCTGTTGCTCGCTCTCACGCTGGCCTGCAGCGCGGCCCGATCCAGCCAGCAGGCCAGCTCCGACTCGAGCGCGGCAGGTGCTGGCGCGCAGGGCTTTTCGAACGCGGCCGGTGCGGCCGCTCCGCAGCCAGCGGTTGCGCCACCGATTGCGGTGGCATGCGCGAAGAATTGCCAGGACTTCCCTGCAGCGCCGATCTTCGATGCGGAGGCCGGCGCGCCCGCACGCAGCGACGCCGCGCACTTCTTCGGCAAGCCCGACGACTTCGCCAGTCCTGGTGCATGCGTGATCGAGCCGCAACTCTCGGAAGGCAAGCACCCCGGCGCGCTCTTTCCGCGCAACTGGTTGCGCCCACGCTTTCGCTGGAAGCCGCTGCCTGGAGAGGACCTGTGGGAGCTTCGGCTGAGTGCCAAGGCCGAAGCCAACGCGCTCGTGGTCTACACCGCGCGCAGCTCGTGGACGATGCCGCGCGGGCTGTGGAAGGCGGTCGCGCTCAGCGTCGTCGATGCGCCGATCACCGTCACGATCCGCGGCGTGAATACGGCTGCTGCGGCACGACCCTCGGGCACGACCGGCACGTTCAGCATCGCGCCCGTGGAAGCGCGCGGCAAGCTCGTCTACTGGGCCACCACATCGTCCGAGGTGAAGCCCAACACCAGCAAGCTCGTGGGTTTCGACGTGGGTGACGAGAGCGTGATCGACGCGCTCACCATCCCGCAGGTCGGTGATCGCGGGATCCTCGGCGCCGGTGGCCGTGACCTGCGCGGCAAGTACGACGACCCGCGCGGCGTCGCGCCGGGCGCCGTGCAGTGCATCGGCTGCCATGTCTCGACGCCGGATGGCGAAGCCGTGGCCTTCACCGATCACTGGCCCTGGAACGACGTGCTCGCTTCGGTGCAAGGGCAGAGCGTTGGGCAGCGACCAAGCTATCTGACGAAAGGCGCCGAACTCTTGATGAACCAACCCTGGCTCGGCATGCAGACCTTCTCGGCCGCGCACTTCGCAGCCGGCGACCGCGTCGTAATCACCGTGTACTCGCCACGAAATCAAGACAAAGGTGGCACGGGCTTCTCGGATTCCGCGCCGTACCCCAGTCACGCCGATCGCCTGGCCTGGGTCGATCTCGAGACCAGCGCGACCTTCCCGGCGGGCGACCCATCCAAGGGCGACGTGCAGCAGCAGCTGAACCAGCAGATCCAAGCCGAGCTGGGCAAGTCGTTCGGCCTGCTCGCGCTCGACGGCGAGACCCGCTCGGTCACTGCGCCGAGCTTCAGCCACGACGGCACGCGCATCGTCTACACGTCCGCGGACGCAACGCAGGACGGGCGTCTGAGCGGCAATAACCAAGAAGTGGATCTGCACATGGTGCCGTACGGCGCTCGCAAGGGCGGCAAGGTCACGCCGGTCAGCGGTGCAGCCGTGGCGCACGTGGCCGAGTACTATCCTGCGTTCTCGGCCGACGACTCGCTGATCGCGTTCACGCGCGTCGCAAAGATCGACGCAGCGCCGATCTACTACCGCCCCGACGGCGAGGTGTACGTGGTGCCGAGCGCGGGTGGCAGCGCGCTGCGCCTCGCGGGCAACGATCCTCCGGCCTGCACGGGCGAGGTCAGTCCCGGTGTGATCAACAGCTGGCCGAAGTGGTCACCCGCCGTGATGAGCGTGGGCGCGAGCTCGCAAGAATTCGCTGGCGGAGCTCGCACCTATTACTGGCTCGTGTTCTCGTCGGCCCGCGCGTATCCGGGGCAGTTCGAGCTGCCCAAGACGCAATACAGTCCGCCCGATACGCGCTCGTCACAGCTCTACGTGAGCGCGCTGGTGCGCCACGAAGACACGGGCGAGCTAGAGACCTTCCCGGCCGTGTACCTCTGGAACCAGGACCCCGCGACCAGCAACCTCACGCCTGCCTGGGACCAGTTCAAGATCCCCGACGTGCCCGGGCCACAGTGAATGCGCTGTCGGTTGGCGCGCGGCTTGTGCGCACGCTGGCGCCGACGCTGCCCGCCGCCATCAGCTTCGGCGTCGGCGGCTGAAGTCGAGCTCTTGGCGCGCGGCGTACTGAGCTTGCAGGCCGATCACCTCGGCGTAGGTGGCCGGCATGCGCTCGGCCAGCGCGTAGAGCACGCGGCCTGCCGCCTCGGCGTCGCTCGCAGCGCGGTGCGCACGCTCGAGCGCGATGCCCAGCCGTGCCGTCACCTCCGTCAGCTTCTTGCTCTTGTCGTCGCGGTACAGCTCGCGCACCCAGACCAGCGGATCGATCCACACCACTTCGGGTACGAACGCTGGCGGCAGCGCGTGCTCGCCCTCCGCCGCGCTTTCGGCCCGCTTCAGCTCGGCATGCAGGAAGCCCCGGTCGAAGCCCGCGTTGTACGCGACCGGAAGGTGCCCGCGCAGCACGTCGCGCAGCTCGTGCACGACCTGGGCGAAGCTCGGCGCGCCGGCGATCTCTTCGTCGGCGATGTTGTGGATGGCGCGTGACTGCTCGGGGATGGGCACGCCCGGATTCACGAGCCAGTTCTTGAGCAGTGTCAGCTCTCCGCCCGCGAAGCAGGCCACGCCGATCTCGAGGATGCGATCGTTCTCGGACGACAAGCCCGTGGTCTCGAAGTCGATGACCGCGACGCGCGTCTCGGCCCAGCGCGTGCTGCGGTCGAAGTCGCTCGACAGCCCGACCACGTCGGTGATCGCCGGGCCCATGCGGTCGGCGATCCCCGGGTAATGCCGACCGGTCGGGAAACAGCCGCAGACCTCGAACGAAGCGCGCATGGTAGAAGCAGATCATGCGCGTGCCGCGAACACAAGCGTCCTGCCGCGTCGTCGCGCGGGGCGGTCGCGCCGGGCGCGGTGGTCATTGGGCTTTTCGGCTGCGTTGCATGGCGCGCATGGCCTGCGTGGCGATCGCCGTCGGGGGCCAGTCGTGAGCGCGAGCTATCGCGGGCGGCTTGCTCCCTCGCCCACCGGCTACATGCACCTGGGCGTTGCGCGCACTTCGCTCGTGGCCTGGTTGCGCGCTCGTGCGGTCGGCGGCGCGCTCGTGCTGCGCATCGAGGACATCGACGCACCGCGCGTGGTGCCCGGCGCCGCGCATGCCATCCTCGGTGAGCTGCGCTGGCTCGGTCTGGACTGGGACGAAGGGCCCGACGTGGGTGGCCCGCACGCACCGTACACGCAGCTCGCGCGCCTGACGCTCTACACGCAAGCCATCGAGCAGCTGCGCGCAACCGGCCTCGTGTATGCGTGCACCTGCTCGCGCAAGGAGATCGCGCAGATCGCCAGTGCCCCACACGGCGATCTCGGCCCGCTCTACCCGGGCACCTGTCGCAACGCTCCGTCGCACTCGGGCCGTCCTGCAGCGCTGCGCTTCCGCATGCCCGAGCCCGCGCCGAGCTTCGTCGATGGGCTGCAGGGCTCGTACGCTGCCGGCGTCGCCGACGACTTCGTGCTGCGTCGCTCCGATGGCGTGTACGCCTACCAGCTGGCCGTGGTCGTGGATGATCTCGCGATGGGCATCACCGAGGTCGTGCGCGGCGACGATCTCCTCTCGTCGACACCGCGTCAGATCGCGCTCTACCGGGCCTTCGGCGCGCGCGAGCCCGCGTTCTTTCACGTGCCGCTCGTGCTCGACGCCGACGGTCGGCGCATGAGCAAGCGCTTCGGCTCCATGAGCGTCACGCAATGCCGGCAGGCAGGCGCCACGCCCGAGCAAGTCATCGGCGTGCTCGCTCACACGCTGGGCCTCGCAGCGCCACACGAAACGCTCACGGCAGCTCAGCTCGTCACACGTTTCGATCCGAGCAAGCTGCCGACCAGCGCGACCCAGCTCGATACGGCGCAGCTCTTCCTGCAAGCCCAAACCTAGACCGGGAGACGACCGCGATGGATCACGAACGACTGACAAGCCACATCGATGCGCTCTGGGATTCGTCGATCGTCGCGGCGCTCGATGCGTACATCCGCATCCCGAACAAGTCGCCGCTCTTCGACCCGCAGTGGCAAGAGCACGGTCACATGCAGCGCGCTGCCGAGTGGATCGCGCAGTGGTGCAAGGCCCGTGAGATCCCAGGTCTGCGCGTGGAGCTCGTGCAGCTGCCCGGTTGCACACCGCTCATCTACATGGAGATCCCCGCGCGCGGCGGCAGCAGCAGCGACACGGTGCTGCTCTACGGTCACCTCGACAAGCAACCGGAGCTCGGTGGCTGGCAAGTGGGCAAAGGTCCCTGGCAACCCGTGCTCGAAGCTGATCGCCTGTACGGACGCGGTAGCGCCGACGACGGCTACGCCGCATTTGCCGCGCTCGCCGCGCTCGAAGCGCTGGGCCTCGCCGGTGGCACGCACGCGCGCTGCGTCGTGCTGATCGAAGCGTGCGAAGAATCCGGTAGCTACGATCTGCCACACTACATCGAGCATCTGTCCCAACGCCTCGGCGACGTGAGCCTGGTGGTGTGTCTCGACTCCGGCTGCGGCGACTACGAGCGGCTCTGGAGCACCACGTCCTTGCGCGGCTTGCTCATGGGTAACCTCGTCGTGCAGGTGCTGGAGGAAGCCGTTCATTCCGGCGACGCCAGCGGCATCGTACCCTCCAGCTTCCGGATCGCGCGTCAGCTGCTCTCGCGCCTCGAAGACGAAGCCACCGGCGCGCTCAAGCTGCGCGAGCTGCACGTGAAGATCCCCCGAGCGCGCGTCGAGCAGACCAAGGCCACCGCGAAGATCTTGAAGAAGACCGTCTACACCGACTACCGCTGGGCTGGTGGTACGCGTCCCATGCACCACGACCCGGCGCAGCTGCTCTTGCGGCGCTGCTGGTTCCCCACGCTCTCGGTCACCGCCGCCGCAGGTTTGCCTGCGCTCGGCGATGCCAGCAACGTGGTGCGCACCTCGACCACGCTCAAGTTGTCGATCCGCCTGCCACCGACCTGCGACATCAAGCGCGCACGCACGCGCGTCAAACGCCTGCTCGAGCAAGCTCCACCGCACGGGGCGCTGGTGCGTTTCGAGGCCGAGGAAGGTGGCGCCGGCTGGGATGCGCCCGCGCTCGCGCCCTGGCTCGCCGAGGCGCTGAGCAAGGCTTCGCGTGCGTGCTTCGGCCAGGATCCGTGCTTCATGGGCGAGGGCGGCTCCATTCCGTTCATGGCCATGCTCGGTCGCAAATTCCCCCGGGCGCAGTTCCTGATCACCGGTGTGCTCGGGCCGCATTCCAATGCCCACGGGCCGAACGAATTCCTGCACCTGCCCACCGCCAAGCGGCTCACCGCCTGCATCGCTCACGTGCTCGACGACCACGCGCGTCGCGCACCCGTCAAGTCGAGGCCGCAGCGCACGCTCAGAAGCGGCCGCTCAGGCTCATGAACGCCATCTTGTCGTTCGCCTCGCGCAGGCGCTGCGACAAGATCTTGATGAAGTTCCACAGGATCTCGTACGCGAGGTCCTTGTGGATGAAGAGCAGGTCTTCGAACGCCTCGCGCGTGATCACCAAAAGCCGACACTTCTCGTGCACGTGGGCATCCGCGCTGCGTGGCACGTCGTCGATCAGCGACATCTCACCGAACGCCTCGCCCTGACCGAGCACCGCGAAGGCTTCTTCGCCCATGCCCGGCAAGTTGCGCGAGATGCGGATCTTGCCCTCGAGGATCAGGTACAGCTTGTCGCCGAGCTCGCCCTCGCGGAACACCAGCGTATTGCGCTCGTAGGTCTCTTCGCCAGCGATGGCCGCGATGCGTTCGAGTCCGCGCGCGGTGAGCCCGCGAAACAGATGGATGGTGCCCAATGCCGCTTGGACGTCTTCCATGTTCGTGCTGTCCCCGTCGCGACGAGGCCGACTCTATCACCTTTCACGTGCACTCCGGGCGGAATGCTTCGTTGGGCAGTTGGCCATGAAACGCCGGGGTCGCGCCAGATAACGGTACGCGGGAGTGAGAGGCAGAGCGCGACCGGACGGCTCGTTGGGTCCGAGGGGTCTTGGCGGGGGACGGGCGAGTTGCAGATGCGGCGGCCGCGAGGGGGTGCACAGGTCAGCGCTCGCCGCGCAACTCGCCCTCGCAAGACCGCGCCAAGCGGGCGCCGCGCTACCCGCGCCACTTGTCACGGTCGCACGCCCCCGCCAAGACCCCTCCGACCCAACGAGCTTCACGTGGTGGTGGCTCGCGGCGACCGGACAGGTCGCGCTGGCATCGTGTCTTCGTCGGCGGGTCGTTCGCGGGGCCGGGTTGCGTGTCGGACCTACGGCCCGGCTGTCCGATGCCCGCGCGGGTTGGCCTGCCATCGTGAGCGAGCGTGGCCAGCGAGCCTGCAACGATTTGTGATTGCTCGCGCGCAGCGGTGTAGCTGGCTCGTCGAGTCAGGGTCGGCGCAGAACCGGCTTCAGTGCTTGAAAGCTGCCACGGCCGTGGCCACGTTCGCGGGTAGCTCGTCTCGGACCAGGAGGGTGTACGTGCCGCTGCTGCCGATGTCGACCTGGATCGCTTCGGCCTGGGGCATCTGCGCAAGCGTCAGCTGGCGCAGCATTCGCAGCTGTGCGGCTTGGGTCGTGTCGTCGACCACGACGCCGGAGCTGGCGTCGAGCGTGCCGTGGCTGATGAAGTCGCTGGCGCTGCGCGTCAGCGGCCACTTCAGCGTGCCGGGAGCAACTCCATCGCCATAAGCCTCTAGCGTCGCGCGCACCGCGCCATCGAGCGCCGTGCCCTGCTCCGCGAGGCGCTTGGTCCACACGTGCGAGGCGGCTTCGGCCGCGGCGAGGCCCGCGGGTGCATTGGCATCGCAACCACAGCTGCAGCCGAACGCGTGAACGCCGTTGCTGATCATCGAGGCACCGGCGTCGGGGCAGCTCGCATCTTCGTGGCGACTGAAGGCATCGATCTGCGCCCAGCCGATCTCGGTCGCGAGCTGCTTCGCTTCGGCCGTGGTCAGCGAGCCCGTCGCGATGCTCTTCATGGCGTTCGTGCTCGCGTAGAACCTGCAGTGCCCGTCGACGAAAGCGAATGCGCCGCCGTACGGGTGCATGAACAACCATTCCTGGCTGACGAACCCACCGCCGCTCCACATGCCCAGGCGGATGCCATCGCTGCCATCACAGATCCCGGCGCTCGAGCCGGCATCCGATCCGGTCGTAGCCGCGTCCCCCTGCGCCGGCTCGTTCTGGGCGCGCGCACAGCCGTGCATGAGCGCCGCAGACAAGGCCAGCGCAACGAGAGCCCGCGCCCGATCCCCGGAACCGCCTTTTGAGCCACTGTGTGCCATGCGACCTCCAGCCCAGCCCCAATGCACCCATCATGCCACAGGCCAACGCCAGGTCCGCCGCTCGCGCGCACGTCGGGTTAACCGTACGCGCCACGCCAGCAACTCGGATAGGGAGATTCGCTACCGTCACCACGAGCGCAGCGCTGCGGAGCCCTACCCCCACGACCAACACGCTGTTCGCTCGCGCGAGCCACCTCCACCCCAGGCTGTTCGGGGCGGGGAGGTCTGCGCGGGGGCGTACGACCGTGACAAGTGGCGCAGGTGGCGCGGCGCCCACTTGGCGCGGTCGTACGAGGGCGAGTTGCGCGGCGAGCGCTGCTGCAGGCAGCACCTCGCGGCCGCCGCATCTGCAACTCGCCCGTCCCCCGCGTAGGCCTCCCCGCCCCGAGCAGCCGTTCGGTAGCGCTCTGCTTCTGGGTCTCGAGTGGTCGCCGCGTCAGTGCTCGCGCATCACTCGTGCGTAGCCAACCAGCGCTCCGCTTCGATGGCCGCCATGCATCCGGTGCCCGCGGCCGTGATCGCTTGCCGGTACACGTGGTCCTGCACGTCGCCCGCCGCGAACACGCCTTCCACGCTGGTCTGCGTGGTGCCCGGCTTCGTCTTCACGTAGCCGTTCTCGTCGAGGTCCAGCACGCCCTTGAAGATATCGGTGTTCGGCGTGTGGCCGATCGCGATGAACAGGCCTTCCACCGCGAGCTTGCTGATTGCGCCGGTCTTCAGGTTCTGCACCGAGATCCCGGTCACCTTGTTCTGGCTCACGTCGTGCACATCGCTCACCGCCGAGTCCCACACGAACTTGATCTTCGGGTTCTTGAGCGCACGCTCGGCCATGATCTTCGAGGCGCGCAGCTCCGAGCGGCGATGGATCACCGTCACGCTCTTGCACAGGCCCGCGAGGTAATTCGCTTCTTCCATGGCCGTGTCGCCGCCGCCCACCACCGCGACGTCCAGGTTGCGGAAGAAGTAACCGTCGCAGGTCGCGCACGCGCTCACGCCGTGGTTCTGCAGCTTCTGCTCGTTCGGCAGATCGAGCCAGCGTGCGCGCGCACCGGTCGCGACGATCACGGTCTGTGCCGCGATCTCTTGCTCGTCGGTGTAGAGCTTGAACGGATGCTTGCTGAAGTCGACGCGCTCCACGTCGGCGCTGATGATCTTCGTACCGAAGCGTTCGCTCTGCTTCTTGAACAGCTCCATCAGTTCGGGGCCTTTGATGCCATCGGGGAAGCCTGGGTAGTTCTCGACCTCGGTCGTGATCATCAGCTGACCGCCGGCGACGCCACCGCGTACGATGCCTTCGACCATGACGGGCGAGAGGTTCGCGCGGGCTGCGTAGATGGCTGCGGTGTGGCCTCCGGGGCCGGACCCAATGATGACGACCTTGTGCATGACTCTCTCTATGGTCCTTTCAGTGGCGCCGAAAGCAGTCGGCGGCACGCTCGGATCAGTTAGTGGCCGGCAACATCGCGTATCGTTGCCTGTCGTGCAATCTCGCGATTCTTGAGACCGACCTGCAACGATCCCAGCTGGGGACAGCCGAGGCTCCCAAAAGCGGCATGATCCTGAGCACTTCCAGCCGTCCCAGGCCGGTGATCCACCCTACGGAGATCTGGGTCTTCGCTCAATTTTCGAGGGGTGTGCGCAAACCTTGGCCATCTCGGCGGTTGACACACCCAGTATTACCATCCAGTCTACGGACTGAGGCGGTGTACGCTTTATGCGCATGACTTGATGAGGAAACACACGGGTGCCACGCGAGGGTCGGGATCGGGGTGATTCGATGCTCGCGGCGTCCTGGAAGCAAGAGGGTGAAGTCGTGGTCCCGTCAGAGTTCCTTCAAATCGCCGAAAATCTCAATCATCTCGATCCCATCCGCACCTACCCGCTGCGGGCGGCCAAGCTGGTCGCGGACCTCGCGAACGCGACGGCCTACCGCGTCGAGCTGGAGCTCGGTGACCAGCGCAAGCTGGACAGCACGCCGCCGCCGCCACTCCAGGGGCACCCCGTGTCCCTGCCGCTGCGCCACGGCCGACAGGTGCTGGGCATGATCCATCTGTACCTGCCTGAGGGCAGCGACAAGCTCGACACCACCGATTTGAGGCTCGCCCGCTGGGGTGCTCGAGCGCTGGCTCGTGGTCTGTCGTACTCGGTTCGGATGAACCGCGTCGGGCCAGAGAACCGCAAGCGCACACTCGAGCTGGCAGCCCGTCTGGACCGCACCCCGCTCACCAAGCGCGAGAAGGAGGTCGTGTCCTTGCTGGTGTCGGGCGCCTCCACCCGCGCCATCGCCGAGGCGACCAAGCTCACCGTGGCGACTGTCCACACCTATCTCAAGCGCATCTACTCCAAGCTGGGCGTGCACTCGCGCGTCGAGCTGGTGGCGCGCATGGTCGGCACGGTCAGCAGCTTCCCGCCCGCCCTCGGCGAGCACGAGGAAGAGCTCGACCTGCTCGGGCACGACTTGCCCGACGACGACCTCCAGCTGGCCTCGGCCTGAGCCTCAGGCGCGTCGGGGTGCTCGCCGTCGCGCCGGCACCGTGCTTTCGGGCGCGGTCCGGCCGTGTTACGAGCCGCAGATGGCTCGCGGCAATCCCAAACGCTCGGCTGCAACGCGGCGCTCGACTTTGAGTGGCAGCCCGCGTACGCCGCTCACGCTCACGCATCTCGACGAGCGCGGTCGCGCCCACATGGTCGACGTCGGCGACAAGCCAGTCAGCGTGCGCGAAGCCGTGGCGCGCGGGGTCGTGCGCATGCTGCCCGCGACGCTCGAGACCATCGTCAGCGGCACCGCCAAGAAGGGTGACGTGCTCGCGGTGGCGCGCATCGCCGGCATCCAGGCGAGCAAGCGCACACCCGAGCTGATCCCCCTGTGCCACGCGATCGCGCTCACCGGCTGCGAGGTGCGCTTCAACCCGGAGCCGGAGCAGAGCCTCTTGCGCATCGAGGCCAGCGTGCGTGCGCTCGATCGCACCGGTGCCGAGATGGAGGCACTCACGGCGGTCGCCGTGGCGGCGCTGACCGTCTACGACATGCTCAAGTCGATCGATCGCGAGATGAGCATCGACGAGATCGCGCTGTACGAGAAGCGCGGCGGCAAGAGCGGCGACTTCCAGCGCGCGCGCGCTGTACGCTGACGGCGGCGGGCTACTTGCGGCGCACCACGCGCAGCACGGCCGCAAGCTCGGGCTCGCCCAGCTCGCGCACCACGAAGAGCGCGACCAGATAGGTCACGCCGCCGCCCGCCAGCGCCACGATCGAAGACAGCTTGCTTGTGCTTGGTAGATAGTGCGACGCGGCGAACGCGGCGCCCGAAGCGCAGAGCACGCGCGCGACGGTGGCCGGCGCCAGCAGCGCCCCAAAGCGCAGATAGACAGCGGTGCCCATCGTGAGCAAAGCGAACGCGGTGCCCACGCTGGTGCCGGCCGCCGCCGCCAGCAGCGTACGGTCGCCGACCCCCACGGCATGCACGAAGCCGAGATTGCAGCCGACGACCAGGCCCACCGCGATCAGCGCAATCACCGCCGACAGCCCCGGCCGCCCCGCACCGCTCATGATGGTCGAGGCGATCACGAAGAGCGCGAAGCACACCATGCCGGCCGACAGGAGCGCCAGCGCCTGCGAGCCTGCGAGGTAGTCGCCCGGGTAGACGATGCGCATCACGCCCGCCGAGGCTCCGGCGATCGGCGCGGCCAGCGCCATCAAGAGCAAGAGCGAAAAGCGCATCGCGCCGCGGATGTAGCGGCGCGTGGCTTCGTCGTCGCCCACGCTCACGGCCTGCGAGACCATCGGGAAGATCACGAACGCCACCGACAAGATCAGCTGATACGGCACGAACGCGAAGGTCTGCGCGGCGCGATAGAAACCCACGTAGCGTGACGCGAGATCGGCCGCCACCGTGGCCGCGCTGCCGCTGGCCATCGCCAGCTCGGCCACGCTGCGCTTGAGCAGCGTGACATCCACTTGCAGGATCAAGTTCACGCACAGCTGGTAGAGCCAAAGTGGCGCCATGAACGCGAGCCAACCGCCCCACGCCATGCGCTCGCCCGCCTTGCCCGTGCCCACGAACACCAGCGCCGCCAGGAGCACCAGCACGGCCGCGAGCGAGAAGCCCGCGAATGCGCCGACCGCACCGAAACCAAGCAACGCCGCGCCGAGCATGCCGGTGCTGCGCAGGGTCGTGTAGCTCGCGTCGAAGGCCGCCTGACGCACGAAATCTTGTCGACCGTTGAGCGCACCGATCACGGCTGCATACAGCGCGTACGACACCACGACCACCGCGGACAGCCGGAACAGCGGCGCGAGCTGAGGATCGAGCATCAGCTTGGTCGCGAGCGGATCCGCCGACAAGGCCAGCGCTCCGCCGATCACCACGCCGACCAAGAGCTGTAGCTCCAGCGCCTGGCGTAACGCCTGCTCGCTGCGCTCGACATTTTCGCTCACGCGCTTGCTCACCACCTGGATCGTGGCCGTGATGAGCACGTTGTTGAGGATCGACACGAAGCTCATCGCCGCCGAGAACAGCCCAAAGGCCTCCGGGCTGCCGAGCAGTCGCGGCAAGAGCAGTTGAACCGCGTACCCCGCGACGATGAAGTAGAGCTTGGAGCCAGTGATGGAGAGCACGCCGCGGCCCGCGCGACGCGTGCTCTCGGCCTGCGCGTTGTGCGTGCTGCTCTCGGCGGCGGCGACTTCAGTTCCGGTCTGGCCCACGGCGCGTACGTGTGCCTGGCGAAGCCGCCGCGGTCAAGGCCACGCCGCCCACCCACCACGAAGTTGACAGCATCCCCCGCTCACCGTCCGATCACACCGTGGACAGCCAGGTCGACACCCGACAGGAGCTCGTGCGCCAGCTCTTGCTCGGTGCCATCGCTCTGACCGTCGTCGCAGCCACCGGCGCGGCCGGCTATCACGTGATCGGTGCCGGCCAGTGGTCGTACGGCGACTGCCTGTACATGACCATCATCACGCTCTCGACCGTGGGTTACGGTGAGGTGCTCCCGGGCATGGACCACACCCCGGGCGCGCGCGGCTGGACGATCGCGCTGATCGTACTGGGCAGCGGCTCGCTGCTCTTCTTCATCTCCACGCTCACGGCGTTCATCGTCGAGGGCGATCTCCAAGGCGTGTTTCGGAGGCGGCGTATGCAAAGACAGATCGACGAGCTCAGCGATCACATCATCGTGGTCGGGGTCGGTGCCACCGGTATCCACGTGGTCGAGGAGCTGGCCGTCACCAAGGCGCCATTTGTCGTGATCGACACCAACCAGGAGCGCCTGTCGCGCGTCGCCGAGGAGAGCGTGCCGGGCATGCTCTACGTCCATGGCGATGCGACCTTCGATCACGTGCTGCACCAGGCCGGCATCGCCCGCGCCAAGGGCCTGGCCGCGACCCTGCCGGATGACCGAGACAACGTGTTCGTGTCCATCACGGCGCGCGCGCTCAACCCGAGCTTGCGCATCGTGGCGAAGATGACAGAGGACACCGCCGAGACCAAGCTCAAGCGCGCCGGCGCCAACGCGACGGTCTCACCCAGCCAGATCGGCGGCATGCGCGTGGTCAGCGAGCTGGTCCGTCCGAGCGTGGTCCAGTTCCTGGACAAGATGCTGCGCGACCGCACCCAGGCGCTGCGGGTGGAAGAGGTGAGCATTCCCGAGGGCTCGAGCCTGATCGGCGCACGCCTGCGCGAGACCAGCATCCGGCAGGAGACCAAGGTGCTGGTGCTGGCCGCCCACAACCCCGACGGCACCTATACCTACAACCCCGGGCCTGACTTCCTGATCGAGCCGGGGGTGACGTTGGTGGTGCTCTGCGACAACGAAGACGTGCGCAAGCTGCGCGAGGGCATCGAAGATGGCACCATCCGTCGCGTGCCTGCCGGCTAGTCGGGGTCGCAGCTGAAGAACACAACGATGTCGCGCCTTTGGCGCACTCGGGCCCGCCGTCACGGGCGCGCCGCGACGCGAAAAAACCACCCTTGACGCACTCTCGGTACTGCTTAAGTTGGCCGCCAGACAAGGGAATCGGGCGGGGCAACCCGGCCGATTCGTTCACACGGGCAAGTCGGCGACAGGCCGGCGAGTTAGACATCGCCGGCCACACGCCGGCCTTTCAAAGACCGGAAGCACCGGTGGGTGGCTCGAAGCGCGAGCGCTCGGGCACGCAGCAGGAGGACACGCGACCATGGGTAAGATCATCGGCATCGACCTCGGCACGACCAACTCGGTCGTGGCGATCATGGAGGGCAAAGAGCCCAAGGTCATCGTGAACGAAGAAGGCGATCGCATCACGCCTTCGGTTGTCGCGTGGGACGAGCAAGGCGAAATTTTGGTCGGTCAGATCGCCAAGCGTCAGGCCATCACCAATCCCGAAGGCACGATCTTCTCTGCCAAGCGCTTCATCGGTCGCCGCTTCGACGAGATCAACCCGAACGATCTCAAGCGCGTGCCGTTCAAGATCACGCGCCGCCAGAATGGCGACTGCGTGCTGGGTGCGCGCGACAACGAAATGGCGCCGCCCGAGGTGAGCGCACACGTGCTGCGCAAGCTCAAGCGCGCGGCCGAGAACTACCTCGGTGAGGAAGTCACCGAAGCGGTGATCACCGTGCCCGCGTACTTCAACGACGCGCAGCGTCAGGCCACCAAGGACGCTGGCCGCATCGCGGGCCTCGACGTCAAGCGCATCGTGAACGAGCCCACTGCTGCTGCGTTGGCCTACGGCCTCGACAAGAAGTCCGACGAAGTCATCGTGGTCTACGACTTCGGTGGCGGTACCTTCGACATCTCGGTGCTCGAGGTGAGCGACAACGTCGTGCAGGTCATCAGCACCAACGGCGACACGCAGCTCGGTGGTGACGACGTCGACAACGTGGTCATCGACTACCTCGCAGCCGAGTTCAAGAAGGATCAGGGCATCGACGTCACGCACGACAAGATGGTGATGCAGCGTCTGAAGGACGCCGCCGAGAAGGCGAAGATCGAGCTGTCGTCCAAGCTCGAGACCACCATCAACTTGCCGTTCCTCACGGCCGATGCGTCGGGCCCCAAGCACATGAACGTGCGGCTGTCGCGCGCCAAGTTCGAGGCCATGATCGAGCCGCTCGTGATGCGCACCCTCGAGCCCACCAAGAAGGCGCTCGCCGATGCCAACAAGAGCCCGAGCGACATCCAGGAAGTCGTGCTCGTCGGTGGCAGCACGCGCATCCCGATGGTGCAGGAAGCCGTCAAGAAGTTCTTCGGCAAAGAGCCCCACAAGGGCGTGAACCCCGACGAGGTCGTCGCCATCGGTGCCGCGGTGCAAGCCGGCGTGCTCTCGGGCGAAGTCAAAGACATGGTGCTGCTCGACGTCACCCCGCTGTCGCTGGGCGTCGAGACGCTGGGCGGCGTGATGACCACGCTGATCGAGCGCAACACCACGATCCCCACGCGGCGCGAGGAAACCTTCTCCACCGCCGAGGACAATCAGACCAAGGTCGAGATCCACGTGCTGCAAGGTGAACGCGCCGAAGCGCGCTTGAACCGCACGCTCGGCCGCTTCCACCTCGAAGGCATCCTGCCCGCACCGCGCGGCGTGCCCAAGGTGAAGGTCGTGTTCGACATCGACGCCAACGGCATTCTCAGCGTCACGGCGCGCGACGAAGCCACCGGCAAGGATCAGAAGATCACCATCACCGCCAACAGCGGTCTCAGTGAATCCGAGATCCAGAAGATGGTCGACGAGGCCAAGAAGCACGAGGAAGACGACAAGTCCCGTCGCGACGAGGTCGAAGCCCGCAACCGTGCCGACCAGCTCTGCTACCAAGTGGAGAAGACGCTCGACGAGACCAAGGACAAGCTGCCGGTCGACAAGATCGCGGCGATCCGCGAGCAGATCATCAAGCTGCGCTCGGCGATCGACAAGCAAGACAAGGACGGCATCAAGACCGGCACCGAGGCGCTCGAGAAGGTCATGCACGAAGTGGCGCAGGCGGCGTACGCCGGTGCCGGCGGTGGTGGCGGCGGCGGCGCCCCTGGCGGCGCCCCCGGTGGTGCAGCTGGCGGCGGCGGCGGTGCGAAGAGCGAGCCCAAGAAGAAGCAAGACGACGTCATCGACGCCGAGTACGAAGAAGGCTCGTGATGCAGGCTTGAGCCACGCAGCCCAAGCTGCGCGGCTGACACGGCAGACTTGGGGACGGAGGATTCGGCGGGATCGTGCGCAAGCATGGTTCCGCCGAATGCATTTTGGGACTGCGCGCGGTCGGTTGCGTTGCAGATCAGCGTACGATCGACAAGATGCTCATGTGGTCGTCGGTCCACAGCACGGGCTCGTGCACGGGTAGCTCCGTGGTCTCGCCGCCGAGCAGCGGCTGTAGCAGCGCTTGCGAGCGCGCCATCACGACCCAGCGCGCGCGCACCAGGCCCTGCTTTGCATCACCGCGACTCTGTAGCACGTGATACGGCAACCCGAGCGCTCGGGCGCTACCCGCGACCACTCGTTCTACGTCCAGGTGGCGATTGGAGACGTTCACCACCAGCACGCCGTCGGGAGCCAGCTGCCCGAGGTACACTGCGAACGCTTCGAGCGTGAGCAGGTGGGCGGGGATGGCGTCGCTCGAGAACGCATCGAGCACGAAGACGTCGAAGCCATGATGAGGCTCGCGGCTGAGCGCGATGCGACCGTCACCACTCACGATGCGTAGCGCGGCGCGTGTGCCATCGAGAAAGCCAAACCAGCGCCTGGCCAGAGGTGCAACGTCGGGGTTGATCTCGTAGAAGCGCAAGCTGTCGCCTGCTCGCGCGTACGTGGCGAGCGCGCCCACGCCGAGGCCGAGCACGCCGAGCTCGCGCGGCCGGCCGGTGGCGTGCAGACGCAGCGCACGCCCCACGCCGGTCTCTTTGCCCACGTAGCCCACGGGTTCTCGACTACGCGCGGGATCGCGTAGCGCTTGTCCCTGATCGGTCCGACCGTGGGCGAGCACGCGTACGCGCTGTGCGTCGAACACCTGCAGCGGCCCGAAGAAGTTGCGCGTGCGCGCCAGCACCTGGCCACTTCGACCGAGGCCCGCGACTTGCACCCAGAGCGTGGCGACCAGCACGGGCATGGCCAGGCCGAACCCGAGCCACGCCAGACGTTGTGCGCCCGATGGCGCGGAACGACGATCGCGGCGCCGCGCGTACGTCAGGTGCAACGCGTGCACGCCGATCAGCGAGAGCACCAGCTCGTAGTGATCGGAGAAGACGTGCGGTGCGACGAAGGCCACAGCGCCGCCGCCGAGCGCGCCGCCGGCCGCGATGCAGGCATAGTATGCGGTGAGCTGCTCCGGGACGGGACGCCGCTGCGCTAACTTGCTGTGGCAGAGCATCGAGCCAACCCACAGGGTCAGAAGCGGTACGCCGATCAACACCGGCAGCCGTGCTTCGTTGCCCGGCAAGAGCAGGATCGGTAACGCGACCGTGCAGGCGATCCACAGCGCTTCGTGCGCCTGCGCTTGCTGGCTGCGTTCGCGCGCGAACGCCACGACGAACGAGGCGAGGTAGAGCGCCAGGGGTGCGGCCCAGACCAGCGGTCCGGCGGGAACGTCGACGCTGATGTGATTGGTGATCGCCGCCAGCAGTGCAGTGGGCGCTGCGGAGAGCCCGAGCCAGCCCAGTGCTTGGCGTAGCTCGACGCAGGAAGCAGGCTGCGCGCCTTGCGCACCGCCGAGCTGCAGCGTGGCAGTGCGCCTGCGCCACGCGAGCACCGCTGGCGCCGCCATCAGCAGCGCGTACAGGCCGAAGCCGTAGCTCCAGGCCACTCGCTGCGTGTGCAAGAGCAGTCGCGGCTCGATCAGCAGGGGATAGGCAAGCAGTCCGGCGAACGAGCCCGCATTCGAAACCGCGTACAGCGCGAACGGCGCGCGCTGCGTGACGGCGAAATACCAGGTCTGCAGCATCGGCGCCGTGGTCGAGAGCACGAGCGACGGCAACGCCACGTGTCGGATCAGGAAGCGCAGCACGGTCCAGGTGGGCGACCAGTAATCTGCCGCGACAGGCGGCAAGCGCAGCGGCCCGCTCGCGAGCACCGCCAAAACCAACGCCGGCTGCCAAAAGCTGCTGACGGGTCGTGAGCTGCGCCGGGTCGCGAGGTGCACCCATGCGTAGCCCGCGCACAGCGTGAGCTGGAAGAAAGCGAGGCAGCTGACCCACACCCCCGGGGCCCCGCCCAGCTGCGGCAGCAGCACCCGGCCGACCAGCAGCTGCAGCAGCATGAAGAGCGCCGCGCCGAGGAACGCGGGCATCGCGAAGCTGCACAACACCGCCGCGTCGCGGATGCGTCCGGGGGGCGGCATGGCCGTCGATGGTCGCCGCGGCCGAGGCATTGCGCCAGAAACGCGTACCCACGAGCCGTCGTGTGGCTGCCGGTCCGCGTCAGGCGGCGGCGCTTCGGCGGCACTGGCGCTTTGCCGCAGAGTGCACATGTTGTTCGGACTGCCGCCCGGGGGGCGGCCTGAGGGTTGTCGTTCATGGCCCATCGCATCTTGATCGTGGAAACGACCGAGGCCGAGGGTGGCGCTCTGGCGCGGCCTCTCGCGCTCGAGGGCTACGATGTCGTGACTGCGACGACGGGCGAAAACGCCCTGGCGCTCTTAGACACGTACATTCCGGATCTCGTGATTACCGACCTCGAGATTCCCTCCGTGGGCGGCTCCGACTTCATCCATGCCTTTCGAGAACGGTTCGGTGACGCACCTTTGATCGTGGTGTCGACACACAACGACACGCTGCACTTGGTCGAAGGCTTTCATCTGGGCGCCGACGACTTCTTGTCCAAGCCGGTGAACATCGAGGAGTTGGTCGCGCGCATCGATCGTCACATCTTCCGCTGCGCGCAGCAGCAGGAAGCGGTGCAGCAGAGCGTGTCCGACGAGTTGACCGGCATGCTCAATCGTCGTGGCATCAGCAACTTCTTTCGTCGCGCACTCATGCCTACGGCCGAGGCGTCACCGATGGTTTCGGTGATGGTCGTGGACGTCGACAAATTCAAGTCGATCAACGATCAGCACGGACACCTGGTGGGTGATCTCGCTCTGTGCGCCGTCGCACGAACGCTGCAAGACACGATTCGCGCGAGCGATCGGGTTGGACGGATCGGCGGCGACGAATTCTTGCTCGTGTTGCCGGGCGCCGGGCCGCGCGACCTGGCCGAGCTCGTTGGAAGGCTGCGCGCGCGGCTGCCGATCGAGGTGCCGCACGACGATCACGGGAGGGTGCAGGTTTCGATCTCGCTCGGTGGCGCCACCGTGGAGTCTGGTGAGTCGTTCGAGACCGTGATCGAGCGCGCCGATCGCGCGATGTACGCGGACAAGGCGTCGTAGCCGCGCAGCGTGTCGCATGATCACATAGCTTGGCCCTCACCGGCTGCGTGCTTGTCCGCATCGGCCTGACCGATCGATACTTACCATTCGAGGCTCGCGAGGCGAGAGGCAAGCATGTCGCGTGAACGTAAACGCAAGACCGACAAGATCATCGGCTGTCCGCGCTGCCAGGCGTCGATGCACGAGGTGCAGCAGAAGACCGCATTTCTCGACCGTTGTCCGAAGGGTCATGGAACCTTCTTCGACCAAGGCGAGATGTTCGAGGCGCTCGGTGCTGCGGCCGATCCGTCGCTGTGGGACCGTTCCGAGACGGCCGGTGCGGTGCGGCCAGGCAAGATCGGTTGTCCGCGCTGCAGCGCCCAGATGTTGTTGCAAGACATTGGCGTGAGTCAGGCGCGCGTCGAGATCGATCGTTGTGGTCACTGCGGCGGCATCTGGCTGGACCACGGCGAGGCGGAGAAGCTGATGGCGATCGGGGCAGGGCAGGTGGACAAGGCGTTCGCCGAGCGTCGGGCCGCGCAGGCCGAGCTCGACCGCATGAGCGAGGTCGACTTCCGCGCAGGTGGCGCGCGCGGGTTGATCCGCTCTTTCCTTTCGCTCTTTCGGCAGTGAGCCTGCGGGCGCCCGGCTTCGGCTTGCATTGTCACACCGCGTAGTGTAACAGTAAGGAGTGTATTTCGAGGAGGTTGCGATGCAGACCAAGCCCGAGTTCTGGCGGCCCGAGGGCGTGAAAGTCACCTACCGGCGCATGAAGTTCGACTTCGAGGACGCCGGCTTCGCGCGCTACTGGGTCTCTGGCAGCCCGTTCAAGAGCCTGTTCTGGTCGCAGCTGTCGGCCGCCACGCCTGCGCGCGCGCGCCGTGGTTCACGTGGTTCACGTGGACCACGTGGTTCACGTGGTCCACGTGGTTGCTGGCAGCCGGGCAGGGCACCCGTGTGCTGCGCTACTGCAACACGTTGTACTTGACGATGCACCACAGCGCGCGCACGCCGTCGCGCCAGCCGATCTTCTTGCCTTCGGCGTAGGTGCGGCCGCTGTAGCTGATGCCCGTCTCGTAGATGCGGTAGTGGCCGCGTGCGACCTTCGCTGTGATCTCAGGCTCGAAGCCGAAGCGCGACTCTTCGATGGTGATGCTCTGAATCACCTCGCGGCGGAAGAGCTTGTAACAGACCTCCATGTCCGTGAGGTTCAGGTCGGTGAACATGTTGGACACGAGCGTGAGAAAGCGGTTGCCCAACGAGTGCCAGAAGTAGAGCACCCGGTGGGATTCGCCACCGATGAAACGCGAGCCGAAGACCACGTCGGCCTTGTTCGCCAGGATCGGCTGCATCAGCTTGGGGATCTCGAGCGGGTCGTACTCGAGGTCGGCGTCCTGGACGATGACCATTTCGCCCTGCGCCTGCGCGAAGCCCGTGCGCAGCGCGGCGCCCTTGCCCTGGTTCTTCTCGTGACGAAACAGGCGGATCTTGCCGGCGTCCTGCAGGCGCCTGGCGACCTCGGCAGTGCCATCGGTCGAGCAGTCGTCGACCACGATGATTTCTTTGTCGGCGAGGGCTTCGTCGACGCGGCGCACGACTTCGTCGAGCGTCTTGGCTTCGTTGAAGGCGGGGATGACGACTGAAAGTTGCATGGGTGAAGGCCGAGCTGGGTCGGTGGGGCGCGGCAGCGTATCATGCGCCGTCGGGGCGCTTCGACCCGATTCTTAGGAGGCGTGAGGCCTGTCAGGCAGGGGGGAGCAGCCCAGGTTCTGTGCATTCATCACAACCTGCTGGGGCGTGTTGGGAGGGCGGGTCGCTCCCGGGCTCGGCAGAGTGTCCTCGGCACAAGCGCCGGTGCGCAACTGAAACCTCCCGGGCCTGCGAAACGAGCCCGAGAGCGACCCGCCCTCCCAACACGCTCCAAATAGCCATGCTGGCTTCAGCGTGACCTAGCTCGGCGTGAGCATCGGCAGCAGTCACTGCGAGCAACCGTGGCGGCGTCAGACGACAACACTTGCTACGACATCGCGCCGCCTGCTCACTCAGCCATGACATTCAAGCGCTCGGGGTCGGCAGGTCGCTCTCGGGCTCGTTTCGCAGGCCCGAGGCGCCTCTTGCGAAGCCGCGGCGGTAGTGCCGAGGACGCTCTGCCGAGCCCGAGAGCGACCTGCCGACCCCGAGCGCCCCGGCAGGTTGTGATGAATGCACGGCCCAGGTTGCAGGCCCCCCCCGGGCGACCGACGCTCGTGGTCAGCCCGGGCCGGGGGCTTCGACGTGACGGACGACCGCGCGACCGAACGCCTAGGAGCCTGTCGGAGAAAGCCGGACCGAGGGCTTCGAGTCGATTCTCGAGACAGGTTCTTGTGCGAAACCGCAGGAATACTGCGTGGTATTTTGAGGATTTCGCACAAGAAGATGTCCGAGAAGCGGCCGAAGACCGAC
>DASVHQ010000306.1:0-53652 GCA_036382515.1 Polyangiales bacterium | reverse complement strand
TCAGCCAGTCCGGCGAGACGCTCGACACCATGGAGGCGATCCGCGAGGCCAAGAAGAGGGGCGCGACGGTCCTCGCGATCTCGAACGTCGTCGAATCGTCGATCGCGCGGCTCGCGGACCACGCGTTCTACACGCACGCCGGGCCGGAGATCGGCGTGGCGTCGACCAAGGCGTTCACCACGCAGCTGGTCGCGATGACGCTGCTGGCGATCTACCTGGGCCGCCGCACCGGGACGCTGTCGCGCGAGCGCGCACGCGAGCTTTTGTCGGAGCTCACGCAGCTGCCGAACAAGATGCGCGACGTGGTCGAGAGCGGCGCGCAGCTGCAGGTGCTGGCGCGACGCTACGGGCACGGCATCGGCTTTCTGTTCCTCGGCCGCGGCGCGCAGTATCCGATCGCGCTCGAGGGCGCGCTCAAGCTCAAGGAGATCTCGTACATCCACGCCGAGGGCTACGCGGCAGGCGAGATGAAGCACGGCCCGATCGCGCTCATCGACCCAAGCGTGCCGGTGGTGGTGATCGCCCCGCGCGACGAGCACCACGACAAGAGCATGAGCAACCTGCAAGAGGCCAAGGCCCGCGGCGGACGCATCATCGCGATCGCGACGCAGGACGATCAGGACATGCAATCGCTCAGCAACGACGTGATCGAAATCCCGGATGCGCAGAGCGAGCTCTTGCCCTTCCTGACAGTGATCCCGCTGCAGCTCTTCGCGTACTACGTCGCCGACCTGAAGGGCACCGACGTGGACCAGCCGCGCAACCTGGCAAAGACCGTCACCGTCGAGTAGGAAGCGCGCGGCATGCTGCACAACGCGCAGATCGCGGTGGTCGTCCCCGCGTACAACGAGGGACGCCTGATCGCCGCGACGCTGCGCTCGATCCCGGCGTACGTCGATCGCGTCGTGGTCGTGGACGACGGCAGCCGCGACGACACCAGTGAGCGTGCCCACGCAGTGGGTGACCCGCGCGTGCTCGTGGTGCGACACGCGCGCAACGCGGGCGTGGGTGCAGCGCTGCGCACGGGCTACAGCCAGGCCTTCGCCGCCGGCGCAGACGTGGTGGCTGTGATGGCGGGCGACGGACAGATGGACCCGCGCGACCTGCACAAGCTCTTGGGCCCGGTGCTGCACGGCGAAGCCGACTACGCCAAGGGCGACCGCCTCTCGCACCCACTGGCTCTACGAGACATGCCGCTGGCACGCTTCATCGGCAACAAAGTGTTGTCGCTTGGCACGCGCTGGGCCACGGGCCTTTCGATTCGAGACTCACAGTGCGGCTACACCGCGTTGCACCGGCGCGTGGGCGAGCGCTTGCCGCTGCACGCGCTCTGGCACGGCTACGGATACCCGAACGATCTACTCGGCTGGCTCGTACAGCAAGATGCGCGCGTCGCCGACGTCGTGGTCAAGCCGGTGTACGCCGACGAAGACAGCGGGATCGGCCTGCGCCACGCACTCTTCGTGATCCCGTTCGTGCTCGCACGCGTGGCGCTGCGCCGTGTGCTCTGCTGGCTGTGGAGCTCGCATGCGGATCGGACTGCTCACAACCAGCTTCCCAAGAACGCCTGACGACATCGCAGGTACGTTCGTGCTCGGCTTCGCGCGAGCGCTGGCAGCGCTCGGCCATGAGATCGAGGTGCTCGCGCCCGAGCCCAGCGAGCGCATGGACCCACCACGCTGGTCGAACATCCAGGTCGTGCACGTGCCCTATCTGCGCCCGCGCTCGTGGCAGCGCACGTTCTATGGCGCAGGTGTTCCCGACAACTTGCAGCGCGACCGACGCGCCTACCTGGGCCTCTTGCCCTACCCCATCGCGTTGGCGCGGCAGGCGCTTGCGCGCAGCGCGCACTGGGACGCGCTGGTCAGTCACTGGGCCTTACCGAGCGCGCTCGTTGCGGGCCTGGCGCGTCGCGGCAAGCCACATCTGGCGGTCTTCCATTCGGCCGACGTGCACCTGCTCACGCGCATGCCACTGCGTCGTGCGCTCGCGCGGCAACTCGCTGCCAACGCGAGCGCGCTGTGGTTCGTGACTGCCCAACACCGCGACACGTTCCTCGAGCTTCTGCCGACTGACCTGCGACCGGACAGCGCACAGCGCACGTATGTCGCGCCGATGGGAGTGGACCCGCCGAACGCCGACACCGCTGCCCGGCGCGATCGCGCACGCCAGGCCTTCGGGCTCTCGCGCTTCACTCTGCTCGCCCTTGGGCGGCTGGTGCCCGTCAAAGGCCTCGACTCTGCCATAGGCGCAGTGGCGAACCAGAACGTCACGTTGCTGGTGGCCGGCAAGGGTCCCGAGCGCGAGCGCCTCGAGCAACTCGCACGCACCCAACACGCCGACGTGCGCTGGCTCGGCAACGTGATGGGCGAGCGCAAGGCGCTGCTGCTCTCGGCGGCCGACGCCTTCGTCATGCCCTCTCGCACGCTCGAAAGCGGCCGCAGCGAGGGGGTGCCGCACGCGTTGCTCGAGGCCCTAGCGCACGGCCTGCCGGTGATCGCCACCCGGGTCGGCGGCATGGCCAGCCTCTTGAGCGACGGCACCACGGCCCTGCTCGTGCCGCCCGACGAGCCCGGCCAACTGCGAACGGCCATCGACCGTTTGCAGCACGATCACGCCCTACGGGAGCAAATCGGCTCGCAAGGCCGGGCGCTGGTGGAGCCCTACCACTGGTCGCGCCTGGGCCCGCGTATCGAGGCGCTGCTCCGCACTTGACCGGGGCCCCGATTTGCGGGATGTAGGCGCGCGTCTTTCCTGTAATTTTCAGAGCCCAGCTAGGAGTCACGCGTGGAACGGCTTCCCCTCTACGCCATCGCCATGGGCGTCGTCGCCCTGGTCGTAGCGACCGGTTTTTATTTCCGGGTCAAATCCGCCCCTGAAGGCAACGCTGTCATGGCGCGCATCGCGCGCTACATCCGCGAAGGCGCAATGGCGTTCTTGGGACGCGAGTACAAGGTGCTCGCGATCTACGCGGTTGTGGTGTCCAGCGCGCTGTTCTTCGGCTTCAACCCGCAAGGCCTCGGCGTCAACGCCGCGCTCGCGTTCCTCGCGGGCGCGTTCCTATCGCTGCTCGCAGGCTTCTTCGGCATGAAGTCCGCGACGTTCGCGAACGTGCGCACCACCGAAGCGGCTCGCGCGCACGGCATGGCGGCAGCGCTGGTGATGGCGCTCGACGGCGGCGCGGTGATGGGCTTGTGCGTCGCCGGGCTGGGCCTCGTCGGACTCGGCGGGCTCTTCCAGCTCTTCCACAACGCCCAAGGCCACGCGCTGGGCACGGTGCTGCACGCCTTCGCGGTGGGCGCGTCCTCGATCGCGCTGTTCGCGCGCATCGGCGGCGGCATCTACACGAAGGCCGCCGACGTCGGCGCCGACATCGTCGGCAAGGTCGAAGCCAACATCCCCGAAGACGACCCGCGCAACCCGGGCGTGATCGCCGACAACGTCGGCGACAACGTCGGCGACATCGCGGGCATGGGCGCCGACATCTACGAGAGCTACATCGCCGCCATGGTCGCCGCGATGGCGCTCGGGCTCACGCTGCCCATCGACGCGAAGCTGCAAGCGCTGGCGCCCACCCTCACCAACGAGACCGAGCTGCGCGCGGCCGCGGTGGGCCTGCCCATCCTGCTGTCCACGCTCGGCCTGGGCGTGTCGATCCTCGGCATCTTCATCACGCGCATGCTCAAGAACTTGCCGCCCGCGCGCGTGCTGCGCCTGGCGCTGATCTTGCCGCCTTTCCTCACGATCGCCGCAGGCTTCTTCATCCTGCCGCAGTTCAGCATCGCCAACACCGCGTTGGTCGCATTGGCCGCCGGTGCCATCGGTGGCGCCATCGTTGGTCTGGTGACCGACTACTACACGTCGATGGGCCCGATCCGCGCGATCATGCAGGCCTCGCTCACGGGCCCCGGCACGAACGTGATCCGCGGCTTGGCTGTGGGCCTCGAGAGCTGCGCGATCCCGCTGCTCACGCTCTGCATCGTCGGCTGGGCCAGCAACCACGTGCTCGGCCTCTACGGCATCGCGCTCGCGGCCGTCGGCATGCTCGCCGCCACTGCGATCGTGATGACGGTCGACGCGTACGGCCCGATCGCCGACAACGGCGGCGGTATCTCGGAGATGAGCGGGCTCGGCCCCGACGTCCGCAAGATCACCGACGAGCTCGACGCGGTGGGCAACACCACGGCCGCCGTCGGCAAGGGCTTCGCCATCGGCTCGGCCGTGCTCACGGTCGTCGCGCTGTTCGCCGCGTTCAACATGGAGGTGAACGCCAACCTGAAGTCACTCAACCTGCCAGCGCTGCAGCTCAACCTGCTCGACGCCGATGTGCTCATGGGCATCCTGCTCGGGGCCATTCTGCCCTGCCTCGTCGGCTCGACCACGATGACCGCCGTCGGCCGCGCTGCGGGCGCGATCGTCGAAGAAATTCGCCGTCAGTTCCGTGAGATCCCGGGCCTGCTCGAAGGCAGGGAAGGCGTGGAACCGGAGCCTGCGCGCATCGTCGACATCGCCACGGCCGCAGCGATTCGCGAGATGCTCTTGCCCGGTGCCATCGCGATCATCGCACCTGTTGGGATCGGCTTCTTGCTCGGCGCGAAAGTGCTGGCGGGTGCGCTGGCCGGCGCGCTCGCAGTCGGTGCAACCCTGTCACTGCTCATGGCGAACGCCGGCGGTGCCTGGGACAACGCCAAGAAGTACATCGAGAAGGGCCTGCTCGAGGGCCACAAGAAGGGCTCGGCCGCGCACAAGGCGGCCGTCGTCGGCGACACCGTCGGCGATCCCTTCAAAGACACGTCGGGTCCGGGCGTCGCCATCCTCATCAAGGTGATGGCGGTCGTGTCTCTATTGATCGCGCCGCTCATCACCTGAGCGGCGGTGGTTGATCGCGCCGCTCATCACCTGAGCGCAGCGGGTTGATCGTTCCGCTCAGCGCCTGAGTCGCGCAGCGCGCGCCGCTTCGAACGCTCGTCGCTGCTGATGGCGGCGTTCAGCGACTGGAGACGTCGTAGGCCTGCCAGACGTCGTCCTGGCGCATCACCCGTACGTGCCATCGCCCACTGGGTCGATCGGTGCTGCCCGTGAGCGGGCCGAGTGCAGCCAACACCACGGGCGCGGTCGGCGTGAGCAGCTCACGCAGCTCGACGCGAGCGTCCGAGAAGGCGGCGTCGGAGAAGATGACCGCAGACACGTCCACACGCTGCCGCGACGCGAGAGCGGCTCGCAGCGAGCTCTGCAAGCGCAAGACGGCCGAGCTCGCCGAGGTAGCCGAGGCACACACCTGGCGCCGGACGTCGGGCACCAGGTGCCGGGACTGCGCTGCAGCGGCCGCGATGTCGTCGAGCGACATGTGCTGGGCGAAGCCAACGTAAAGGCGACGCGCCTGACGCAGCCCGCAATCTGGGAACTCGCCGCGCAAGCCTGCCTCGGGCGTGCGCGAACGTGGCGTGCTGGGCCGCGCAGTGGCGAAGCCCGAGCCAACCACCAGCAGCCAGACCAGCGCGCCAGGCAGGAGCAGGCGCTCGGCGAGCACGCTGGCCGCCACGCTTGCACGCGAGCCACGCATCGCACTCTGCCGCCAACTGCCGTACATAGCGCCTACATCCCCACCTTTAGCCGAGCCGCCGGTGAGTGCAATGCCCCAGTGTGGCAAATCGGCGGCGCAACGTCGATTGCCGGACCGAGCGCTACAAGTCGTAGAGGTAGAAGTAGCCGTGCAGCGGGCCGTTGCTCAGCGGCTTCTTGACGCGTGGCCGGCCGCCGAAGGCGCGTTCGAAGCTGCGGTTGGCGACCAGGAACGCCGCCCGCCAGCCCGGCAGACGCGCACAGAAGCGCCCGAGATCCTGGTAGAGCCGCTCGAGCTCCGGGTCGTCGAGTCGCTCGCCGTACGGTGGGTTGCTGATGACGAGCCCCCGGCTGCGGCCGGCCGCGGCGGATCCGGCCAGCTCCGCGATGCGCTCCGGGGTCAGCGCCCGAAAATCGCTGGTCAGGACGTGCAGCGATTCGGCCACCCCGGCACGCTGCGCGGCCTGCTCCGTGATCGGCTTCATGTACGGGTCCACGTCGCTGGCGATCACGCACGGCTGCGTGTCCGCGAACAGCGGCGACTCGCCGAGCGGCGGCACGTCGGCAAACGCGGGCATGCCAAGCAAGAGGGCTCGCCGCGGTGCAACCCACACCGGACGCGCGCTCGCCATGCACGCCGCCTCGATCGCAATCGTGCCCGAGCCTGCCATCGGATCGACGAGCAGCTCGCTGCGCGCGTCGTAGCGCGCCAACATCAGCAGCACGGCGGCGAGGTCTTCGCGCAGCGGCGCCTGCGCACGCTCTTGCCGATAGCCGCGCTGGTTCATCGGGCGCCCGGCGAGATCGATCGAGACGCGTATGACGCCCTCGTCCCAGCGCACGGCGAACACGATGTCGGGCGCATCCGGATCGAGCGAAACGCGCATGCCCTGGCCGGCCGCCGCTTCGATCAGCGCGTTCTTCACCGTGCCGACGACCTGACGCTCGCCAGCTGCAAACTCTTGCACGCCGTGCGCGTACACACTCAGCCGTGCGCCGTCCCAGAGGAAGCGCTTCACGCACGCTGCGCCGGCCTGCACGAGGTCTGCGAACAGCGGTTCCAGCCGCGCAGCCGAGGTCTCCATCACGTCCCACAACACGCGCACGCAGGTGCGGTGGTAGAGCGCGGCGACCTTGGCCACGCGCGCGTCGAACGGATAGATCAACGCGCCCGTGCCTGCCTTGCGCGGCTCCGGCAAGCGCACGTCTTGCAGCGCACGTCGCGCGAGCCGCGATAGCTCGCCCGCCATCACCTTGTTCGTGCCACCTGCGCCGATCAGCCGCAGCTCATCGAGCACGCGGAAACCGTTCGCCGCCGCCTGAAGCATGGCGGCAGTGTGGCACGGAACCACGTACGCGCGACCTCGATCACGGCCCGCCTCGCGTCAGGGACCGAAGCGCGTGACAGCATCTTCCAGGAAAGGGATCAACTCCTGCGAGACCTGATCGAAAGCGATGCCGACCTTGAACGGCCACTCGCCATCCGGATCTTCGGTGTTGGGATCGATGCGTACGATGCGACCACGCAACACGCGCTCTTCCCCGGCGGGCGGCACACGCAGCGTGACCGACACCGGCTCGCCAACTTTGAGTTCGGCGCACAGCGCGATCAACATGCCGCCCGCACCGATGTTGTGGTTGATCGCGACCTTGACCTGACCGCCCGCTTCGATCTGAACGGGAAACCAGAGGCGATAGCGGGCGTGCTCGCGGCGCTGCACGTGGCGAGCGTATCCCAGCACGCGCTTGCGCCGCAACGCGCACACGGCAGACAGCCGCGGCTGACGAGCCGAGCGACCGCCCGTGACTACGGCACCGGCGTGCCCAGCCCGATCGAAGCGATGCGGGCGGTGCGCTGCGCGAGCCGATAGGCCAGACCGGTACGGCCGTCGTGACGCGGATTCTGCACGCCCCAGCGGTTGAGCATCTCGAGCGCGTCCTCGTGCATTTCGAGCGCAGCCAGCGTGCCGATGGAACAACGCGGCGCCGAAGTGCAGGTCTCGGAACCACGCGCCGAGCACAGGCAGCGCGCATGCGCGAGCTGAGCAGTGGCGAGCGCATCTTCGACGCGGCCGGTGGCTTCGTAGGCTTGCGCCAGACGATGCGTGAGCAACGGATCGCGCACCAACTCCGGCGGCGCCGCGCGCACGGTGGCGATCGCGAGCCCGGGCCTGCCCATGCGCAGGTAGGCGCTCGTCAGCTGTCGTGTCAGCTCCAGATCAGAGCGCGACTGCGCGGTGGCGTCTTCCAGCTGCGCGAGCGCACGCACGTCGGGGTCGCTGGCGTCGAGCACGGCGACGGGACTGGAGGCGGTGAGCGCGTGGCCCGCGAATGCGAGAACCGCCAGCAGCACTACGCTCAGCCGTATCTCCATGCCGCGATGCCCTACCTCGCGCAGGTGTACGACCACCTGCGACCTTCAGCATATAGCGTTCGAGGCCGAACGCCCACCGAAAGTTCCACAGCGCGCCTGCGCAAACGGCTGAGCCAGCCCGACTGTCAGCCCGACGGCCAGCTCGGCACGCTGCGCAAGTGACTGGATTGTCAGGCGCTTTCGGCGCCGAGCTCGGAGCGCTTCGCCTTGCCGGAGCGCTTGGCCTTGCCGCCCGATGCCTTGCTCGACTTCGGGCGCAGTGCATCCGCCAGCTCGAGGGCGCGGTCTGGGTTTTCCCAGGTGAAGGTCTTCTCGGTGCGGCCGAAGTGACCGTAGGCCGCCGTCTTGCGGTAGATCGGGCGCAGAAGATCGAGCGTCTCGATCAGCGCGGCCGGGCGGAAGTCGAAGATCTCGGCGACGACCTTGGCGATCTTTTCGTCGTCCACGATGCCGGTGCCGAACGTGGTGACGTACACGCCGACGGGCTTGGCCACGCCGATGGCGTAAGCCACCTGCACCTCGCACTTGGTGGCGAGCTTGGCCGCCACGATGTTCTTCGCGACGTAGCGCGCGAAGTAGCACGCCGAGCGATCGACCTTGGACGGGTCCTTGCCGCTGAACGCGCCGCCGCCATGACGACCCATGCCGCCGTAGGTGTCGACGATGATCTTGCGGCCGGTGAGACCGCAGTCACCGTAGGGACCACCGACCACGAAGCGGCCGGTGGGGTTCACGAAGAACTTGGTCTTCTTGTCGACCATCTTCGCCGGCAACACCGGCTTGATGATCTCTTCCACGACCGAGTCGAAGATCTGTTTGTGCTTGATGCCGTCCTCGTGCTGCGTCGAGAGCACCACGGCATCGATGCGCGCGGGACGACCGTCGGCGCCGTACTCGATCGTGACCTGGCTCTTGGCGTCGGGACGCAGCCACTTGAGCTTGCCGTTCTTGCGCAGCGTGGCCTGCTGCTTGACCAGCTTGTGCGCGAGCAGGATCGGCATGGGCATGAGCTCGGGCGTCTCGTCGATCGCGAAGCCGAACATCAAACCCTGATCGCCGGCGCCCTGCTCCTTGAACAGACCCGCGCCTTCGGTCACGCCCTGCGAGATGTCAGGCGACTGCTGCTCGACGGCGCTGAGCACGGCGCAGGTGTTGGCGTCGAAGCCCATCGACGAATCGGTGTAACCGATCTCGCGCACGGCTTCGCGCACGACCTTGGCGTAGTCGACGCTGGCGTTGGTCGTGATCTCACCTGCGACGACCACGAAACCCGTCTTCACGAGCGTCTCGCACGCGACGCGCGAGCGCTTGTCTTGCGCGAGGCACGCGTCGAGCACTGCGTCGGAGATGGCGTCGCAGATCTTGTCGGGATGACCTTCGGAGACGGATTCGGACGTGAACAGGTAACCGGCCATGGCTTCTCCCAGGGGAACAGCGAATCCCCATGTGTACTCGGCTGGGATGCAGCGGCATCCGCGCCTGGGGCGCTTGTAGCGACGAGGCCCAAGCGTGTCAACCCGTTCGCATACGGCGCCGTATGTTCATGCGATGCGGCGCAATCGTGGCTCCGAGCCGCGCCAGATCAGCGTGTCGCCCTGGAAGCCTGCGTCGTCCACCACGGCGTGGTCGATCGTGTAGTGCAGGCCGCGGCTTTCCTTGCGGAACTGGGCACACGCGACGATCAGCTCGGCTACGTCTGCGATGTTGCGCAGCTCGAGCAGGTCGGCCGTGACCAGGTGCTTCCAGTAGTAGTCGCGGATCTCGTCTTTGAGCAGCGCGATGCGGCGTGCGGCGCGCGCCAGGCGCTTGTCGGACCGGACGATCCCGACGTAGTTCCACATGAAGCGGCGCAGCTCGTCCCAGTTGTGCGCGACCACCACGGCTTCATCGCTCGGCGCGGCTTCGCCGGCGTCCCAGTCGGGAAGATCGAGCGCCGGCGGGCGATGCGGCTCGCTGCACAGTGCGAGCGCAGCGCGACGCCCGTAGACCAAGCCTTCGAGCAAGGAGTTCGAGGCCAAGCGGTTGGCACCGTGCAAGCCGGTGCAAGTGGTCTCGCCGATCGCCCACAACCCCGGCACGCTGGTGCGACCGTCGGCATCGACCACGACGCCGCCGCACATGTAGTGCGCCGCCGGCACGACCGGAATCGGCTCGCGCGTCATATCGACGCCGTACTTCAAGCACTCGGCGTGGATCGTGGGGAAGCGTTCGCGCAGATAGCTGGCGGGGCGCGCGCTCATGTCGAGCCACACGCAGTCTTCGCCCGTGCGCTTGAGCTCGAAGTCGATGGTGCGTGCGACCACGTCGCGGGGCGCGAGATCGGCCTGTGCGTGGTGCTTGGCCATGAACGCGCTGCCATCCTTGAGCCGCAGCACTCCACCCTCGCCGCGCAGCGCTTCGCTGATCAGGAAGTTCTTGGCGTGCGGGTGGAAGAGGCAGGTGGGATGGAACTGGAAGAACTCCATGTTCGCGATCTCGGCGCCTGCGCGGTAGGCCATCGCAACGCCGTCGCCGGTCGCGACGTCGGGGTTGGTGGTGTACAGGTAGACCTTGCCCGCGCCGCCGGTAGCCAGCACCGTCGCGCGCGCCGTGATCGTGTGCACGGCACCCGTGGTGCGATCGAGCGCATACGCGCCGGCGATCGAGCGCGCGCCGCCGAACTTCGCGCGATCGATCAGGTCGATCGCCATGTGGTTCTCGAAAATCCGGATGCGAGGGTTTCTGCGCGCAGCAACCGCCAGCGCGCGCTGCACTTCGCGACCGGTGACGTCGCCGGCGTGCACGACGCGACGCGCGGTGTGCCCGCCCTCCTTGGTGAGGTCGAGCGCGTTGCCGGCGTCGCCGTTGCCCTCCGCTCGGCTGAAGCTCGCGCCGAGCTCCATCAGCTCGTGGATGCTGCGCGGACCGTCGCGCACGACCATGTCGACCACGTCCTCGTGCGACAGGCCTCGGCCTGCCTCGAGCGTGTCACTGACGTGGCGCTCGAAGGAGTCGGCCGGGTCGAGCACGGCCGCGATGCCGCCCTGGGCGTGCGCCGTGGCGGATTCCTCGAGCGCCGCCTTGGTCAGCACGACCACGTCGGCCTCGTGGGCGGCCTCCAGCGCAAAAGTCAGGCCAGCGATGCCGCTGCCCATCACCAGGTAGTCGCAGCTGAGAGCCATAAGGAAGAGCGAACATAGTCGAAAGACGTGCCGCGCGCACCTGCGCACCGCTTTCGCTACTCGGGCCCAGGCCGGGCCCGCGCTCCCACCGAATTGCAGCGAGGGATTTGTCAGGCCGGCCAACACCCGGTTAAACTACGAGGGATGCGTCCTGTGGTCGTTTGGTTGTTGCTCGCGGCGGCGCTCGCTGCGCCTGCGCGCCTGGCGCTCGCCGACATCTACAGCTTCGTCGACCGCGACGGCGTGGTGCACTACACGAACGTCCGGCCGGCCGCCGCAGGCATCAAGCGCATCTATCACTCCACCGACTCCGGCGAGCAGCTCGCGGTGTCGCGGGGCCGCCTGCCTGCAACCTTCGGACGCCGCGGCGACCCGGACCGCGCGCGCCGCTACGACCCGCACATCCAGGAAGCCGCGCAGCTCTACCAGCTACCGCAAGCCTTCATCCGCGCCATCGTGCTGGTGGAGAGCAACTTCTATCCCGACGCCGTGTCACAAGCAGGCGCGGTGGGACTGATGCAGCTCATGCCGGACACGGCTGCCAGCATGGGCGTGCTCGATCCCTTCGATCCGCGTCAGAACGTGCTCGGTGGCACTCGCTACTTGCGCGTGCTGGCCAACAAGTTCAACGGCGACCTGGTACTGACCGTGGCCGCCTACAACGCAGGCGAAACGGTGGTCGAGAAGTACCGCGGCGTGCCACCGTTCTCCGAGACGCGCTCGTACGTGCGCAACGTGCTGCATCAGTACTATGCGTTTCGCGCGCTCGAGAACGCGCTGGCCAAGCGCTAGCGGCTGGAGCTGCAGCCGCGACCGGCCCCGTCAGTCGGGCTGGAACATCACGTTTTGCGTGCCGTCCTGGTCGTAAAAGCGCTCGGCGCGGTCGAAGGTGAGCGCGCCGAAGAGGTTCACCAGGCACGCGAACGCAAGCAGCGCGTGGAAGCCGAGGCCGAACTTGCGACCACCGAGCGCGAGCAGCGCGATGAGCAGCACGCTGTAGTCCAGACTGAACCGGTACCCGAATTGGATCCAACCACTGTTCTGGTAGCAGAGGTCTTGGAGCGCGACGGCCGCTGCGCCGAGCGTGAGCGCCGTCATGGTGACCGACTGCCGCTTGGGCCACAGCACGCTCACGTACTGCGGCGTGGTGAACCAGAGCGCGAGGCCGTGGCGGCTGATGCGCAAGTAGGGCGCCACGGCCGACAGCCACGGCAAGCCGGCGCAGAACACCGCGAGGTTCTTCGCGAGGTAGTGGTAGTTGAACAGCCCCCACTTATCGATGCGGCTGCGCCAGCGCACAGTGAGGAAGCTGTGACCGAACTCGAAGGGATCGACGAAGCGCGCGGCGTTGAACCACATCGCGATCCCGCCGATGGCGAGCAACGGCAACGCGAACAGGCACAGCCGCGGCAGGGCCTGGCGCAGCGAGACAGCGCGTAGCCAGTCGAGCACGCGCGGCAACGTGCCGGCGTCCGCCGCCAACGGCTGCGAGTCAGCGGCTTGCGTGCGACTGGCCTGCAGAGCCTCGATCACGAACACCGCGCCCAGCAGCAGCGTGGTGGGGCGCGTCATGAAGCACAGGCCCAGGCACAGGCCGGCGAGCACGGGGCGCCGCGCGTCGAGCGACCACAACAGGTAGAGCGCGATCAGCGGGCACGCGACGACATGCGCGGCAAACCAGACCGTTCCCTGAACGGCCGTGTAGTAATAGACGCTACCGAACGCGAACAGCGCGGTGAGCAAGACATCTTCGCGAGGGCTGCGCTGCGTGCGACCCGTCTCGCGCAGATGCCGCAGGAGCACGTAGAGCAGCGCCGGACCGAAGGCTGCAAAGATCGCCCAGAAGAGCCTGTCCCAGACCGCGGTTCCCCAGATCGCCACCGCAGGCATGATCACCACCGCGGGGAACGGCGGAAACGACACGTACCAGCGCCCACCGAACTGCGCCCAGTCGTTGTCACCCGGCGGCTTGTTGCCGACGACCGAGACCTGACCATGCAGGAAGCTGTTGGCCAGATGCACGAAGTGCGCGTTGTCGGAATGCCCGTGCGCGCGCGCGCCCAGCGTGAGCACGTAGACGGCAGCGCAGACGAGGAAGATGAGGCCCGGCAACCGCAGGCGCTCGTGCACAGGCGCGCGAAACACGGCGGCAGCATAGCGGGCACGGGCGGGGTTGTCCTGCTTGACGCGAAAGTGGTCGGGTCCTACGAATGCGGCCCGCGCGCTGCGCCGCAGCTGGCGACAGGCGCGGCGCCTCCATCCCGTTCGAGAACCGTGGCCATGCCGACACCAACCGTCCAAACCGTGGAAGCCGCCCTGCGCGGCGTCATCGATCCCGTCTTCGGCAAGCCGATGCTCGAGCTCGGACTGCTCTCCGACATCAGCGTGGGTGACGCGACGGCTGCGCTGACCGCCACCGTCGCAAGCGTCTCGGAAGACGCGCACAAAGAGATCACGAGCGCCGTCGAGAGCGCGCTGACCGCGCTCGGCATCGAACACGTGGATCTGCGCTTCCGGCTGGAAGTGCCGATGCGCCGCACCAACGCCGACGATCCGGTGCCGCTCGTGCGCAACGTGATCCTGGTGATGAGCGGCAAGGGCGGCGTGGGCAAGAGCACGTGCGCAGCGAACCTCGCGCTGGCGCTGCATCGCAGCGGCGCGCGCGTTGGTCTGCTCGACGCGGACATCTACGGGCCGTCGGTACCGACCATGCTCGGTGTTTCAGGCCATCCGCGCGCGATCGACGGCAAGAGCATCGAGCCGATGAGCCGCTTCGGCATGAAGCTGATGAGCATTGGTTTCTTGCTCGAGAGCGACAAGGACGCGGTGATCTGGCGCGGCCCAATGGTGCAAGGTGCGCTCAACCAGTTCTTCACGGACGTCGCGTGGGGCGAGCTCGACTACCTCGTGCTCGATCTGCCGCCCGGCACGGGCGACGTAGCGCTCACGCTCGCACAGCGCTTGAAGTCGACCGGTGCGCTGATCGTGACCACACCGCAGGAGGTCGCGCTGCAAGACGTCTACAAGTCCGTTTCGATGTGCAAGAAGCTGAACGTGCCGATCCTCGGCGTGGTCGAGAACATGAGCTACTTCGTCGATCCGGCCGGCAACAAACACGAGATCTTCGGCAGCGGCGGCGGCGCCAAGATCGCAGCGTTCGCAGAGGCGCCGTTGCTCGGCCAGATCCCGCTCGACCCAACGGTGCGCCAGTGGGGCGACGACGGCACGCCGATCGTGCAAGCGCTCCCCGAGCACCCCACGGCGCGCGCCTTCGTGCAAGTGGCCGAAGCCCTGTCACTACGCATCGCCCGCGACGCCTTCGAGCGCACCGGCGGCGAAAAAGCCCCCGACACCCACGGCCCACGCCGCCTGAAGATCATGCGCTGAGCCAGCGCCAGCGCCGCCCACCAATCGCGAAGTGGATCGCGTTCCAGACGACGCTGTTTCAGCGGCCGTGTCGTGTCTTGCCGGTGAAGTGATGCTCGATCGGCGTGAGATCCGAGCGCCACACGCCACTCGCACTGCCGGAAGATCGCGTCTGCGAGGGCACGCCTTCGAAGACCAAGCCCATCGACGTGGTGCCCTTCACGACGCGCGAAACCACGCGACACGGAAACGTGTACTCGAGGCCGTGCAGCGGCTCTTGCACATGGACGATCAAACGCTGACCGAGCTCCGGAGGCTCAGCGGTGGCGATCGCTAGCCCGGCCGCAGATGCATTGCGCAACAGGCCCGCGCCGAAACGCCCCGCAGCGACGTACTGCACGGGCAACGGCGTCGTGAGACGAGTGAACGCATCACGGTCGTCGACGCAAGGAACTCGCTCGGGCAGCTGGCTGCGCAGGCGTTCCAGACGCGACGCCTCCTGTGCCGACAGCGGGATCTGCAGCTCGCGCTCCTTGGAGTGGAGCACGCGATACTCGAAGACCCTTTCTAGCTTCTCCCCCATCACGAACCTCTCACGACTCGGGAACGTGGCAAGTGCGTCCCACTGACCGCGTCAGCGCTCACGCGCTCAATCACGACTTGGCGTGCGGGCCTGTCGAAACCGACCACTCTGCACCCGTCGTACCGTCAAGCCTCTGCCACGAATCGGGGTGGGTTGCAACCCCATGCCCGAGTGAGCCAGGGCACTGAATCGCGCCCGTTTGTGCCGAATTCCCGGTGAATTCGCTGCGCAAGAAACTGCGGGGTGGCAGGTCGCCTGTTACGGGCTCGGCGCCACGGCCGCGACCCTCTATCCAACACGGCAGCTCTCGTTGTAGGCAGCGATGGCCTTGGACCTTTTCGACCGCATCCAGCCCGACCCGAGTGAGCACGCACCGCTGCCGGACCGCATGCGGCCGCGCACGCTGGCCGAGGTGGTGGGTCAGCGCGACCTGCTGGGCGAGGGCAAGCTGCTGGCCACGGCTATCGCCAGAGATCAGGTGCCATCGCTCGTGCTGTGGGGACCACCCGGCACCGGCAAGACCACGCTCGCTCAGGTGATCGCGCACGAGTCCAAGGCACGCTTCGTCACGCTGAGCGCCGTGCTCAGCGGTGTGCCCGAGGTGCGCAAAGCGATCGAGGAAGCGCGCGAGCACCGACGCCTGCATGGGCGGCGCACGATCCTGTTCGTGGACGAAATCCATCGCTGGAGCAAGGCGCAGCAAGACGCGCTCTTGCCGCACGTGGAGCGCGGCACTGTCACCCTGATCGGTGCCACCACCGAGAATCCATCGTTCGCAGTCAACGCCGCGCTGCTCTCGCGCGCACGCGTGTTTCGCTTGCAGGCGCTGTCCAGCGAAGAGCTCGCCACGCTCTTGTCACGCGCGCTCGCGGACGAGGAGCGCGGCCTCGGCAAGGCCAAGGTCGAGCTCGACGCCGAAGCCCTGGGATTGCTGGCGCGCAGCGCGGACGGAGACGCCCGACGCGCGCTCGACATGCTCGAGGTGCTGGTGCGCCACGCGCAAGAGTTGGGGCGAAAGAGCTTGCGCGCAGTCGACGTGGCCGAGCTCGCCACGGGCAAGACCCTCGTGCACGACAAGAGCGGCGAGGCCCACTACAACGTGGTGAGCGCGTTCATCAAGAGCCTGCGCGGCAGCGACCCGGACGCCGCGCTCTACTGGATGTTCC
Organism: Polyangiales bacterium; assembly: GCA_036382515.1. GTDB lineage: Bacteria > Myxococcota_A > Polyangia > Polyangiales > JAFGIB01 > JADGRF01. Next base: position 37,440 of record DASVHQ010000306.1, on the reverse strand, counting down.
GCATGCTGGAGGCGGGAGAAGATCCGCGTTTCGTGCTGCGGCGGATGCTGATCTTCGCGAGCGAAGACATCGGCAACGCCGACCCGCGCGCGCTGTCGCTGTGCGTGGCCGCGGACACGGCCTTCGCGCGCCTCGGCTTGCCCGAAGGGCTGCACACGCTCGGCCAAGCGTGCACGTACCTGGCGTGCGCGCCCAAGTCCAATGCCAGCTACATGGCGTGGAGCGCCGCGCAGGCCGACGTCAAGGAGCACGGCTCGCTCGAGGTCCCGATGAGGCTGCGTAATGCGACCACCTCTGCGATGAAGGAGTGGGGGTACGGCGCCGGCTATCGCTACCCTCACAACGAAGGCGGCCACGCGCAGGGCGAGACCTACCTGCCCGAGGAGCTGCGCGGCAAGCGCTACTACGAGCCGACCGAGCACGGCGAGGAGCGCAAGATCGCCGAGCGGCTGAAGCAGCGCAGGAGCTAGCGGACCGAGCGGGGCGTCGCTCCGCTCGCGGTCTCGGCCGCGATGACGCGCTGGCCGGCGGCAACGCGCGGCTCGGGTGAGCGTCACGACCGCGACGCCAACGGCAACATTGCGTTACGGGAAAACCAGTACCTGGTCAGCGCCGTGCTCGTCGATCAGGGCCGAGATGTGCGAGAGCAGCGTCGCGCGTCGATCGAAGAGGCCGGCGATGCGGCGCGTGTCGAAGAGCTCCGCGGCCGCGAAGCCGGGGTCGCGCTCGAGCTCACGTCGGTAGGTCTCGCGCGAGAGCGCGCGCAGCGCGGTGTAGAAAGCACGCGAGAAGCGCTGCGTCTGGACCAAGCGCTCCAGCATGCGCCGATGCAGCGCCTCGCTCAGGTGCAGAGGCAGGCCTGCGTCGTGATCGCGCAGGTACAGGTGACGCCCGCTCGCGTCGGCCTTCACGTTGCCGCCGCTCCAGCGATCCCAGTTGCCGATCAGATAGTCGAACGCGACCATCGTGCTGGCGTCGGCAGCCAGGCCCGCATCGTCCTGGGGCAGCGGCAACGCAACGTTGTGCCAGGCGGCCACCCGCGCCTGGCCTGCGCTGCTTTCGAGGCCCGTGTCACGCATACCCTCGACCCAGTAAATCGCCGCACCCAGCACCTTGTCGTCGTGGCCGATCACCAGGCGCTGCGCGATCTCGGGCCACTCCCTCGCGTGCTCGCTGTCCAGCCCCGCGTGCAACGTGCTCGTCGGCAGCCAGCGCAGCACGGCCGGCGGCACGTTGGACAGACCCAGGCAGCGCGCCAGACGATAGCTGGCGACCTCGGACTGTGGACCATACGGCCGGCGGACGGTGGCCGCCTTGAATGCAGCGCCGATCGTGCTGCGCAGCGTGGTGCGAAAGACCGTGGACGTGGAGCCCACCGGACGAAACACCAGGGTCGCCGCCGACGCCAGTTGCTCGAGGATGAAGTCCTGGCGCAGGGCCGTGCCGCTGAACACATCGGCCGGCGTGTCCTGTGCGAACGCGCGTGCCGGCGACAGCAACGCCGCGTCGCAGCCGAGCAGCGGTGCACACGCCACGACCAGCGCGCAGCCGAGGCTGGCGCGGATCACGCTTGCGCGCGTGTGGAGTGGCTCAACGGCGCCGATTCTTCTGTGCACTGGCGATCTCGTTGCGCGCGGCGCGGGCGCCCACCACGAAGCCAATCGCAATACCCATGAGCAGGATGCCCGGAATGTAGAGGAAGTGCGCGATGGTCGGCACGCTGCATCACTCGCTTTCGGAGGCGCGCTTCTGCGCGCCGGCGACGGCGGCTTCGATGCGGCCGAGGTTCTGCTCGACCTGCACGTGCAAGCGGCCAAGGCGCAGCACGTAGCCGAACACCGCAACCCAGACCACGGCATACGCCGCAACCAGGAGCGGACCACCAGGCACATCTTCTTTCTGGGCGCCGGTCACAGCCTCGAAGCTCTGCGCGCGGTCCTCTACGCCGTTGGCGGCTGGGGCCTGTTGTGCGAATGCCGCCGTGGCGAAGAGCGCGAGCGAAGCGGCGAGCAGCAACGCGAAAGGCAAACGCGCCGACGCACGCGTGGTGGATCGGTCATGGACGTGATGGGCAGGCGCAGGCACGGGCATCAACCTTCCTCCAGCAAACCGCGCTCGGCGGCTTCGATCTCGAGCGCTTCGCAGCGCTGACGCAAGCGCTCCACGCGTGCACGCTGCCAGATCAGCAACGCCACGAGCGCGGAGAAGAACACAAAGCCCAGCAGCAGCGCCGGGCGCATGTCAGGGTGCAAGCCACCACCCTTGCCCGTGATCACGGTGGGGTGAGTGCCCCGCCAGCGCTGCACGCTGTAGTGGATGATCGGCAGGTCGAGGAGCCCGAAGACCGCGAGGCCCGCAGCGAAGCGCTTCTCGATCTCACCGATGCTGCCGAACGAGCGCAGCACGAGGTAGGCAAAGAACACCATGCCTGCGAGCAGCGTGGTGGTCAGGCGCGGGTCCCAGGTCCAGAACGTGCCCCAGGCCTTGCGCGCCCACAGCGGGCCCGTCACCAGCACGATCACACAGAAGATCGAGCCGACCTCGGCGCCGGCCACGGCGAACGCGTCCCAGCGCTCGTCGTGCTTGGCGAGGTAGACGGCGCTCGACACGGCGCTGACGGCGAAGCCGACGTACATCGCGTAGGCGCTGGGCACGTGGAAGTAGAAGATCTTCTGCACGATGCCCATCTGCCGCTCCACGGGCGCGACATGGAAGATCGCGTACAGCACCGCCAGCAGCAGCAAGGCCGTGCCCACGGCCAGGACTGTGAGCGTGACGGGCGGGCGAGCAGACGGGCGGGCGAGTGGGGACTGGGACATGATCGGTCTTTCGCGAGCCCCGCTACTTAACCCCCAATGCAGCAACGCTGCAACGTCTGTGTCGGCCTTTCTCGGCCCGCACAGGGCGCGGTGCGTGGGTCTCGGCGGCACCGTCGGTCGCGGGGCGAGGCCCCGCCACGAACCACGGCAGCCACAGGCCGCTTTGAGTTGCCGAGACCACGAAACCTGACCACTATGTGCGCGCCACGATCCGACCAGCAGTGACTCATGCAGAGCGTCCTCGATCTCAAGTTCGTGTTTGTCGTCGGCAAGGGTGGCGTGGGCAAATCCGCAGTGAGTGCCGCGCTCGCGATGGCCGCTGCGAGCCAGGGTAAGCGCGTGCTCTTGGCGATGTGCAACGCCAAAGAGCGGCTGAGCTACCTGCTCGAGACCAAGCCGATCGGCCCGCAGATCCGCACGCTGCTGCCGAACCTCGACGCCGTGAACATGGAGCCGGCGGCTGCGCTCGAAGAGTACGGGCTGATGATTCTCAAGGTGCGGGCGCTGTACAAGCTCGTGTTCGAGAATCGCTTCGTGTCGGCGTTCCTGCACGGCACGCCGGGGATCGATGCCTGGGCGATGCTGGGCAAGGCCCAGTACCACGCGTTCGAGCAGGACATGTCGGGCCGCGATCGCTACGATCTGGTGATCGTGGACGCACCGGCGACGGGCCACGGGCTCGACCTACTGCGCGTGCCGCGCGTGATCGTGGAGGTCGCGCCACCTGGCCTACTGCGGCGTGAAGCCGAGCGCGCGTGGCGCCTGTTCTCCGACCCAAAGCGGGCGGGCGTGTTGCTGGTCACCCTGCCCGAGGAGATGCCCACGAGCGAGACGCTCGAGCTGGAGGCCGCCATTCGCGGCGACCTCGGGCTGCCGGTCTGCGGGTTGGTGGTGAACCAAACGCTGCCCGCGCTCTTCGACGTGGCCCAGCTACCGCTGCTACAACGCCTGCGTGCAGAGGCGTCGGCGCACAGCCCGATGCGTTCGCTGCTGATCGCCGGCCACGCGCGGGCCGTGCGGGAACAAGCCCAGGCAGCGTGCCTCACCCGACTGCGCGCCAGCATCGACGCACCTGTGGCCAAGCTGCCGCTCTTGCTGGTGGACGATTTCAAGAAGCGCGAGGTCGCAGTGCTCGCGAACGCGCTGACCAGCGCGCAGTCCGCGGGTTGATGACCCGTTCACCACCTCGTCGGCGCGATCGTGCCAGAAGGGCCAGCTCGTGGTAGCACAGCGAGCCTGAGCGTATGGAAGAGCCACGGCCACCGCAGACGGTCGTCCAGTCAGTGCTCCCGCCTGCGTTCGTGGGGGCCGAGCACTATGCGCGCGCGGCCGAACCGGCGATCGAGCGCGTGTTTCCGTTCCTGCGCACGCTGCGCGAATACAAGGCGGCCTACGCCCGGCCCGACTTCGTCGCGGGTCTGACCACCGCGCTCTTCAGCGTGCCGCAGGCCATGGCCTACGCGCTGATCGCCGGCTTTTCACCAGCCGCTGGCATCGCCACGGCGGTCGTGGCCTCCGTGCTGGGCGCGGCGTTCGGCAGCTCCGAGTTCCTGATCAACGGTCCGACCAACGCGCTGTCGGTCATGCTGGCCGCTAACGCTGCGTTGTTCGCCACCCATGGCGATCCAGTGCAGGCCGTGGTGCTGCTCACCTTGATGATCGGGTGCGTGCAGCTGCTCGCCGGACTTGCACGCGTGGGCACGCTCACGCGCTTCGTGAGCGAACCCGTGCTCACCGGCTTCACCGCCGGCGCGGGCGTGTACATCATCGTCAACCAGTTGCCGGCGTTCCTTGGCATCGACAAGTCGCTCTTGGCCCACGACCTGTGGGGCTTTCACGCCACCCGCTGCGCCTTCTTCGATCTGGTGCGCGTCGCCGGAGCGCTGCCGGGCATACGGCCCGCCACACTCGGGCTCGCGCTGCTCACCCTGTTCACGGTGCGCGCCTTCCAGCGCCTGGAGCGGCGCGTCGGGCGCAGGCTGCCGGCCACCTTCGTCGCTGTCATGCTGGCCACGCTGATCGTGTGGATGATGGGCCTCGACCACGCCGCCGCCGCGCAGCGCGTGAAGGTGGTGCGCGACATCGAACCGCTCACACGCCACCTGCCCGCGCTGCACTTGCCAACGCTCGACTGGAGCGCGATGCGCACGCTGCTGGGCCCGGCCTTTGCGATCGGGCTGATGGGCGCCGTCGAAGCCATCGCCATCGGCAAGTTGCTCGCCGTGCGCGCAGGCCATCGCTTCGACGCCAGTCGTCAGCTGCTGGGTGAAGGTTTCTGCAATCTCGGCGCGGCGCTGGTCGGTGGCTTCGCGTCGTCGGGCTCGTTCAGCCGCACCGCAGTCAACTTCGAAGCGGGCGCGGTCACGCGCTTCTCCTGCATTCTCTCGGGCGTTCTGGCGCTTGCGATCGTGCTCTTGTTCGCACCGCAGGCGAACCTCATCCCGATCGCCGCGCTGGCTGGCACGCTCGTGCACGTGGGCTGGAAGCTCGTCGACGTGGCGCGACTGCGCGCCGTGTTCAGCACCACCACCGGCGACCGCGTCGTGCTGCTCACCACCTTCGGCAGCGTGCTCTTCGCCGAGCACCTCGAAAACGCCTTGTTCCTGGGCATCGCCGTGTCCGTGTACTACGCGCTGCGCCGCGCCGAGGGCTTCAAGCTGCGCGTGCTCGCTCAGGGTGAGGACGGCAGCCTCGGCGAGCTCCCCGAGCGCGACATGAGCCGTGCCGGCGAGGTCACCGTGCTCAACCTCCAGGGCGAGCTGTTCTTCGCCGCCGCCGACGAGCTGCAAGCCGAGCTCGTGAAGCTGCTCGAGACCAGCGCACGCGTGATCGTGCTGCGCGTGCAGGAGGCCTACAACATGGATGCGACCACCGCCGCAGCCATCGTTCAAGTCGCGAACAAAGCACGCAAGCGCGGCGGTCGGCTGCTCTTGTGCGGTGTGCGCCCGGGCATGTACGGCACCTTCGAGCGCGCCGGCTTGCTGCACGAGATCGGCGAAGACGCCATCTTCGTCGCCGAGCGCGAGCTACTCGCCTCCACGCGCCGCGCGATCCAGTACGCACACCAGCTCGCGCAGGGCACGCCGCGACCGCCGACCTGAAGGTGGGAGCGCGCGCACACCGCGCGACGGCGCCGCGCCAGCGCAAGCCGACGCGCTTTCTCGATTGATCCAGATGACGCTAGGGTCGACCGCGTTGCGTTCGTTCAGACCCACGAGGTTCGAGGCGCTGCTGACGCTGCGCGGACGACGTAGCCGCCGTTAGCGACGGAAGCGGTCCGCGAACGGGTTGTTGCTGAAGCCGGTCTTGCCGCCGCGCGCCGGTTCGCCACGTGGCTTGCCACTGCCCTGCGTGCCGCCGCCGCGAGCTGCAGGCTGCTGTGTCCTGCTCTGCGGCGCGCCCGCCGGCGCCGGTCGCTCGCCCGCTGGCGCCGCATCCCTGCGCGCGCTCAATGCGATGCGGTGGCGCGCCAGATCCACGTCGAGCACGCGGACCTTCAGCTTGTCGCCCACTTTCACCACGTCCGCCGGATTCTTCACGAAGCGGTCGGAGAGCTGCGAGACGTGCACGAGCCCGTCCTGGTGCACGCCGACATCGACGAACGCGCCGAACGCGGTGACGTTGGTGACCACACCTTCGAGCTCCATGCCGAGCTTGAGGTCCTCGATCTTCTGCACGTCGTTGCGAAAGCGCGGCGGCTCGAAGACGGCGCGCGGATCACGCCCTGGCTTCTGCAGCTCGGCGACAATGTCGCGCAGCGTGTACTCGCCCACGTCGCCGCCCTCATAGCGCTCGAGATCCAGCTGCTTGAGTAGCTCGGCGTTGCACACGAGCGAGGCCACACCAACACCCAGATCTTGCGCCATGCGCTCGACCAGCGCGTAGCGCTCGGGGTGCACCGCGCTGGCATCGAGGGGATTTTCCGCACCGTGAATGCGCAGAAAGCCCGCGCACTGCTCGAACGCACGCGGCCCGAGGCCCGGCACGTCGAGCACCTGCTTGCGACTCTTGAATGAGCCATGCTGGTCGCGATGCGTGACGATGCGCTTGGCCACAAGCTCGCCGATCCCGGCCACGCGTGACAGCAGCGGCGCGCTCGCCGTATTCAGCTCGACGCCCACCTGATTCACGCAGCTCTCGACCACCTCGCCGAGCTTCTTGGTGAGCAGCGTCTGGAACACGTCGTGCTGGTACTGGCCGACGCCGATGCTCTTGGCGTCCACCTTTACCAGCTCGGCCAAAGGATCTTGCAGGCGCCGCGCGATGCTGACGGCGCCGCGCACCGTGAGGTCGAGGTCGGGGAACTCCTCGCGCGCGATGTCGCTGGCCGAATAGATGCTCGCGCCCGACTCACTCACCGCCACACAGAACACGCCCTGCTTGGCGAGCCCGTCCCCGGCCAGCAGCTCGCGCACGAAGGCCTCGGTCTCGCGGCCGTGCGTGCCGTTGCCGACGGCGATGGCGCGCGGCAGGTGCTTCTGGCACAAGCGACGCAAGGTCTCGCGAGCCTGTGCGAGCTGAGCCTCGCCTTGCACCAGGTAGATCGTGGTGTGGTCGAGCAGCTTGCCGGTCTCGTCGACCACAGCGCACTTACAACCCGTGCGCTGACCGGGATCGATGCCGAGCACGGCTTTCGAGCCGAACGGGGCCGCCAGCAAGAGTTCGCGCAGGTTCTGTGCAAATACCTTGATCGCCTCGGTGTCGGAGCGCAGCTTCAGCTCGACGCGTACGTCGACCTGGGCCGAAGGCACGAGCAAGCGCGTCATCGCATCGACGATCGCTTTGTCGAGCTCGCGAGCCCACGGGCAGGATCGATCGAGCTTCACCTGCCGCTCCACGAACGACACGACCGGTGCGGTGTCCAGCTCGAGCGTGCCGCGCAGCACGTCCTCGGCCTCACCGCGACGAATCGCCAGGAAGCGATGCGAGGGAATCGTGGCAAGCGCCTCCGAGAAGTCCGCATACATGTCGAACTTGGTCGGCTTGTCCGCGTGCTCCTTGTTCTTGCTCACGCGGATCGTGCCGGACTTGATGTACGTGGCACGCAGCTCCTTGCGAACCTCGGCCAGCTCCGAGATGCGCTCGGCGCAGATGTCGCGCGCACCCGCAAGCGCGGCCGCCACGTCAACAACTTCCTTGGCAGCATCGACGAAGCGCGCGGCCTCTGCTTCCGGCGAGCCTTCGCGACCCTGTGCCCAGATCAGCTCGGCCAGCGGCTCGAGCCCCCGCTCCTTGGCGATCATCGCGCGCGTGCGACGCTTGGGCTTGAACGGCAGATACAGATCTTCGACCTCCGCCTTGGTCTTGGCAGCGCGAATCCGCGCGTCGAGCGAGGGCGTGAGCTTGCCTTGCTTGCCAATCTCCGCGAGCACGCTCTGCTTGCGGTCGTGCAGCTCGACCAGGTACTGCTTACGCTCCTCGACGTTGCGGATCGCAACCTCGTCGAGACCGGCCGTGGCTTCCTTGCGGTAGCGCGCGATGAACGGGACGGTCGCGCCCTCGCCGAGCAAGCGCACCACCGCGGCCACGCTGGCGGCAGGCAGGTTCAGCTCGGCGGAGATCTCCGCGATCGGATCGTACGCCGAGACTTGCGCGGCGACTCGCGCCGTGCCTTGCGCGGCAGCTTCGGTGACGGTGCTCTTGGGGGCAGTCGTTTCGGTCGTCATCGGTCACGACGGATAGCGTGGCGCACGCGTTCTTGCCAGCGCTTCGTGACGACGAGCTGCAATTGTCGTTCAGCGCACGCTGAGCACGGGCGTTGGCGACAACCGCACGACACGCTCGGCGACACTGCCCATGATCGCGTGCGAAAGACCGGAACGCCCGTGCGTACCCACCACGATCAGATCGGCGCCACATTCCTGTGCGACGCGAACGATCTCGAGGTACGCCGGACCCAGCACGAGCTTGGTCTCGATGGCGATGCCACGCGACGCGAGCTTCGCAACCTCGGCGTCGAGCTGATCTTGCAGGCGCACGACCAAGTCGGCCGCGTACTGCGGCGAGGCCATCATGCTGCCCTCGATCGGCATGACGTATGCGGGCAACCCATACGCATGCACCAGCACGAGCCTGGCGCCGAGCTTGGCGCACAGCTCCGCCGCGTACTGCACGGCGTGCCCGGAGGGCTCCGAGAAATCCGTGGCGACCAGAATGCAACGCGCGATGGTCATGGGCTCAGTGATTCACATATCCCCGCACCGACCGGCCGCAAACAGGCGGCAAGCAGCAACCACGCCGCTGGCCCCGCACCCACGGGCAGAGCTGGCGCTAGCGACGCATCGTGACGTGCCCGGTGGTCGTGACGTAGGCGCCGTGGGGCCACTGCCGGTACCACTGCGCCGTAATCATCGGACCGCCGCGCTCGTCGAACTCCCCGTTGGGTGTCCCGTAGACCTTCACGAGCGAGCCGATGTTGAGCTGGTCGCTGCCGGCGGCATCCTGCGGCTTCAGCTTGAGCACGGTGCTGAACGGGCCACCGGCGCGCTCCGAGATCGTCACGCGACACGAGCTCTCGAACTGATCGGAGCACAGATGCCGCGGCTGGTGGAAGCGCAACTCGAGCCCGACCTTGGCCTGCCCGTCCGGCTTCTTCTCCACGGAGGTCACCACGCCGAACCAGCCGACGAGCTGCTTGTCGAAGCTCATCGGATCGCGACGCACGTCCTCGTAACTGACGTCGCGCGCCTTCTCGAGGTAGCTGTCCTCGCCGTCAGCGGCAAAGTATTCACGACCGTGACCGTAGGGATCCGAGCCTGCGCACGCCGACACGGCGAGCGCCAAGAGCAGCCAACGAACCGAGCGCGTAGCAGATCGCATGAGCGGCCTCCGAAGCTGAGCCTCGTTTTACAGTGACTCACCCGCCCCTGGCGAGGGGGGGCACGCAACGCTCGGTGCTTTGCCTGCGCAGAGCGGCCGTGTCACCTCCCCGCTCCGGGACAGCCGCCGCGCGCCAGCCGCTGGCGCGGCGGCGGCGCTGCTGCGCCTGATCAGGCGCGCGGATGCTCGGAGTGCGCCGTGCTGCCGCGCTGCGCCTCGGGCAGCACACTCAGCGGCTCCTCGATGAAGCCCTGCAGCTCACCGGAGATGCGACGCAGATAGCTCTGCTTGATGTGGAAGGGCATGAACGCTGCCTTGAAGCCGTTGAGGATGATACGCGCGATGTCCGCCGCCGAAAGCCCCATCTCCTTGTGGCACAACCACAGCTCCTTCGAGACGGTGGTGTCGGTGATCAAACGGTTGTCGGTGTTGACGGTCACGCGCACGCCCAGGTCGTAGTAGAGCTTGAGCGGATGGCTCGCAATCGAAGCCACGGCGCCCGTCTGCACGTTCGATGACGGGCAGCACTCGAGCGCGATGCGATGATCGTTGACGTAGTGCAGGAGATCGCCGTCCTCGCGCAACCGGCAACCGTGGCCGATGCGATGCGCCCCACACACATGGATGGCCTGTGCGATCGACTCCGGCCCGAACGCCTCGCCGGCGTGGATCGTGCAATTGATGTTGTTGTTGCGAATCAGCTGGAACGCGTCGCGATGATGCTTGGCCGGGTGGTCGTACTCCGCGCCTGCCAGATCGAACGCCACCACGCCGCGGTTCTTATACGCAACGGCGAGGCGCGCCATCTCGAGCGACGACTCGGGCGAGATGTTGCGGATCCCGCAGATGATCACACGCGACTCGATGCCATGATCTTTCTCGGCCTGCCGCAAGCCCGCAAGCACGGCTTCGACCACGGCCACCATGCGTAGGCCACCACGGGCGTGCAGCATCGGCGCGTAGCGCACCTCCATGTAGCGCACGTTCTCTTGGGCGGCGTCCTCGGCCAGCTCGTAGGCGCTGCGAAAGAGCGCGTCTTCGGTCTGCATCACCGACAGCGTGATATCGAAGGCCTTGAGATACTCGACGAGCGAGCCCGTGTTCTCGCCGCAGTGCATGGCCCGGCGCAGCCCCTCGGGCGTGTCAGCGGGCAACTTCACGCCTTTCTGCTGCGCGAGCTCGAGCATCGTTTCGATGCGCAGCGAGCCGTCCAGATGCACGTGCAGATCCGTCTTCGGAAGCTTCTCGAATACGCCGAGCGGCAACGTCATGGGCCAATTGTAGCGCCGCGCGCGGCGCATGCCCACCGCTGCGCACGCTGGGCTTGCGCTCACGTGATCGCGGCTACGCCGGCGTAGGCGAATGTGCGCGCGTCCGACTAGCCGTTGTCGTAGCCGAGCTTCTTCAGCACTTCCTCGAGCTGGCTCGGAGCCACGCTCACGACCGTGGGCATGCCGCCGTCCAGCCCCAGAAGCTGCAAGAGATCGACGCCGCTGTCGAAGCGCGCGGCCACCGTGAGCGCCTGCTCATCGAGCACCACCGAGAGCCTCGCGCGCTCCTGGCCCAGCATGAGCAGCACCGTCTTGTCGTACGGCGCACTGCGCGCGGGCACTTGCACGAACGCGACGTCGTTCTTGATCTCGTAGTGTCGCGAGAGCTCGCGTGCCGCGTCTTCGCGAGGCTTGAGCGCCTCGGACGCTGTCTCGATGGTGCGGTAGAGCGCGACATCCGTGCAGCGGTCGGCCAGAAACCTCACGATCAGGCCTCGAAGCGCGTCGTCGCGCGGCCTCGCCCGCAGCGCACGGTCGAGCACGTTAGCGCGCTCCGACGGCCGACCCATACGCGTGTCGATCGCACGCGCGTCGTCGTCCGCGCCCGGGTACGGCTCGTGACCGCCGAGGATCCACTTGGCCGCCGAGCACAAGCCGTCGAAGTCTGTGTGGCAGCACAGCGTGTCGACCACGCCGGCGCGTGCCACGCGCTCGGGCGTGACCATCTCCGGACAGGCACCGTGCTCTGCCTTGGTGCGCAACACGAAACGCGGATCGTTCGTGTACGCGCTGTGCATCTGGTGATCGTGATGATCGATCCACGCAGCGAGCCGCTCACCGAGCCCGGCGATGAAGGGCCTGGTGGTGTTCTCGAAGCTCGCGCCGCCCGCGCCCGCCGCAAATGCGATGTCGAGCACCGCTACGCGGCCCTTCAAGGACTTGGCCTTGGGAAGCTTGCGCGGGGTGCCGAAGACGATCTGCGGATAGCTCATCGGCCGACACCATGGTGTGTGGCCCGGCAGGAAGCAAGTGCTGGTCGCAGCCACCACCGTCGAACCGCAGCGCGCGTTCAGTGCTGCGCCGCGGGCGCCGACGCGCGCGCCGGTTCTTCGAGGCCGACCACGAGCGCGATGTCGCGCTCCACGTCCTTGGCATCGGAGTCGTACACGGCGACCCACACCTGCGTGGTTTCGGTGCGCGCGTAGTAGTGCGGCGTGCCGTTCGCGTCGACGCGCACCAGCTCGAGCTTGCCCTTGGGCTTGCCCGCAGTCATGTAGTCGAGCGTCAGCACGGGCGTCGCGGCTTGCGCCGCCGGTCGCAGGTCGCTGCCAGGCTCGGCGCCCTGCGCGAGGAAATCCTTCACGCGCAGCTTCGACACCAGGTGAAACCAGTTGCCATACAGCTCGTTGCGCCGCGCTGGCTGGCTGGCGTCGACCCACAGCGCGCGCTCGCCCAGCGTGCGGTCGCGATGCAAGAGCCGCTTCTTGGCGCCACGCGCCTCGACCGTGGCCTCGTCCACGTCACTGGCCGCGAACGCATGTAGATCGCTCTGCATGAACTTGTACTGCACGCCTTGCAGATCGGAGATCAGTGCATCGTCGAACAGGTACGCGATCTGGGTCTGCTCATCGCGCAGGTAGCGCTCGCTGCTTCCGAAGGTGCGCTCGCCAACCTCGAGCACGGTCTTGTGCCCAGCGCACGAGAGCTCGAGGTGCGTACCCACCGCGTCGAAGCCGAAGGCGGCCAGCTTGTCCTTGGCCAGACGGCCGAGTGAGCGCACGGCACGCAGCGGCGCGACGCGCTTGAGGTACGACTCGAAGCCTGCCTTCGCGACAAAGCGCTTGGGAGCAAGCGCATCCGTCGCTGCAGGCGACTGCTCAGTCGGCGACTTGGTGGCGTCGTGCGGCCTCGCCGCGTCGTCGGTGACCTGCTCCTTCGGCTTGCCCGCTTGCTCGGCGGCGGACTTGCGGCGCACCGTGACCCAGTAGTGCGTCCCTGACTGATCACGCTGCGGCTCGACCACGATGCTGTGCGTGGGCAGATCGAGCCTGATCTGCTGCAGCGCTTCCCTGTCGCATGGCACCACTGTCGCTTCGGAGGTCACGGTCTCTTCCTCCGGTTTTCGCGTCCACGTCTGGTACGCGAAGCCGAGGCCGAGCAGAGCCAGGAGAGCATGGAACAGCACGCTCTTCATGTGCCGGTCTCCGAACGACGACGACGTCGCCGCGCCACCCACAGGCCGAGCCCCGCCACCGGCATGGGCACGCCGAACGTCGTGGCGTAGAACCACAGCTTGTCTTTCTCGCGCGTGTGCTCGAGCGGCACGTCTTCTTCCGAGCTCACCTCGCTCGGAAGCTCCTCGTTTCCGATCAACCACGCGAGCGAATCGACGAAGAGCAGCACGTTGCCGTTGTTGCCGGCGACTTTGTCGGTCATGAAGTCGCCGTCACCGATGATCACTGCCCTGCCCTCGGGGCCATTGCCTCGCCCCCCGAGCGTCACAGCCGCCACCATGTCGAGAGACTCCTCGGGCTCCTCCGGATCGCGCTTGAAATTCCCGTTCAGGTCGCGAAAGAAGACCGGCGCCGAGTGCAACGGAAACGTGACGTTCGGCGTGGGACCGCTCGGCTGCGTCGTGCTCTTGGTCAGCGCCGCACCCGCGACGAAGATGCTCGCCACCTCGGCCTGGTAGCGGCTGGCCGTGGTCACCGTGGGATGCGACGAGTAGCCGTTGGAGAAGACCAGCGTGTTGTCGCTGGCATCGTGCGCATGCTCCATGTGGTTCTTCTCGCTGGCCAGCACGCCGGGCAAGCGCGCCACCCCGAGACCATCCAGCAAGGGTTGCAGCCCATCGTCCACAACCGGATCGATCATGAGCAGCAGACGCCCGCCCTTGCGCACGTAGTCGAGCAGCGTCTGCGCTTCCTCGGGCATCAACTTCTCGCGCGGCCCAACCACGATCACCGCGCCTGCACCGTCGGGCACGGCCGAGCCCAGGCCCTGCGCCAAACCCAGCTCGTCGCTCTTGAGATTGAGCCGCCGGAACACGTCGCCCATGAGCTGCGTGCCTTCGCCTTTCGCGTGGTCGGCCTGCGCGGCGTTGCGCTCGGCGTGCCCGACCGTGAGCTGCACGGAGCGCTCGGGGCGCGCCAGCTTGCCGAAGCTCTGCTGGAAGAGGCCATCCAGCTTGCGCAGCGGCCGGCGCGCTTCCGTCAGCTCGTTGCCGACGCGAAACACCTGGCTCTTCTCTTTGTCACCCTCGCCCTGCAGCAGCAGCACGCTACCGTTGCTGCTGACGCGGTGCTTGCGCGCGAGTTCCGGCGCCATGGCGAAGTCGACGATCTGGTAGCGCAACTTGGCGCCGTGGTGGTGCAGCGCGGCGAAGTAGGGCTCGACCTGCGCGAGCACGTCGTCGGTCTTGCGCCAGAAGAGGATCGCCTGCACGGGCCTGCCAAGCTTGTCGAGCATACGCAGCGTGCTGCGGCTCGGCTGGCTGGTCTTGAAGTAGGTGACATCCCTTCGCACGTCGCGCGCCGTGGCCACGTAGTTCATCGACAGTAGGAACACGGCGGAAAACGCTAGAGTGAGCCCCGCATACGCCGCGGTGCGCACGCGCCGCAGCTCCACTGAAGCCGTGATCGGCATGCCCGCATAGGCCAGCTCCATGAAGAAATTGGCGGAGCTGGCCGAAAGGAGCAGCGACGGCCACAGCACCGACAACACGGCGACGGCGCGCGCCTTGGCGTCGTCGCCCAGGTGTAGCCACGCCATGCTCGCATCGCTGGCCGCAGCATAGAGGAGCACGGCCGTGACGACCCCGCCGTGCGCCGCTAGCAGGCGTGACTCCACGGCGCGCACGTCGCCCCGAGCCACCAGGAACGCGCGCACTCGCACGCCGATAGCCGCCATGCACAGCAGAGCGCCCGAGCCGCTGAGCGCGTTGCGCAAGCTGCCCTCGCCGAAGATCCGCTCGCCGGCGAGGAGGCACAGCAGCGCCGCGCCGAGCAACGCGCTGCCGAGCACGCTCGAGGTCTTCTGCGTGTCGCTCATTGCCACCTCTGGCTCTGGATGACGCGCGTCGAGGCGAGCAGCGCGAGGTAGGTGAGCGAGCAGTAGTAGACGATGTCGGAAAGCTGTATCAGCCCGCGCATGAACGGGAAGAAGTGCTGCTCGTAGAGCGAGAAGGCGGCGATCACGTCGCGCAGCGGCGGCTCGACCACGTGCGCCAGCGCCCAGGCCAGAAAGAAGATGAAGATGAACACGGCCGCGAGCACGCCCGCCATCAGCTGCGTGCGTGCCAGCGCCGAACCGAGCACCCCGAGCGAGAGCGTGGCGGCACCCACCAGCAGTAGACCCAGGTAGCCCGCTGCGATGTGGCCGAGCGAGACCTTGCCATTCACGAAGATCAACGCCGGCAGGTACACGCTGGCGACGATGAGCAAGCTGAGCACGACGAACGCCGACAGGAACTTGCCTACCACGATCTGGCCTTCGCGCACGGGCGAGGTGAAGAGCAAGACCAGTGTGCCCGACTGACGTTCCTCGGCGAAGAGCCGCATCGTGAGCAAGACGGCCGCCACAGTGGTTGTTCCGCTCGAGTCACGCAGGAAGTCGATCAGCACGTCGGAGGAGAGCTTGGTGCCGCCGAGCGCGCGCGTGTTGAACAAGAGCCCTTGCACCAGCAAGGTGGCGGCCGCGATCAGATAGCCGCTGGGCGTGCGGAAGTAGCCGGCCAGCTCGCGCCTGGCGATGATGCCGATGTTGCTCATGGCTGCACCCCGAGCGCTGCCGGCGGCGCGGCAGGCTGCGGAGGTGCCAAGCTGCGGCCCGCGTTCTGCGAAAGCTGCAAGAACACTGCCTCGAGCCCGCTGGACTCGGTGTGCATGGCCAAGAGCCCGAGGCCAGCGTTCACCACCGCCCGGCTAACCTTCTCGCGCGCGATGTCGTCGACGCGCAGCACGGCGTGCAGATGCTCCGGCCCACGGGCTTCGATCCGCGCGTCGCGCACCTCGGGCACACCCGCCAGCGCGGCACGCAGCGCATCGGCCGCACCGTGCACCTCGAGCACCAGCGAGCGATGCGCACGCAGCCGCGCGGCCAGCTCTTCTTCCGTGCCCTGCGCCGCGATCTTGCCCTGGTGCATCATGAGAATGCGGTCACAGGTGGCCTCGATCTCGGTCAGGATGTGCGTGCTGAGCAAGATCGTGTGCTCGCCACGCAGCGCCCCGATCATCTTGCGCATCTCCACGATCTGCACCGGATCGAGTCCCTGGATCGGTTCGTCGAGCACCAAGAGCGCTGGCCCATGGATGATCGCTTGGGCGATGCCCACGCGCTGCCGATAGCCGTGCGAGAGCTGCCCGATCGGAGAGCGCTCTACCTGCTGCAAGCTGCACAGCTCGACCACGCGCTGCTTGCGTGCCGACAGCTGCGCCCCGCGCAGACCGCGCAAGCGCCCGGCGAAGTCCAGGTACTCGCTCACTGTCATCTCCGGATAGAGCGGCGGGGTATCCGGCAGGTAGCCGATCAGCTTGCGAATCTCGTGCGGGCTGCTGACCACGTCGAGGCCGCGCACCGTGATCCGACCGGACGTTGGCAGCAGCAGGCACGACAAGAGGCGCAGCGTGGTGCTCTTGCCCGCACCGTTCAGCCCCAAGAAACCGACGCACTCGCCCTGCCGGATCTCGAAGCTGAGCTCGGCCACCGCGCGGTGCGCACCGTAGTACTTGGAGACGTTGTCGACGACGATCATGAGGGAAACCGCTCGCTGAGCTAGCAAAGTCACCGGCAGGTCGTCAAAGGGGCACAGGTTTTTGCCCGCTTTACCTCTGCGCTCGGCGGACGGCGGACGGCCGCCTGCCGAGCGTGCGCCGCGTCGGGCTCAACGCGGCCTTGGGGGTACCTATTCCCGGCCGCCGCGCGTAGCGTTGCAACCCATGGCCGCCGGCACGCACCAAAGCGACAGCTTGCCGTTCTACCGTCCCGGCTGCGCGGCCGACCCCGGCCCCACAGTGGCACGCGTGTTCACCCGCGCGCTCGCGCTTGTCTGCGCGGTCGCGTGGCTCTCGCTCGCCACGCAGGTCACGACGTTGATCGGCGAGCACGGCCTGCTGCCGGCGCACGACGTCTTCGCGCGTGCCCAGGCGCGCGATGCCAGCTTTTGGCAGTTGCCTTCGCTCTTGTGGCTCGCACACAGCGACGGCTGGCTCGTCGGTGGCTGCCTCCTGGGCATCGCGCTCTCGATGCTCGCCGCCTTCGGCGTTCGTTCGCGCCTGTGTCTTTTGCTCAACGCCCCGCTCTACCTCGGCTATGTCGTCGCTGGCGGCAGCTTCATGTCGTTCCAGTGGGACAACATGTTGATCGAGGTCTGCGTGCTGTGCGCCTTCCTGCCCGGCGATCGCAAGGCGCCGTACGCCGCCTTCGCCCTGCGCCTACTGCTATTCAAGCTCTACCTCGAGTCGGGGATCGCCAAGTGGCAGTCGGCGGCCGGCGACTGGCAGGACGGCAGCGCGATGTCTTTCTACTACGAGACCGCGCCCATCCCCACGCGCCTGGCGTGGTACGCGCATCACCTCCCGAGTGCGTATCACCACTTCGAGAGCTGGGCAGCCCTGTTCATGGAGCTGGTCGTGCCCTTTTGCGTGCTCGGGCCGCGCCGCGCGCGCCTCTTCGCATTCGCGTACTTCACGCTCTTTCTGCTGCTCGACACGGCAACCGCGAACTACGGCTTCTTCACCTACCTCTCGGCCTGCTTGCATCTGTTCCTGCTGAACGACACCGACGTCGAGCGCGCACGCCAGTGGCTGCGCCTGCCGGCGCGTCCCGCACGCGCACCGAGCGACACCCCCGCGCAACGCTCCCCCGAGCCGGTGCAACTGCGCTCCTACGCACTCGGCGCTGCGCTCGCTGCATGGATCGCAGCCTCACTGAACGGGGCCGTCATCCAGTTTTCCAAGAACCCTGTTGAAAACCGAACCGCTCTGCAGCTCTACGCCCGCCTGCAGCCGCTGCGTGTCGCCAACGTCTACCACCTGTTCGGCCAGATTACGCGCGCGCGTTTCGAGGCCGAGTTTCAGACCCAGGTCGACGGCCAGTGGCTAGCGCAGCCGCTGCACTACAAACCGGGCCCCGTCGATCGAGCGCCACCGTTCGTTGCACCCCATCAGCCGCGCGTGGACTTCCAGCTCTGGTTCTATGGGTTGTCGTTTCAGGGTGGCATGCCGAGCTACGTGAGCGCATTGCTCGATCGGCTGTGCGAGGATCCGGCTCGCGTGCAAAGCCTTTTCGCACAACCGCTCCCAGCGGCTCCCGACGCCGTGCGCATCATGTTCCATCGCTACCACTTCAGCTCGTGGGCCGAGCACGTGCGCTCCGGCGCCTACTGGACACGTGAAGAGCTCGGCGTTACAGCCCCACGCCAGTGTCGGTGACCCAACCCATGCGTCCGCTTGCGTTCCTGCTAACTGTCTCGCTTGGTCTCGTGCTCGGTGCGCTCACCGTCGTCACGCTGAGCTGGCTCGATCAACTGCCGCCCGCGCTACGCCCCGCGACCGTCTGCCCGCCACAGCCGAAGCCGTGCACAGAGCGGGCACCGAAGGCCGCGGCCCCCAGCGCTGCAGCACCATCTCGGCCACCCGAACGCGTGACCGAACCAGCGCCGACGCCCAAAGCCGAGCAAGCGATCGAGCGCTACGTGGTCTGCGAGTCGAGCCAAGCGTTACCCACGCTGCGCCTCTTGCGTCTGGACCAAAACGCACGCCCCGTGGCCACCGTGCACTGCGGTCAGAGCGTGCACGTCGTCGCGGTCGATGCAGTCGCGGGCACGCTCGACGCGCAGCGCATCATCCGCATCGACACCCACGCGCCCACGACCGACTTGCTCGTGCAACCAGCGCTCGTCGTCGCCAGTGACGTGAGCGCAGACGGCCACGCCGACCTGCTCGTGCCGTTCTGGTGGCAAGACAAGACCGGCGCCCCGCGCGGTGGCAGCGTCTACGAGCTGGTACGCGATCCAAGCGGCGGATTCGCGGCACCGCTCTTGCTCAGCTCGGTCGCCGCTCGCGCCGTGACCGCCGGCCACTTCGACGAAGCCCCCGGAGCAGACCTCGCGCTCGCCAACCTCGAAGACGCACGCGTCGGTCGCCACAGCGAGCTCGTCTTCGTGCACGGCGGCCCCGCGCCGCTCAAGGGGCAGACCTTCGTGCTCGGCAACGACGTGCGTGACCTCGCCGCCCTCGACCTCGACCTCGACTCGCGCGACGACCTCGTGGTTGCCGCACAAAAGCCGTCGGTCGAGGTGCTCTACCTCGCAGCCGACGCGACCGTGCGCGCGCGCGCAGCGGTGGTCACGGGCGAAACACGGCAGATCCTCGCAGCCGACGTCGACGGCGACGGACACGACGACGCTGTGCTCGTCGGCGAGCCGCTGGCCGTGCTGCTCGCCTCGCCCACGACCGAACCCACCGCGCACAGCATTGCCGTGAACGAGCCCGTGCGCAGTGTATTCCCGGTCGACCTCAACGCGGACGGCAAGCTCGATTTGCTGGTCACCACCGCTTCGTCGGTGGTCCTGCTGACGCAGACCACGGCGCTGCACTTCGAGCCCAAGACCTTGCTCGCGTTGCCCGGCAACCTTCTACCGGTGAGCGCCGCCGCCATCAGCAGCGACGCCGACGGCCACTTTGCCTTGCTCGTGCTCGCGCTCGAGGCCGGCAAGCCACCCGTCGAACTCGCGATGGTAGCGCTTGCGCCTGATCTCGAGCTGACCCCGAGCTGGAGCGCCAAACCCGCGCCGCTGCGCGACGCCCCTGTGGGCCTGCACTTCGTCACGCGCTGAGCGTGCAAGCTGGCTTCACGCTCCGGCGGCATCGGTCGACTGTGCGAGCTCCACGAACGGTGTGCGGCAAGCGGGCCCGTCGGCGTGCAGGTAGTGCACGAGCTCGCCCGGCCGCAGCGCGATGATGCTCGCGCAGCACGTGCCATAGGCCTCGCCGTGCAAGCAGATGGCCTGCAAGCGTCGTGCGGTGTCGTGATCGAAGAACGAACCCGGCGGCGGCTGCGGAACCTGCTGCAACGCAGGCAACGCGTGATCGGCGAGCACGCTCGCCAGACCCGAAGACAAGCGATCCCACGGCTGCCCACGCAGCGTGTGCGCCAGAGACACGGCGCGCTCGGCCTTCGGAAAACCCGGTGCGCCGATGCGATCGTTGGGCAGCACAGCGATGCCCTGCGGAGCCTCTTCGATCTCGACACGCGCCGCACGGGGTCGGCTGTACGCGACACACAGTCGGTCCGCATCACCAAACAGCAGATTGAACGGGTTGTACTCGCTCGGTCGCAACGCCTGCAGCTGCTCGCATACCTCGCTGACACGCCGCGCGCGCAGCGCGCTCATCACGACCTCGCCGCGCGATCGCAGCGCGGGGTCAGGTAGCCGGTTGGTCCGTTGGTTAGTCAGGCCGACCAACAATCCCGAAAGATTTGCGCCGAGCCAGCTGCCCCCGGCCTGCAGATCGACGCCGGCCAGAAGCGCCGGATCCCCGGCATGCCAGAACGGAGCGCGCGCTGGGCGCTTGTACAGCTCATCGCGATTCGCCGCGACGATCAGCGGAAAATCAGGGTGTACGCGATAGAGGTAGAGGATTGTGCACACGGCGACAGCGAGCAGCGTAGCCGAGGCCGGTCCGCGAAAGCGGCCTTCGGCCACGGTTTGCGCGTTGCAAGCGCCGTGCAAACGTGTATCAGTATCCGGTGCAACGTCGTGAGGGAAAACTCGGCTGGGGGGCCGGGGCGGCGCTGCATGGGGCTGGAGAACGTGGTGGGGCACATGGTGGCACACGCGCCAGGGGTGGAGTGCGCGACGCGATCGGACAAGCGTGCTGAACGGACCGGCGGGCCTGCGCCCGCTGCCGTGCCGGGCGCATACGTCATCGCGCTCGACGCAGTGTCCGACCCCGTGCTGATCGTGGATCGCAGTGGCGTCGTCCTGTACGCGAACCCCGCGCTCCACGCGGTGCTCGGCGAGCCCATCGGCGCACTGTTGGGCCAGCACTGGTCGAGCATCGCTCCCGGTCAAGCGCTCGCACTGCGCACCGTTCTCCGCGAGCTCGCACACAAGCACGCCTGGAGCACGCGTGTCCGCGCACAGCGCAAGGACGGCACCCACGCGCTGCTAGATGTCACGCTGAGCCGCGTCACCGACCAGCACGCACGACTGCAGCACTTCTGTGCGGTCGCCAAGCCCGTCACCTCCGACCGCGGCAGCGAGCTGCTGGAAACGATGGGACGGCTGTCCGCCGAGATTGCACACGACTTCAACAATCAGATCGCGGTCGTGCTCAACTACACCTTCATCCTGCTGCGCCAGCTTCCGGCAGACAGCCCGCTGCGCGAGCACGTGCGCCAGTTGCAAGCCGCTGCGTGGCGCGCCTCGCAAGTCGCTCAGGAAATGGTCACGTTCGGTGGACGCCGGACCAACGATCCCGCGATCCTCGATCTCAACGCCGTCGTGGCCGGACTCGGCGAAGTGCTCACACACGCGCTCGACGAGAACGTGGTCCTCGAGGTGCATGCCGGCATCGACCTGCTGCCGATTCGAGCGCGTCTGCCGCATCTCGAATGGCTGCTGCTCGAGCTGGCCTTGCACGCACGCGTCTTCCTGGGATCCGTGGGCCGTTTCGTGATCGAGACCTGGAACGAAGGCCCTGCTGTCGCTCGGAGCGCGAGCCCGACAAGCTCGAACGAAGTGCTGCACGGCGGCGCGCCAGCCGATGCGCAACGCTGGGTCGGGATCACCGTGCGAGCGGTGCCAAGCCCGGACCACCACAGCGACACGAACCTCATGCCCATCCGCTCGGGCTTCGCGTCGAGCCAGTTCCCGGAAAACGCAGCGTCGCTGCCGGGCGCCGAGCTCGCCGTGGTGCGCGCCAACGGCAGCATCTCGACCACGCGCGACCCGGACGGCAGCATCACGTACCGCGTCCGACTACCCGCGCTCACGCAGTAGCGCGAACGTAGCCGTGGGCGCGCGAGCGCCGACCCCACCCGGTCACTCGAAGCTTCACTCGAAGAACGGCTGTGTGTCGGCGGCCGAAGGCAACTCGTGCCGCCAAAATGCGTGGCCGGCGAGCCCGAAACAGCGATACGCGGCATCGACATGCTCGGCCTCCGCATTCTGCGGACACGCTCCGAGCTCCACGCTGAGCGACAGCGCGGGCGCGTGTTCCACGATGCGCGGCTGCGTCCGGTTCGCGCAACCCGAGCTGCACGCGGCGAAGCGCTCTCGCTCGACCTGCAACACGAGCGTACCGTCCTGCACATTGTAACGCCCGGATTGCTGCAGCGGTCCCTGCAGGCTCGCCGTGCCCTGCGGCGCGCGCCAGCCAAAGCGTCCGTCCGGCAAGAACACGTAGCGCTGAGTGTCGGCGCGGCCGCACGGCGCCCAGTACTGCGTCCAGGCGCCGACCAGCTCGGCCGGTGACAGCTGCGCACCTGCCGCAGCAAGCTGCGCGGCTGGCTGCGCTTGCGCCGCAGGCAAGCGGCAGCTCGTCACGGCGGTCTTTGGCGTGCCCGCGCACGCGTACAGCCAGCATCCGAAGCAACCCATGAGCCAAGCGTGTCGGTGCATGCTGCTCGTGTAACACGAGGCCCGCGCGCGCACCAAGCCGCTACATGTGCACGCGACGTGTGTCCGCGGGCGGCTTCCAACTGAAGGTCCCGTCGGCCACGGGTGTGTTGAACTTGAACCCGCTGAAGTCGAAGCGGTTGCGGTTGCCGCTGGCGTCGATGATCAAGAGCCGACGCACGAGCCCTCTCACGGCCGGCGTGGTCTCCACGAAGAAGAGCAGCCGATCAAAGTGCGGATTCGGCCTACGTGGGTGCAGCTCGAGCACCTGCCCGGCGGGATAACCTTCGCGCGCAGCATCGAGCAGACGAAACGTGAAGTCGTCTTGCAGTCGTCCGGTACCCATCAAGAACGCCATCGCTTGCGGCAGATCGGTCTCGCTGAAGCTTTGCTCGATCATCTGCCCCTTCTCGCCCGCTTCGCCAGGCTCGTAGACGAGCAGTCTGCCGTCGGCGGCCACGATCACCTTGGCGTTGGGCTTGTCGTAGTCCCAGCGCATCTTGCCCGGCTTCTTGAAGACCACGTGCCCCTGACTGCGATCGGTGCGGTCGTAGAGCTTGTTGACGTAGGTCTGGAAGAAGGTCGCCGAGACCACCGTGGTCTGGTCGTAGAAGGCTTGCACCGAGGCCGCGACCTCGCGCGCCGCCACATCGGCCTTGGACAACCGGACGGAGCCCGACGCAGGGCCCGCAACCTGCTGCGCCACGCCCCGCGACAGGGCAAGCAGAACCAGAACGTGTAGGCCGGCTGCGAACAGCCGACGGGCGGGGATTTCGAGCTTCGTCAGGGGCGCCAAAGTGGCCTCCAGGGTCGGCCCCGCGCGCCTTGGGCGCTGGGCAATGTCTTCATAATTTCCGACGGTTTGCCCGTATAGACCATTCAGCGCGGGCATGCACGTGCGCCCACGATCCCGTTTCCGCCATTGCGGTTGGCCGTCGCCCGCGCCTAAGCTGGAAGTCTGTGTGCAGGGCTCTGTTGCTTGCTTCTTGGTCTCAGCCATTTCGCATCCCGGCGCGCGCTCGCGCCGAGCTCGGAGGTTCCATGGAGAAGGTTTCGCGCAAGGTCGACATGCACTCGCAAATCGAGCGGCTGGAGCACAAGCACTCGACACTCAAGCATCAGGTCGCCGAGCTCGATCGACAGCGCTTCCTGACGGCCGACGAGGACCTGCACGTGCACGCCTTGAAGAAAGCCAAGCTCGCGACGAAGGACGAGCTGCGCGGCCTGCGCAAGCAAAACGGCGGCTGAGCCACGCAGGCTGCGGCCGACAGCGGACGAGGCGAGTCCTTCAGCGTAGCTCGGGCGTGCGCGCGTACGGCGAGGCTTCGTTGGGCATCAGCTCCGCAAGCGTGCGATCGAGCACGGAATGCTGACTGGGGCTCAGCGCATCCGCGTGCGCCGAGGCCGCGTCGGCTGCCAGCGCAAGCTCGTGCAGTGCCTCCTGGTACTGCACCAGCCGGTACGCGGTCATGCCACGCAGGTAGTGGTAGGTGGCGGCGTCGTTCGTGCTCATCGCTCCGACCTCGGCAGAGAGCGCTTCGAACCATGCCCAAGCTGCCTCGTAGCGAGCGTCTGAGTAGAGATCGCGCGCGGCATGCAAGTCCGTGGCGGTCGTCACGCAGCACAAAAGAGGCAGCGCCAGCATCGGCAACACAACCGTGCGCGCGCGACGGGATGCGACGCGCATCGTGATGCACATGGTGATCGAACGCTGCTGTGCACAGCGCCGAGTCGTGCCGAACGTAGCAGGTGAGTCATTCACCGCTTCAGAATCGGCACGAATCGGCGTCGAGCGCAAGCATTCGAAGCGCAAGCCAGAGAGCCAGGCCCAAAACCCCGGACCGAGAGCGGATCTTGGGACCGGCTCCTGCCTAACAAGCGAAGCCAAGCCGGAAGAAAAGCAGAAGCGAAGCGAACGACCCGCGCGCTCGGTCGAAGGCGCGGGTCAAGACCAAGCAGTGCCAAGCAGCGCGCCGCGCGAACGCAGCGACTTGATGGTGCCGACTTATGCAAAGCAGGTGCCAAGCCGGTCCGGGGGTCGACCAAAGAAGTTAACTGGCTAAAATTGATTAGAATTACGAAGAACGTTGGGCTCGCACAGCGCCCAGATCGCAAAAAGACTTGCAGAGGGGCACATGACATCCGTGTCACGGTTCACAGCGACTAGTTGAGTTGGCTGCACAGTGCTACCGTTGTACTGTACGGCAAGTGCGCAGTGGCCACGCGGAGCGCGTCGCGACCGCGAGTCCTGTGATGTGCCGCCCGCCCCACGACGCGTTTCAGTTGCATGAGAACGCCGTGCGCTATCATCGCGCCGCCGGGTCGTGAAGGCGCGCGTCGCCCGAGCAAGGTCGCATGAGCACACTGGCTTGCCCGGAATGTGGTTCTCCGCTCGACGAAGATTCGCCGCGTTGCGCGCAGTGTCGTGCTCGGGTTCGTGGAAGAAAGCGGGGCGAGCTCAGCGGCGTACGCATCGACCACGAGCGTCTCGACGCCGTGCTGCCTTCGCGGGAGAGCGTGACGCCCGATGGTCAGTGGGGCAGCGCACGTGCCACCACGCCGACGAGCCTCGAACCGCGAGGGCTGCCGCCACCGACCGCTCGCGAAGCCGCAGACCAATCGCGTGGGCATGAGGCGATCGAGCTGGCGAACGCTGCGGCGGCGGAGCGACCCGCTCGGATCGAGCCAGCGAAGCTCGAACACGCTGCGGTTGCGGAGCTGCCTGGCCCCGGACGCGTGGCGCGCGCGCCACAGACGCTGGAACCGCCGAACACGCCGGAGCCTGTGACGCCCACGACGGCCATGCAGGCTACGATCGAAACGCCGAACACGGAGAGCGCGCCGGCCGAAGATCCTGGCCCCGCACCGCTCGATGCCGAGGTCGTGGTGGTGATGGCCGCCAGCTCGACCGCCAGCCCCGCGGCGATCACGAGCGGCACGCCCACCCAGTTACAGACGCCGATACCGCCGCCGCGACCACCGGTGCTGGCATCGGAAGCTTTGCTGCGCGACATGGCGCCGGCCGAGCCTGCGCCGCGCGTGCTGCGCGGCTGGGCACCGGCGCTCGGCACCGTCGGTGCGCTCGCGGTGTGGTGGCTCACGCTCGGCGAAGGTCTCGGGGTGCCACTGATCGGGGCCTTCGTCGCGCTGGCCATGCTCGGCTTGTCGCCGATGCCGTACGCCGCGCGCGCCTGGGCCATCGTGATGGTGTCAGGCAGCGCGCTTTCGCTGCTGTTGTGGAGCAACGTGTCAAGCCCGATGGCCGGAGAGTCGTTGCTGCTGACGCTGGTCGTGACCGTGCTCGCCACCGGGTTGCACTTCCGGGCGTGGCATCGTGGCTCGGTGCTCGCGCGCGTGATGGTGATGGTCGGTGCGTTCGGAGGTGCCGTCTTCCTCTGGGTCAGCGGCGAGTTCTCCGACCTCACGATGACCGATACCGCGTGGCAGTCGTGGGCACCGCGTCTGCTCGGCGTGCCGTTCGGGATGCTGCTCATGCTGGCGCTGCTCGCGTTCATGGATTCGCGCACGACCGGAGGTACGTCGGTCTGGGGGAGCGCAGTGCTCGTGTGGTACGGGCTGTACACTTACGTCGAGCTGATGTGTGCCGTCTGGCCCAAGGCTGCACCAACGGCCGATCTCTCGCTCGCGACGACGAGCATGTTGCTGTCATGGGTGAGTGGACCGCTGCTCACGGCGCTGCTGGCGCTGGGGATCGCACAGGTGCTGGCGGCAGTGCTGGCGACCGCAGCCAGCAGCGCGCGCACACGACGCTCTCAGTGGCCGACGTAGCGCGGCCACGCAGCGAGCAGCACGACCAGACACGTGCGGCCCGAGTCGTCGGTCGCCGTGCCGGCGCCTGCATCCGTGAAGCGTGGCTCGACCAGGGTCAAGAGGTGCGAAGGGCTCTCCCCCAGCTGCATGAAGCCCGTTTGTGCATCACACGCGCGCGCGACGGTCTCGCCCACCAGACGCGCCTTCACACCCGCTTGCAGCAGCCGCGCCTGGGGATCGGCGCCCGGTGTCAGCTCGTGAGCGATGCGGCCGCTCTCGCAGACATCACGCGCGTGAGCTTCCGCCACGTGATCGAGCAGACGGTTGGGCCGCAGGCTCGCGCTGCCGCGGCTCTGCCGCAGTTGCGCGAGCCATGCGAGCACCGGTTCGTTCGAAGCACCGAGGACAGGCTTGCCGAGCTGCGCAGGCGCGGGTGCAGCGGCCGACGAGCTCGCCGGCAACACGCGCTCAGCCACGGGTCGGGGCCCCTGCGGCCCGTGCGCGAGCAACTGGATCTTCGCGGGCCGCGCGAGATCCTCGGCCAGCGGCACGCCATCGACGAGCATACTCGGCTCGACACCGAGGCGGACCAGGTGTCCGTCGGCGTCGGACACGACGAGCTCGGCACGCGCGAAGCCGGGCGAGAGCGAGCCGCGAACGACGGGGCTCTGCTTGCTCAGCGGCGAGAGCGAGCCGCCGCGCGGTGCAGCCAGGACCAGCGTGCCGGAGGAACCGCGCGCCTCGCCGCAGATGAGATCGGCATCGGAGTGCGCCCGCAGTGCGAGCAGCCAGCCGTGCACCTGCGAAGCGTCCTCACCGCGGAGGAGCAAAGCACGCACCAGCACTGCATCCGAACCGGCGTCGCGCACCGCTTGCACGAGCTCATCCGAGCTCGGCGTGCGCGCGAGCAGGAGCAGGCTCGCGGCAGCGGACGACAGCGCGTCATCCGGAGTGCAAGGCCCCGCATCCGCGACCACGGATGCGGGGCTCACGAGCAAACACAAAAGGAGGATCCGCGACGCGAAGTTAGCGATCACCACAGCCGAGGCAGCGGCCCACGGCCCGCAGGAAGCTCGCCGACCAAACACACCCCGAGCCTATGAGCCACCTCGCCCACATGCCAATTTGCAGCATGATGCGCACATTGGAACACATCCACGGTTGGCGAATTCACTCATCAATTCAGATCGCTCGAACCCGCCAACCCGAATTGCAACCCACCCTGCGCCCCGACGGCGCCCCACGCGAACGAAGGCCGAACCCCGGCGCCAACCGCAGGGCGAACCCGTCGTAGACGAGGGAGCGCTACTCACGTAGCGCGCAGTGAGGGACCGAGGACCCGAGCCGCAGTTCGTCCAACTCCGCAGCGTGAGAAACCCGGCGTGAGCTTGGGTCGAGCCGCGAGCGCGCCCGCAGGCAACGAATGAGCGCTACTCACGTAGCGCGCAGTGAGGGGCCGAGGACGTAAGCCGCGGATCGGCCCAAGATCGCGCCGAGTTTCACGCGGCTTGGTCGCTGCGGAAATGACACTGTTTGTACTTCTTGCCGCTGCCGCACCAGCAAGGATCGTTGCGGCCGACCTTGGGCCGATCGCGACGCACCGTTTGCTGCACCGCGGCGGGCGCCAGCTGCGGCGCCTCCCCGGCTGCAGCCGCACGCCTGCGCGCATGCCGCGATGCAGGCTGCTCGGCTGCAGCGGCCTCGCCGCCCTCCTCGCCTTCGCCCGCCGCTTCAGGCGCCTCGGCATGGGTCATCTGCAGCTTCTTCTGCTGCTCGATCGCGCGCGCGCGACGCTGCTCTTCGAGGCGCTCGACGTCGTCCTCGCGCTGCAGCTCGAAGCGGAACATCTTGCTCACGACGGACGACTTGATCGCCTGCATGAGCTCGAGGAAGTACTCGAAGCCTTCCTTCTGGTATTCCTTCTTCGGATCGCGCTGGCCGTAGCCGCGCAAGCCGATGCCATCACGCAGCGAGTCCATGTTCTGCAGGTGCTCGAGCCACTGGTTGTCGATCTCTTGCAGGTAGAAGTTGCGGAACAGCCGCAGGAACAGGAGCTCGCCAACGTCGGTCTGGCGCCGCTGCATGATGGCCTCGGCGTCCTTGTAGAGCTTCTCGGCAAGGTCCTGCGCGTCACCGAACTTGTCGAGCCCGGTCGCGGGCACGCCAAGCAGCTCCTCGCAGGCGCGGCCGAGGCCCGAGATATCCCAGTCCTCGAAGTGTTTGCCCTTGGGACAAGCGTGCGCGACCATCGCGCCGATGATCTCGTCGATCAGGTCGAGCAAGCGTTCGCGCTGCTCGGTGAGCGAGAGCGGCACCACGGCCTGCAAGTACTCGAACGCTCCCTTGGGATCTTCCGCGTACTTGCGTAGCTCGGTCTGGCAGCCGAAGGTGATGTACACCTGCTGCTCCATCGGCTCGTGCCACAGGTGCTTCTTGGCACCGAGGTCTTCGGCCAACACAGCGTTGCGCCAGGCGACGCGCTCTTCCTGGCTCGCCGTCTGTGGCGGCGGGTCGGACGCGAACATCTTGGCGTACTCGAGCAAGAGCGGCTCGGCGAGCTTCGCGAGCTCCGGATCGGCCTTTTCCACGCGTGACACTGCCTCGAGACCGCGCTCTTGCTCTTCTTTGGTGCGCTCGATCTGGTAGCTGCCTTGCAGCACTTGCCGGCGCAGCGCGTAGATGCTCTTGCGCTGCTGGTTCATCACGTCGTCGTACTCGAGCATGTTCTTGCGGATGTCGAAGTTCCGCTGCTCGACTTTGACTTGTGCGTTCTCGACGGCGCGCGTCACCCAGACGTGCTCGATGGGGATGTCCTCCTCCATGCCGAGCCGGTCCATGAGCGACTGAATGCGGTCGCCCGCGAAGATGCGCATCAGGTCGTCTTCGAGCGACAGGTAGAAGCGCGACGAGCCGGGATCGCCCTGGCGACCACCACGACCACGCAGCTGATTGTCGATGCGGCGTGACTCGTGACGCTCGGTGCCCAGGATGTGGATGCCGCCGAGGCCGACCACGTCTTTCTTCTCGGCCTCGCAGGTGGTGCGGTACTTGGCCGTGAGTTCGGCGATCGCCTGCTCGAACGCCGCGGGGTCCTGCCGTAGCTCCGGCGTGGAGTTCTGCAGCGTCTCGAAGCGCGCGATCATCTCGGGGTTACCGCCGAGCAAGATGTCGGTGCCACGGCCGGCCATGTTGGTGGCTACCGTGACGGCACCCTTGCGACCGGCCTGCGCGACGACATACGCCTCGCGCTCGTGCTGCTTGGCGTTGAGCACGTTGTGTGGGATCTCGGCGCGCGTGAGCATGCGCGCGAGCGCGTCGGACTTCTCGACGCTGGTGGTGCCGACGAGCACCGGCTGGCCGCGCTCGTGGCACTCGGTGATCTCTTTGACCACCGCCTTGAACTTCTCGCGCTCGGTCTTGTAGATGAGGTCGTCGAAGTCAGTGCGCGAGATCGGGCGGTGCGTGGGGATCACCGCGACGTCGAGGTTGTAGATCTTGTGGAACTCGGCGGCTTCGGTGTCGGCCGTACCGGTCATACCCGAGAGCTTCTTGTAGAGGCGGAACAGATTCTGGAAGGAGATGGTCGCGAGCGTCGCGCTCTCTTCCTGAATGCTGACGTTCTCCTTGGCTTCGACCGCCTGGTGCAGGCCGTCGGACCAGCGGCGGCCCGGCAGCACGCGACCGGTGAACTCGTCGATGATCAGCACGCGACCGTCGTCGGTGACCATGTAGTGTTGGTCGCGCTTGTAGAGCGTATGCGCACGCAAGAGCTGCTGCAGGATATGCAGCGACTCGAGGTTGACTGGGTCGTAGAGATTCTGCGCGCCGGTGAGCCCGCGACGGAACAACTCGCCCTGCGCGAGCTCGATGCCGTCTTCGGTCATGGTGACCGAGTGCTGCTTCTCGTCGACGGCGTAGTGCTCGTCCTTGCGCAGGCGTGGGACGATCTCGTTGATCTGGACGTACTTCTCGCTCGCGGTGCGACCGCGGCCGCTGATGATCAGCGGCGTGCGCGCTTCGTCGACCAGGATCGAGTCGACCTCGTCCACGATCGCGTAGTGCAGCGCGCGCTGAACGTAGTCGTAGATGCTGAACTTCATGTTGTCGCGCAGGTAGTCGAAGCCGAACTCGTTGTTCTGGCCGTAGGTGATGTCGGCGCGGTAGGCGCGCTTCTTTTCCGCATCACCCTGCTGCGAGACGATCACGCCCGTGGACAGGCCGAGGAAGCCGTAGAGCTTGCCCATCCACTCGGCGTCGCGGCGCGCCAGGTAGTCGTTGACGGTGACTACGTGCACGCCCTTGCCCTCGAGCGCGTTGAGGTACGCTGCCAGGGTGGCGACCAGCGTCTTGCCTTCACCGGTCTTCATCTCGGCGACCTTGCCACGATGCAGCACGATGCCGCCGACCAACTGCACGTCGTAGTGACGCATGCCCAACGAGCGCTGCGCACCTTCGCGCGCAACCGCAAAAGCCTCGTACAAGACCGAGTCGACCGACTCGCCGTTGTCGATGCGCTGCTTGAAGTCGAAGGTCTTGCGACGCAGCCCGGTGTCGTCGAGCGCGTGGATCTTGGCTTCGAGGTCGTTGATGGCGGCGACCATGGGCCGCAAGCGCTTCATTTCGCGCTCGTGCTTGGTGCCAAAGATTTTCTTGAGGATGGTATCGAACATGCGCCCGTTCCGGAGGCGGCACTTTAAGCTCGCTGCATGGGGGGCGCAAGGCGCACCGGCCCTTGGGTGGGCCGGGCCTCGTGACTCAGCGCAAGAAGCCGCGCGCCAGGATGTACAGGCCCACGACCACGAATACGAGCAGCAAGGCGAGGACGCTGGCAACCACCGCGAAAAGTCGGCGCAGCCGTGCGCGGCGGCCCTGCTCGGCGTCCTGCCCGGCGCTAACGAGGATCTCGCTGGCCCGCGCCGAGGCCCACAGGCCGCGGCGTCCGACCGCGAGGCTGAGGGCGAGCGCCGACAGACCGAGCGCGCACAGCGCGAGCGCACGCATGCGGGACTGCGATGCGCGCAGCCGCCCGAGGCTCTGCGGATAGCCGGAGACCGCGCGCGGCAGCGGCATGAGCCCGATCTCGAGCAGGGCGGCGAGGTAGGCAGCGGTGGGCTCGAAGGCCGCAGCCCCGAACGCGGTTGGCTGGGCGCGCACTGCGAGCACGCACGGGTCCTGGGCATCCACCGTGCGCGCGAGCCCAGCGAGCGCGGACAGCACGTCGGTCTCGCTCTCACCGGGATTACGAACGTAGATCACACGTACTGCGGACGTATCGGTCGAAAACGGGTCGGGGCGAGCTTGTAGACGATGGACCCCGTGCGGCAGCGCCCCCAGCGGCAGCGCTGCCGGGCTCGCGCAACTCGGCAGCGATCCCGTGCGCAGCCACGCACCGCGCGCGCCAGAGTCGAGCTGAAAGACGTCCACGATACAGCTGGGCGCGCCCCCCGCGAGCTGCAGGCTCGGCACGACGGCCGTGGGCCAGACGGAGCGCGGAAGCTGCAGCGAATCGCTGGCCATGGCGATCGGCAGGCGCACCGAGCGCCGCGCCAACGGCTGGCCACCGCGCGAGGCACGCAGCCACAGCTCGGCCTCGGGCCCGTGGGTCACGAAGCTGAGCGGCACGACCCCGGCGGTTGGCTGCGAGGCTCGTGCGGCGTCGGCGCTCGGCGTCACGGTGGAATTCGCCTCGGCCCAGACGCTCGCCGCTGGCTCGCCGACGTAGACGAGCACGCTGCACGGCAGCTCGGGCACGCAGGCGCCCCCCACGACGCGCGTGCGCAGCGCGGGCACGACGCCGTCGCCGTTCGCTTGAATCGGCCCTTCGGCGAAGTGCTGCAGCGCGCGCAAGGCTCGGCCTTCCACGCGCGATCGCTGCGGCTGCGTGCCCACAGTGAGCGCGGCATCCGCGCTGAGCTCGCTGTCCGCGACGCGCGTGGTCGCATGCACGGTCGCGGATCCCGAGAAGCCGCGCGGGATCTGGAGCAGGCCTTCCATGTCACCGCTGCCCGCGCGCGCCGGGTGCAGCCAGCTCTGGGCGAGCAGCGCATGAGCCGCGCGCAGCTCGACGTGAACCGCGCTCTGCGCAAGCCGTGGCCCCTCGATGCCGCGCAGGTTGGCGTAAAGCAGCGCGCGCAGCGGCACGGCTTCGCCCGCCACGACCTGCGTGGGCACGATGACCTGCAGATCGTGGTCGATGTCCTGCGCGTCCGACAACAGCACCAGCAGCACGGTGGCCGCTGCCAGCGCAGGCACACCCAGGCGGGAGAGCCTGCCGAGCGCACGCCTGGGTCGCACTTGGCTCTCGGGCAGCGGCTGATAGGGCGCAGCATCGACCTCGCTCGCGTCGCCCGTATGTAGGCGCAGCTCCTCGTCGTTGTGCTGTGGTGGCATCGCTGGGCCCGCCGCGCGACGATTTGGGCAACCCCGCCCCTCGACACTGACGTTAGGCTACCCTATCCATTGGGGCGGAGCAGTAGCGGCGGAATGGCATGGGACAAGCGGTCCGAGAACATGGGTCGGAGGCGGAAGTGGGCGATCTGAGCGACGTCTTGAACGCCTACATGGAGCGCAAAGGCTTGCGCTCGACTTCTCAGCGACGGCTGGTCTCGGAGGTGTTCTTTGCGGCTGATGGCCACCACTCCATCGACGACGTGCTGGCGATGGCGCGCGCCAAGGACCCCAAGGTCGGCTACGCCACCGTGTATCGCACGATGAAGCTACTGGTGGAGTGTGGGCTGGCCAACGAGCGCCAATTCGGCGACACGGTCACGCGCTTCGAGATCGCGCGCCACGACAGCCACCACGACCACCTGATCTGCCTCGAGTGCAAGCACATCGTCGAGTTCGAGGACGACGAGATCGAGGACGCGCAAGACGCTCTGGCCAAGCGCTACGGCTTCAAGCTCGTGAGCCACAAGCACGAGCTGTATGGCGTGTGCCCAACGTGCCGCGCAAAGTAGGCTGCTGACCGCACGCGCACGCAGCGCCGTGCAGGCGCGCGCGACACGCAGCGATGCACAGGCCGTGCCCGCGCTCAGCGGTGCTCCGCCATGACGGCGCGCGCGGCCTCGAAGTCGGCGGGCGACTCGATGTTCACGCGCTTCACGTCCTTGGCGATGCGGCGAATCATGCCGGTCAGCGCCTTGCCCGGACCGATCTCCACGAACAACGTGACGCCATCGGCCAGCATGTGCTCGATTGTCTGCTGCCAGCGCACCGAGCGGCTGACCTGGTGGCGCAGTGCCTCGCGCGCGGCGTCGGCGGTCGTGACCGCCGTGGCATCGATGTTGATGTAGATCGGCAGGCTCGGTGCGCTGAACGTGGTGGCGTTCAGATCCGGCAGCAGAGCCAGCTCGGCCGGCTTCATCAGACTGGAATGGAACGGTGCGCTCACGGCGAGCCTTCGCACCTTCACGCCCAAGGCCTCGAGCGCGGGGGTCGCTGCGGTGAGCGCCGCAATCTCGCCGGCAATCACGAGCTGACCGGGGCAGTTGTAGTTCACGGGCTCGAGCACACCCGGCGTGGCCTTGCAGACTTGCTCGATCGCGGGAAGCTCACCGCCGAGCACCGCAGCCATCGCGCCATCGCCGACCGGCACGGCCTCCTGCATGTAGCGCCCGCGCTTGCGCACGAGCTTGACCGCGTCCTCGAAGTCGAGCGTGCCCGCGCAGACGTTGGCGCTGTACTCGCCGAGGCTGTGCCCGGCCACCACGTCGCAGCGCTCGCCGAAGCCGCGCAAGAGCGCGATCGACGTGACCAGGATCGCCGGCTGGGCGTTGGCGGTGAGCTGCAGCTCGAAGTCCGGCCCTTCGAAGCACAGCCGCGAAAGAGACTCACCGAGCGCGTGGTTCGCATGCTCGTACACGTCGCGGCCCTCGGGCGTGCCTTCGTAGGCGGCCTTGCCCATCCCCACTTCTTGCGAGCCTTGGCCCGGGAACACGAACGCGATCTTCGCCATGCACTAACCTCTACGGGTGGTGTGGGGTCCGGCGCAACCGCGACCGACCCGGCCGCGACCCTATATCGCAACGGAGCCAGCTCCAAAAGTGCGGTATCGTGAACGAATGAGGGGCAACGGGGACGAGGACGTCGTCATCGAGGGTACCGGGGCGGTCCGGATCGATGCCGAAGCGCTGCGGCGGCGGCTCGGCGAGGCCGCCGGGCGCTACCGTTTGCTGGCCGCGGGCGGCCCCGTGTTGCTCTTGCAGAGGACCGCAGCGGCCAACGCCAAGCGTCCGCGGGTGCTGATGGCCGGCGAAATCGTCTCACGAACCACGGTGATGGAGCTGGTCAGCTTCATGGCCATGAACACCTGGCAGGGTGACCTGCACGTCCAGGGAGCCAGCGGGGCGCGCTGGCTGCGGATTGCGGAAGGCGCGCTGAAAGCCGCCGGCAGCGCGGTGCCGAGCGAGCGCATGGGCGAGGTGATGGTGCACAGCGGGCTCATCACGCAAGACGAGCTCGCGCGCTGCATGCTCGACGCGAGCCCCGAGCGGCGTTTTGGCGAAATCGCCGTGGACAAGGGCTTCGTTCGGCGCGAGCAACTGTTCGAGGCGCTGCACACGCAGGTCCAGCGGATCTTCCAGAACGCGCTGCTCGAGAGCGACGGCGAATACGCCATGCTCCACCACGACGACAGCGACGAAGCCGCGAACGTGCCAGCGCTGATCCTGCATCTGCCGATCCAGCAGCTGCTGATGAACAGCGTGCAGCGCATCGACGAGATGGCGCTGTTCCGCCAGCGCGTTCCAAGCGGCGAGGTGTGCCCGGTGCTCACGCCGCGCGGGCCGAGCATGTCGATCTCCGAATCGCTGCGGCCAGTGCTGGCGCTCTCCGACGGCGATCACAGCGTCCTCGACATGGCACGCCAGCTCCACGTCGACGAGTACGAGACCACCAAGCGCATCTGCCAGCTGATGCAGATCGGCGTCGTGGAGATCAAGGCCCAGCGCAAGCTGGACGAGGCCGAAGCGCTGCGCATGATCGGTCGCTTCAACCAGGTACTGAAGAAGATCTTCGACACGGTGGCGCGCTACGGACGCAAGGACGAGATGCAATGGACGCTCGACGCCTGGATCCGCGACACGCCGTTGGTTCGCTACTTCGAAGATTGCGTGCGCCGCGAAGGCACGATCGACGCCGTGCTCGTGGTCGACAAGCTCTCGGCGCTGGCCGAGGCCCAGCCGCTCGAAGCCCTGCACCAGGCGCTGCACGAGCTGGCAGGCTTCACCATGCTCTCGGCCGGCGGCACGCTGCCACGACCCGCCGAGCAAGCGCTCTCGCGCGTGGTCAGCCAGCAGCTGGCAAACCTGCGGCGCGCGTAGCGCAAGGCTCGGATTGACAGCCGCGCAGCGCTGCCCTACAGGCAACGACCATGATCGAACCGGATCTGCTCAAGCAAAAGCTGCGTGCGGCCTTCCCGGCCGCACAGACCCTCGAGCTCGAGGATCTCACCGGCACGCGCGACCACTACAAGGCTGTGATCGTCGACGAGATCTTCCGTGGCAAGAGCCGCATCGAACAGCACCAGCTGGTCTACCGTGCGCTGGGCGAGCTGATGAACGGTCCTGTGCATGCGCTCTCGCTCGAGACGCGCACGCCGAGCGCTTGATTACGGAGTCACCGAGGCACCGAGCGGACGCCGCTGGCGTGCCAGCTGACCGGGCAGCCGCCGGACGCACCGGCTCAGTGCGCGCCCGTCTCGAGCTGGTAGCCCTTGCGCAGCACGTAGAGCGCCGCGTGCTCGTCACGCTCAGCCTGCTTGGAATCGAGCGCGAGCCCGCTGCCGTAGCCGTCGTGTAGAGCCGCGTACAACTTGTTGGCTTCTTCTGCATCGCTGGCCGCAGCGTTCCAGATCACGCGGCACACGGTCTTGCGGCAGGCGACCTCCGAGACGTCGGCCAAGGCCACACCCGCGCCGTGAAAGAGCTTGCCCAGGCGGGGCTCTTCGTCGGCCGCCCAGAAACCATCGCGAGGCTCGGCCTCGAACGCCGCGCGAAACGCCGGCACGAGCTCGCTCGGCCAGTGGGGCGCCACGACCGGCGGTTCGTCGCCGGCCGCGTGCGCTTCCTTGGTGTCGGAGGGCTCGGTCTTCTTCGCCGCCGCCGACGGCTGCGGTTGGTCGCCGGCGGCGGCCTTGTCGATCTTGCCGACTTGGTCGCTCTCGGCGGCCTTCGGCGGCTCTTGCGCAGCGGGTTGCGCCTTGGACGGCTCCGCGGCCTTGTCCGGGGGCTCGGCGGGCTTGGGCGCGTCGCGGCCTGCAGCTTCGGTCGCCTCGTTGTCGGCGGCAGCAAGCACCCGGCGCGCAGAACCGTGGGCCAGCACAGGTGAACGCCTGAGCTCGGCGTACAGGTAGGGCCCCCACGCGACGACGAGGCCGAGCAGGCCAAGTGCCAGCCACTTCCTCATGGATCTATTCCTACCCGACGCATCGCGATCTGGGAAGCTGGCGCGCTTCGCCGGCCTGAATGCCCGCGTGCACGGCCAGGCCTGTTCCCAAAACAGGGGGTCGAGGGAAGATCGCCCCGCACGCTGCCTGCGGAAAAATTGACCGGACCGGCGCGGACCGATACCCGGAGCTATGTCTCGAAAACTCGTGTCCACGGTCGTGTTCGTCGCCGCTCTGGCTGGGGCCGCCTGGCTCGGTCACCGGCTGCGCGACGCGCAAGAGGCGAGAACGAAGCTGGCACAAGCGCAGAGCTTGCTCGCGGCTCCCATCGAAATCGCGCCGGCGCTCGAGGACCTGCGCGTCACCGAAGCACGCGGGTTGCTCGTGGAGGCGCAAGCGCTCGCGCCCGCGCAGACTACAGCGGCGCTGATCGAGCTGACCCGGGCGATCGAGCACTGGCAGCATGCGCGCACGACGGAGGCCGCAGCGGCCCTCGGCCGGGCACGCGAGCTTGCGCCACGGCTGCCCCTTTTGCAGCTGGCGGCGGCCACGGCCGCGCTGCGAGCAGGCGATCGCGCAGGCGCACACCGGGAGCTGACGCAGCTACTCGCCCGGACCGGCAGCGAGCCGCGCGCGCTGCTCCTGGCTTCGGATCTCGCACGCGAAGAAGGCCTGGCCGACCAAGCCCTGACGTTCGTGATGCGCGCGCTCAGCCAGCATCCGAAGGCTTCGGTGCTGCACTTGCGACTC
>DASVHQ010000305.1:0-53020 GCA_036382515.1 Polyangiales bacterium | reverse complement strand
CGGTGCTGCACTTGCGACTCGGTATCGTGCACGAGCTGCTCGGCGATCAGACGGACGCGCGCGCCGACTACCAGACCGCAGCCAAGCTCGACCCGCACAGCGTCGCGCCGCTCTTGCGGTTGGGCCGTTTGCTGCGCGAGGTCGGTGCGACGCGCGAGGCCATCCTGGCGTTCCATGCGGCTGCGCAGCGGGATCCGAGCGAGCCCGAAGCCTGGTTGGGCAGCGGCGTGTGCCGCGAAGAGATCGGTGACCTGCAGGGTGCGCGCGCCGACTTCGAACAGGCGCAGCTCTTGGGTCTGTTGCAGGCCGAGCCGCTCTTGGCGCTCGGGGATCTCGATGCGCGCGAGCACGATCTGAAGAGCGCGCTGAGGCGCTACCAGGCCGCGACCAAGCTCGCACCAGAGAACGCCACGGCCTTCGTGAAGCTCGGCAACGCGCTGGTGCGTGACCACGCCGCGATGCAAGCCGTCTCCGCGTTCCGCAAGGCGGTCGAGCTTGCGCCCGACCTCGCGCAAGCACACAACGGCCTGGGAGCCGCGCTCGTTGCGCTCGGCGAGTCGAGCGCCGCGGCGACCGAGCTCTCGGCCGCAGCCACGCTCGACTTGCACGATCCAAACCCCTTGCTCAACCTCGCGTTGCTGCGTCGCCGGAGCGGCGATGAAGCCGGCGCCCAGCTGGCATTCGCGCAAGCCAAGGCGCGCGCGCCCGAGCTCGAGCTGGCTGCGCTCACGGCGCCGGCTGGTCGAAGAGCGTCTGCAGCGCGTCGTCCTTGACCAGATTGGTGCCGTCGAGCGAGTTGATGTCGCTCTGCGTCATGTCGACGCGCGGAGCGAACGCACGGGACTGAAAGTCGCGAGCGATCGCAGCCGCCAGCGTGCGCGCGTCGTCGGTGGCCTTGGCCGTGGCGCGACCACAAGCGATCGCGCTCTGGTCGCGGCCGACCAAGCACGCACTGCCCGAGGTCGCATCGGCCTCGATGCGCAGCGCCAAACCGCTCTGGCCCGCGTCGATGCGGGGTGAGCCGGCGAGCATCGAGGCCACGCGCTCGGCCACGTCGCCACCGCGAGCTTCGATGCGCACCGGCACCGCAAGGCCGAGCCGCCTGAACACGCCGGGATCGGCCTGAAACGCGTCTTCGTAGTGACGCAGCGCGAGGTCGGCGTGACCACTGCGCCGCGCCGCGTCGGCGCCCAGCGCCAGAGCGCGTGCGCGAAGCAAAAGCTCGCCGGGTGACAGGGCCCGCACCGCACGATCGGCCAGCACACTAGTGCGCGCGTCGTCACCCATGCGCCAGGCGACCTCGGCACCGAACGCGTCGTAGTACGCAGCGGCGCCTTCGCGCTCGTCCTTGGCACGTGCACGCGCGAGTGCTTCCTGCACCACGCCGGCGCCAAGCACCTCGGTGAGATCGCCCGCGAGCCACGGCGGCAAGATCGCCGAGGCCGCGGTGCCGATGCGAAAGATCCCCGTCAGGCGCGCATCGTCGCGACACAGCCGCTCCACGAACGCAGCAGCAGACCAGGAGCGCAGCCGCAGATACGCCGCCTGCGCCCACAGCTTGGGGCGCGCGTAGAACGGCACGGTGGCCGCCTCCTCCAGGCGCTGCTCGGCGAGCAGTCGCTTGGCCGCGCGATCGAGCAGGGCCGTCACGATGTTGTCCTGCGCAGGGTCGCGCGAGTTGTGCGAGCGCCGGTCGGGCAGGACCAGCGCGCGCTCGGTCACGGCCAGCGCATCGTTCGCGTGCGACACGACCAGCAAAAACGCCGCGATCGCACGCCGCGTCTCGTTGCGATCGGCGTCGCGCACGTGCGGCGGGCGCAGCGCACGATACTGCGCGATGTGCTTGAGCGCGGACCAGGCCTCGGAAAAGCGACCTTCACGCGTGTAGAGCTCGGCGAGCTCCATCCACGGATTGCCGTACCACGACGGTTCGGCCTCGGTGGCCTCGAGACCGACGCGCTCGGCTTCGTCGAGCTTGAACAGCGAGCGCGACGACTCCGCGAAGTTCGTGAGATCCACCGCCGACAGCTCGAGCCCGCCCTGGCGCGCGTCGTCGACGGCGCGCTTGCACGCTTCGTAGCTGGCACCGTCGTTGCCGGCCTCGAACTCGATGGCGCACAGCGCGTTGAGCGCGATGGCGCGCTGTGATGGACGGTCAGCCAGCGCCAGCCCGAGGTTGGCCGCTTGCCGCGCCTCCTTGTAGCGACCGAGCTTCATCAGCGGCCAGGCGCGATCGGCCACCATGTCCGGCTCGTAGAGCAGGTTGAAGCGCGCGATGAACCCCAGGCGCTCGGAGTAATGCTCGAGCGTACCGTGCACGTTCGCCAGCTCCTTGAGCAGCGTTGCGTGCCAGCGCCAGGGCTTGTGCGGATCGGGCGACGGGCCGTAGCGCTGTTCATAGAGCGTGAGCGCACGCTCTAGGTGGAAGAGCGCGCGCGGAAAATCGGCCTCGGCGTAGTGATTGACGTAGCCGATGACCAGGTGCGCGACGAACGAGCGGGTGTTCTTCTCGAGAATCTGTTCGGCCAGCTCGCGTGCCTTGATGTGCCTGCCCGCTTGCGCCATCAGCCAGGCTTCGCGCTCGTTCGCAGTTCCCTCGAGACCCGACACTTCCGCCTCGAGCGGGTCGAGCGCGAACTGCGCGCGCGCGGGCACGGCCACGCACGCGAGCGCCACGCACGCGAGCGCGAACGCCAGGGCCGCGGCGCGCCCGTGCTTCATCGCGACAGGCTCAGGCGCGACAGTCGTTCGAGACAAGGTCGCGTGGCGAGCTCGATCACGTCACGCTTGTCGACCACGCCGGGCGCGCACTCCAGGCGGTGCGAGAACACGTGCACCGCGAGCGCCGCGACGTCGTCGGGCGCAACGAAGTCTCGGCCATGCATCAGCGCGCGCGCCTGCAGCGCCGGCAGCATCACCACGAGGCTGCGCGTGGAGGCGCCTTGCATCACGCGCTCGTCGGCGCGCAGCGCGCGCGCCAGGTCCACCAGGCCCTCGCGGATCGCGGGCGCAATGAACACGCCCTCGCGCACGGCGCGACGCGCCTGCAAGAGCTCGTCGCGTGACACCCGGCGCAGGCCCTCGCTCATCTGCAGGCTTGGCTTGGGGTAGTGCGCGAGCACGTCGAGCTCGGCCGCGCGCTCGATGTGCTTCATCTCGATCTTGAACAGGAAGCGATCGAGCTGCGGCGTGGGCAAGGGATAGGTGCCCATCACGTCGAGCGGGTTCTGCGTGGCAATCACGAAGAACAGCTCGTCGAGCTTGTGGGTCTCGTTGTCGACCGTGACCTGCTTCTCGGCCATGGCTTCGAGCATGGCGGACTGCACCTTGGGCGAGGTGCGGTTGATCTCGTCGGCCAGCACCACGTGCGCGAAGATCGGTCCCGGGCGAAAGCTGAAGCGATTCTTGTCCAGCTCGAACACGCTGCTGCCCGTGACGTCGCTCGGCAAAAGGTCGGGCGTGAACTGGATGCGCCGGAACGCGGCGATGTGCGCCGCGGCGTCGCCGGTGCGCAACGAGTCACCGAGACAACGCGCCAGCGTGGTCTTGCCGGAGCCCGGATAATCCTCGAGCAAAACGTGCCCGTCGGCGACCAGAGCGATCAGCACCAGCTCGATCACGTCGTCGCGGCCCACGATGACCGCCCGCGCACGCTCGGTGAGCGTTTGCAGGATCTGCCGCGCTTCGGTGAGCTTGCCGCCCTGGGTGTCGCCCGCTTGCGCCGGCTGCGTTTCCATCGTTTCGTCCTCCGAGATCATCTTGAGTCAGCGTGACAAGAGCCAGGACCAAGGCGTAAGCGCCCCGAGCCCTCTGCGCCACCATGATACGCGGCCACGCAGCTCGCGGGCGACTGCACGACGTAGCGTGTGCAGCTCCTGGTGGTCGATTTCAGCGCGCTTGCCGAAGGCAGCCGCCAAGTGCCGATCGGTGAGTGGCGCAAACGAGGGCGCTGTCTGGGCGACCCGCGCGGCGAAACTCTCCCGTGTCTCGCCGTACTGCCTGCGCAACGAGACCTGCGACAAACGGTCGAGCTCGGCGCGATAAGCGACGCGCGGCAGCGCACTGCGCGCAAACGCCGGCGCAAGCCAGCGCCACAGCTTGACTCCGTAGAGCAGGAGCGTGCCCACGACCAGCACGAACAGGCTCGCGCGCGCCAGGGCATCACGCAGCCTCGCAGCGGCATGCAAGAGCGGCTCGAGCGGCCGGTCCGCGCTCTGTGGCAGCGGCTTCAAGCCTCGCGCCATCTCGCCCAACAGGTGCTGAAGATCCGGATCGGGCGGCGGCGGTGGCGGATCGAGCGAGTGCGCCGGCGAGACGTCGTCCACCACCCAGCCCACGCCATCGACGTAGAACTCGGGCCAGGCGTGCGAGTTCGCACCCGTGATCAGGATCGACGAGCCACCCTGTCGGGCGGCCTCATCGACGACGTAGCCCGCGCCGACGCGGGCCGCGATGCCGAGCGCGCGCATCAAGTACACCGCAGCGTGCGCGAAGTGAACGCAGTAACCGGTGCGATCGCCGAACAGGAAGTCCGCGGTGGGATCATCGGCCTGGCTGTGGCCACTGCGCAAGCTGTAGGTGCCCTCGCGGCTGAGCCACACGGACACGGCCAGCGCGCGCGCGACTTTGTCGTCGCGTAGGTTCTCGTGGATGCTCGCGACGATCTCCTGCGCGAGCTTCGCGTAGCGCGGATCGGAGGGCGCGGTGGTGTAGTGCGCGAGTATTTCGGGGCTCCAGCTCGGATCGCCCACCTCGCGCCCGAGCAAGCTCTGCGGGCTCGTGCTCAGCGCCGCCGACTGCACGCGATACACGCGGCGAAAGCGACTCGCATCGGGGTTGCCCAGCGGCTCGATGCTCTCGGCCGATTCGAGCGCGAACGGGCGAGTATGCTCAGCGAGCAGCGCGACCGTGGTCTCGAGCTCGACGCGATCGCCGGTGGCATTGGGCACCTTGGCGAGCTGCGTCTTCTGGCTGACAAACGCGGGCGCCACGTCGCCATCCACGCCGGCACGCGTGGCTGCGACCATGCGCTTGCCGTTGTACTGGCTGAACGCCGTCTGGCGAAAGTAGTACATGCCGGTGGGCGGCGAATAGTCGTCGTGCAGCAGCACCACGGCCAGCGGCACCTGCCGGCCCTGGCTGTCGTAGTTGTCGCGGAAGT
This sequence comes from Polyangiales bacterium, assembly GCA_036382515.1. Classification (GTDB taxonomy): domain Bacteria; phylum Myxococcota_A; class Polyangia; order Polyangiales; family JAFGIB01; genus JADGRF01. Next base: position 47,859 of record DASVHQ010000305.1, on the reverse strand, counting down.
CGAGTCGCTCGTTGTCGCTCTGCCCATCACGCGGACGGTGGCCGCCCTGCGGGTGCTTTTCCTGGTTCGAGGGTTTGTCGTCGGGCCGCAAGCCAAGACCCGTGGCACCCGCCGGCGGCGACGGCAGCCCGAGCATGCGCGTCGAGGTGAGCACCAACGACAGCAGCAGGAGCGCAAGCGACAGGTGCAAGAGCGAGCGCAAGAGCGAGCGCTCGTCGAGCAAGAGCGTGATGACCAACACCGCCGTCAGCGCTCCGATCATGAGCAGTGCGGCGGTCGGATCGCCGCCGGCCGCGATGATCGAGTCGGCCAGCGCAAACGGGCGGTTGATGGCGCCGAAGCGATGCGCGATCACCAGCTGCGCGAACGCCAGACCCACCAGCACGACCTCGAGCAGCGAGAACAGCCGCCGACGTGAGGCGAGCGCGCGCAGCCCCAGAGCGAAGAAACCACTCGCCAGGCCAGCGCCACACAGGTTTGCCGCCAGGAGCGCAGTGCTCGGACCGAGCGCATGCGAGAGCGCCGCGGAGCCGAGCATCAAGGCGTGCAGGCCCAGACATGCGAGCACGCCCAGCAAGGAGAGCGCGGCCGTAGTCAGCGTGCGCAAGCGCGTGCGCGACAAGAGCGCACCGGACACGGCACCGAGCGTCGCAGCCACCGCGGCCGCCGAGGCCACCTCCAGCTCGGCCACAGGATACAGCGCCACGAACGTGGCGACCCCGTAGATCAGCGGAGCGATCAAGCCACCGAAACCCACGCGAGCGCGGCTGTTGGCTGCGGCCGTCGTCAAGCGCGACCTCCCAGCACCGACGCACCGGGCGATGGCGGGATCACGGCCAACGGCCGCAGCGCACGCTGTTGTGCAGCCCCGAGCGGCCGGCCCGTGCTGCGGTCGAGCACGCTGACGGGCACGCCCGCACGACCCAGCGTGTGAACCAGGCTCTCGACGCCTTGCGCGTTGACGCCTTCGGTGCTCGGCCGCAGCGTCAGAAGGCGCAGCCACCAAGGCCGTGCGACCGCCACGTCCACGCTGTCGACGCCCACCACGACCCGCAGCTGACGGCGGCGCGCCAGTTGACTCACCGTGTCGACCCAGGCGCCGGGCTCGGGCGGTGCGAACACGATCAAGCTCGCGGGCCCTTGCTTGTCGACCTGCGTCACGAATGCACCTAGCCCGCGCCCCGCCGCTTCGCGAGCCTGCACCGAATCGATGATCTGCTGCAGCGCGGCGTCGACGCGCGACACGCCCGACGGAGCGAGGTCGGTGCCGAACACCCAGTCGTTGCCCAGCAGGTTGCGCTCGAGTGAGAGTCGGGCAACGGCAGCGCTCGCGTCGTCGTGCGGCCCTGCGATCAAGAACGCAGCGCAGCGCTTGGCGACCGCGACGGCACGCTCGGGGCGCCGCACCATCAGCCGGCGGGTGCGCGCAAACACGCGCCAGTGGATGAAGCGCGCCGGATCGCCGGGCGTGTAGCGCTGCAGCTCCAGACGATCGCCGTCTTCCATGCCCATCGGGTGGGGCAGATCGCTGCCCGCGGCGAGCGACGCGAGCGAAGGCAGCTGCCGCAGCGCGCCGATGCGCGGCAGCACGACCACGGTGCGTGCCTGCACGCTACGAAACGCCACCCGTGAAAGTCCGAACGGATCTTCGACCACGACGCGCCGCACGATCGCCGCATGCTCACCGCGCTCGCGAAACGCCACGCGCTCGAGCCATGCGCCGCGCTGGTGTTGGCGATCGACCTGCGCGTCCGCCGGAGCGAGCCACTCCCAGCGCACCTGCAAAAGCGGCACCCACAACAGCGAGGGCTGCGCGTAGCCGGTGAGCGCGCTCTGCCCCGTCTCGAGCAGCAACCTGTCGCGCTGAGTCGGCGCGGAGCGCACGCGCAACCAGAGCGCGCCGGGCAGCACGAAGAGCGGCGCGAGCGCGCACAGGCCGAGCGCGGCGTAGCCCGTGACCAGCCAGACCAGGTCGAGCTGCGCATACGCGAAGATGCGCAGCGCCGCGTAGGCACCGGCGCCGAGCGCCACGCCCAACGGAGTCCACGGGAATAGGTCGGTGACGCGTGCCAGCACCGCCCGAACACGCTGCGCGCGCGGGCCGGCGAGCCAGCTCGGACTGAGCCGCTGCGACAGCCGCCGCCACGGACTGAGCGCGGGCGCGGTGACGGAGCGCGCAAGGGGACCAGTGGCCATCGTCGTAGCGTAGCCCAAGCCGCGGACTTCGCAGGCGGCGAAGCGCGTCTGCGCGTGCAACGTCGCGGCCGAGGCCACGACCCTAGTCATTTGCAGGCTACCCTCCTATGCTGCCGCCAGCACCGATGAGCGTGGCGTGCACGCCGCAAGGTCCAGCACAGGAACCCCGCGGGTGGCATGGTCATTCCCGAGCTGCCGAAGCAGCACACGGTGCGGGGAGATCCTCATGGGCAAGACAACGCAGCATTGGATGACGCTCGCTGTGGGCCTCGCGCTCGGCGGTTGTGCCGGGGGAGCCGCCTCGGCGCCAGGCGCGAGCACGGCGCAGAGCACGGCGCAGAAGGCCGACGACAATGACAGCGACGGTGTGCCCAACGCAGTCGTGCGCAAGGAGGGGACCGGTTCGGTGTCCGCGCTGATCGGACCGCCCGGCGGCACGCTCGAGCTGATCGGCGGACCGCGCGTGGAGATCCCGCCCGGCGCAGTCAGCGGTGGTCTGGAGTTCGTGCTCAAGACCGCAGCCAAGACCAGCGCGTTCAGAAATAAGGAGAGCGAGAAGTCCGTCGGCCCGATCTTCATCTTCTCGCCTGCCGTCGACGCCCCCGAGGGCCGGACGATCAGCGTGTCGATCCCGCTGGGCGCGTACCCCGAAGGCTGGGGCGAGGTGGCGCTCGCCTATGAAGAAGCCCAGGGGGAGGTCGTAGGCGGCGAGGACAGCACGCACACCAAGTGGCAGTACGAGAGCGGCAAGCTCAGCGGTGGCCGGGCTGTCGCCCAGCTCAACGCACTCCACGGGCTGCGCATGCAGTTTGTGCTGACGAACCTGAACGCGCAGTGAGCCACTGCTCCACGACGCTGCGCACCGCGCAGGAGCCGCAGCTTTTTTGACCATTTGCCCGCGCGGGCGCATGCCCAACGGGTGGAGCAAACCACTGCTGCCGCGCTGTGCTTGGGCTGCGCCAGCCTTGTGCTGGCGAGCGGCTGCGCCTTTCCCATCCTGAACGCCGAAAGCCAGCGACCGCCAGCGGCCCTCGCCTTTGCGCGCAGCAAGCCGGCGCAGCTAGCGGCGGCGCGACCCGAACAGGTCAGCCGGCCCCGCCGCGAACGCGGACGCTCGGCGCGCAGCAGCCATGCCTCCGTGCTCGGGCCCAGCGGCGACGATCATCCCTACGTGCCAGGCCTGCCACCCGAGCCCGAACCTTCGGACTGCTACGAAGCCCTGCGGCAGGCAGACATCCACTTCGAGACCATCGGCGCCGACGCCGCCCAGGGCGTCGCGCTGCCGTTGCGGCTGACCGGCCCCGTCGGAGGCGTCGAGTTCGTCAGCTCCGATCACAACCCGACCCACGCGATTCTCGACTGCCGGCTGGCGCTCGCGCTGCGCGACTGGGCCATGGATCTGCGCAAGGCCGGCGTGCGCCGGGTCGAGCACTACTCGATGTACCGGCCGGGTGCGCACGTGGCGAGCGACGGCCGCGTCAGCGGTCACGCTCACGGACTGGCGATCGATGCGGCGCGCTTCACGCTGGACGACGGCGAGGTCCTCGACGTGCTCAGCGACTGGGAAGGACGTGAAAGGGGTGCCTCACCGTGCCCCATGCGCCCCGACGAAGCGGGAGGCTCGCGCCTGCTCCGCGGTCTGACCTGCGAGGCCGTGGACGAGAAGCTCTTCCAGGTGATCATCACGCCACACCACGACAAGGCCCACCAGAACCACGTCCATCTCGAGCGCAAACCCGAAGTGGACTGGACATATGTCAGGTGAGCCAACACACTGCGGCCGCGCGATAACCCGCGCGTGCCCCGTGGAATAAAGCCGCGGGGATCGAGTTTAAAGGCCCTTAGAGCCGATCTTGACTGGTCGGGGCGCATGGTTACGATGCCGCCCGCTTGTTGGCGTACCCGCCGAGCAGCCTGCGGCTCTCGGCGGGGGGATTCTGTGACATACCCGCCGAGCAGCCTGCGGCTCTCGGCGGGGATCAGGCGAGTGTCCGCGAAGCGAGGGTTTTCGATGAACGACGTGATGATTGAAGCCGATGGCTTGACCAAGCGCTACGACGGCGTGCTGGCCCTGGACCGCGTCAGCATGCAGGTGCGTCAGGGCGAGGTGCTCGGGTTTCTGGGCCCGAACGGCGCCGGCAAGTCGACCACCATGAAGATCCTGACCTGCTTCACTTCTCCCACGGAAGGCAGCGCCAAGGTCAACGGCGCGGACATCATCACCGACTCGATCGGCGTACGCCGCGCCATCGGCTATCTGCCCGAGAGCACCGCGCTCTATCACGACATGCTCGTGCTCGAGTACCTGCAGTTCATGGCCGAGATGCGCGGCATCACCGGTGACGACGCACGCAAGCGCGTGAAGCTCGTAGTCGAGGAAACGGGCCTGGGCGACGTGATCGGCAAGGAGATCCGCACGCTCTCCAAGGGCTTCAAGCAGCGCGTGGGCCTGGCGCAGGCCCTGGTGCACGAGCCGCCGATCCTGATCCTCGACGAGCCGATGAGCGGCCTCGACCCGAACCAGGCGGTGGAGATCCGCGACCTGATCAAAGACATCGGCCGCAAACGCACCGTCATTCTATCCACGCACAACCTCGCCGAGGTGCAGGTAGCGTGCAACCGCGTGTTGATCATCTCCAAGGGTCGCATCGTCGCCGATGACACGCCCGAGGGTCTGCGCGACCGCGCGGGCAAGGCGCGCTGCGTGGTCAGTGTGCTCAAGCAGCCGGCGGACGGCTTCGCCAAGCAGTGCGAAGCCGCGTTTGCCGCGATGCCCGGCGTGGATCGCGTGCGTCCGACCGATGCGGGCAGTGACGGCGAGCTCAGCTTCGAGCTCCTGCCCAAGGCCGACGACGATCTGCGCCCCGTCGCTTTCAAGGTGGCCGTCGACAAGGGCTACACCCTGGTCGGCCTGCGCCGCGAGGGCCAAAACCTCGAACAAGTCTTCCGCGAGCTCACCACCGGCGGCGGCGCCTCCGCCTGAGCACGCGCACTCATCCCCCCTCGCACTCACGACTCACCCTCAGCAGGCTCACAAGGAGCGTAATCCACCATGCAACGCACGATCACCATCGCGAAGCGAGAGTTTCGCGGCTACTTCAACAGCCCGGCGGCGTACATCGTCATCTGCCTGTTCCTCGTGCTGATGGGATTCTTCTTCTGGAATCCGTTCTTCTTGATCAACCGCGCCTCGGTGCGCGGCATGTACGACCTGATGTCCGTGCTGCTCCTGCCGACCGCGCCTGCCCTGACCATGGGCCTGCTCGCGGAGGAAAAGCGCACGGGCACCATCGAAATCTTGCTCACGATGCCGGTGCGAGACGCCGAAGTTGTGGTGGGCAAGTACCTGGCTGCGCTCGGCCTGCTCGCAGTGCTGCTCGCGTGCACCGTGGCCTATCCGCTTAGTGTCTCCACGCTCGGCAACCTCGACTGGGGCCCGGTGTTCACCGGCTACATCGCGCTTCTGCTCGAAGGCGGCGCCATGCTCGCGATCGGCGTGCTCGCCTCGAGCTGGACCGACAACCAGCTGATCGCCTTCTTCACCAGCGGCATCATCTGCTTCGCGTTCTGGATCATCAGCCGCTTTCTGCCGTTCATGCCGCAAGCCGCGGCCTCGACCGTGGAGTGGCTCTCGTTCGACTATCACTTCCAAGACATGGCGCGCGGCGTGGTTGACACGCGTGATGCCTTCTACTTCCTCTCGATCATCGGCTTCAGCCTCGTGCTGGCGTTCCGGTCGCTCGAGAGCCGGCGCTGGAGCTGATCATGACGAAGAAGCAACAAGCACGCGCCGCCAGCGAATCCGCAGCTTTCCTGATGCTGTTCGCCGGCATCTTGGTGCTCGTGAACGTGCTGGGCGTGTTCTTCCACGTCCGCCTCGACACCACCCATCGCGATCTGTTTTCGCTGTCCAAGGGCTCGTTGCACCTGGCCAGCACGCTCAAGGATCGCATGGAGGTCGTGGCGTACTTCAGCCCCGATCTGCCGCCGCCGCACAACGCGACCGAGCGCTATGTGCGCGACTTGCTCATGGAGTACCGCGACGCCTCGCACGGCAAGCTCACGCTGCGCTTCGTCCACCCCGAGAAGGACGAAGACAAGCAGGCCGCCGAGCACGACGGCGTGCAGCGCATCCAGGACCAGAAGCTCGAAGCCGATAGCTTCAGCGTGCACGAGGGCTACCGCGGCCTCGCCTTCCACTTCCTGGGCGACACGCGCTCGATCGGTCACATCGATTCCACCGATGGCCTCGAGTACGCCATCACGCAGATCATCAAGGAGATGACCGGCGAGAAGGTGAAGATCGGCGTGCTGGCCGGTCACAACGAGGAGCCGCCGCAGCAGAACCCGATGATGATGCAGCAGCCGCAGGGCGGCCCGCACGTCAACGCGCTCAAGGCGTATCTGCCCACGTACGACGTGCAGGACGTGACCGCCGACAAGGAGATCTCTCTCGATCTCAAGGCGCTGCTGATCGTGCAGCCCGACAAGCCCCTGTCGGAAACCGAGCTGCGCTACATCGACCAGTACGTGATGCGCGGCGGCTCGCTCGCCGTGTTCGGCGGCACGCTCAAGGTCGAGACCGCCACCGGCGCACCGTCCGGCACCATCATCGATGCGGGCCTCAACAAGCTGCTCGAGAAGTGGGGCATGAAGATGGAAGGCAAGCTGGTCGAGGACGCACAGTGCGGCCGGGCTCGCTTGCAGACCACCCTCGGCATCCCCATCCCGGTGCCGTACCCGCCCGTGCCGATCATCACGTTCGATCAGTATCAGAGCAAGCATCCGGTGCTGTTCCGGCTCGATCAGGTTGGCCTGCCCTACCCGGCGGCCATCTCGCTCAACGACGCGCTCAAGAACGACAAGAACGTGAAGCGCACCATCCTCGCCAAAAGCACGCGTCAGTCGTGGCTGGTGGAGGGCGCGCCGATCGATCTCAAGTCGAGCGACCGCTGGCCGGTGCCGGGCTACAATGGCCCGTACGTGGTCGGAGTGGCGCTCGAAGGCAAGCTCCCTTCGGCCTTCGCCGCCGCGGCTGCACCCGTGAGCGCGCCCAACACCGGCGACACCGGCGCAGCGAACAACATCAAGGCGCCCGAGCGCGCCGAGAAGCCCGTGCACGTGCTGGTCTTCGGCACAGGCTACTTCCTGCGCGACGAATTCCTGCCCGAGCCGCGGCAGGGCGAACGCGAGGTGTCCGGCGGCGCCGTGGCCTTTGCGCTCAACGCCATCGACTGGCTCGCGCAGGACAGCGACCTGATCGAGATCCGAGCCAAGAGCGTGGAAGATCCCACGCTCGAAGTGCCGCTGAACGTCAAGGAAGCCGAAGCCACGATCCGCGAAGCGGTGAAGGAGCAGGACGAGGCCAAGGCCGACGACGCCTTCAAGGAACGCAAAGCCGCCATGGCGGCCTGGGATCAGAAGAAGAGCAGCTACCGTCTGGGCAACACCCTGGGCCTGCCCCTGCTCTTCGCGCTGTATGGCGTCGTTCGCTGGCGAGTGCGCAAGGCGCGCAAAGCCGGCATGAAGCTCTAGGTGGCATGACAGCCGAGCAGCCTTCGGCTCTCGGCTAGGAGATCACGATGTCTTCTTCAGGTAAGCGACTTCTACCCGCAACCGTCGTGCTCGCCGTGATGCTGGCGCTGACCGTGTGGCAGTTCAACTCGCGCGAGGGCGAGGAGACCAAGCCACCCGAGGTCACTGCCAAGCTGCCGAAGATCAGCAAGGACGCGGTGGATGACCTCGAGATCACGCCCGCCGGCAAGCCCGGCGTGAAGCTGAGCAAGCAGGGCAAGACCTGGATGCTCAGCGCACCGGTGGTCGCAGCTGCGGATCAGAGCGCCGTCGAAAGCGCGCTCGACAAGCTCTCGCAGATCGAGGTGGTGGGCGTGGCGGCCACGCAAGCGGCCAATCACACGCTGCTCGAGGTCGACGACGCGCACGCCCTGCACGTGGTCGCGAAGCAAGGCGGCAAGATCGTGGCCGATCTCTTGCTCGGCACCTACCGCAGCGGCAACACCATGGTGCGCGAGAAGAGCTCGCTCTTGGTGGCTTCGGTGAAGGGCTCGATCAAGTACGCCTTCGAAAAAGAGGTCAAGGAGTGGCGCGATCGGAACATCGCCGACGTCGACCCCGATCACGTGAAAGACGTGGTGTTTCGCAACGCCAACGGCATGTTCCGCTTCGTGCTCGAAGGCAACGAGTGGAAGCAGGCGCCGGGCGACAAGCCCATCCCCAACTTCGACGCAGCGCAGGTGAAGTCGATGGTGGCGAGCGCCGCACGCATGACGGCGGTGGACTTCGCGCCGAACGACACGCAGCGTGATGCGGCAGGCGTGGGCGCAACCCCCGAAGGCCTGGTCACGCTGACCACGGGCGGCGACGCAGGCGTGCAGCAGATCGTGCTGCGCATCGGCAAGAAGCTCGACCAGAACTACTACCTGGTGCGCGACGGCAACGACCCGATCTACCTGGTGTCGAGCTTCGTCGGCGAGCGCCTGATCCCGAGCCTCGCGAAGTTCGCGAAGGAAGAGCCCAAGCCGGCAGCCGCGGCACCTGCGCCGGGCGGACCGATGCAGATGCCGCCTGGCATGATGCCGATGATGGGCGGCCGTCCGATGGTGATGCCCGCGGGCCACCCGAACAACAGGTGAGCCGGCGGCGCTGCGCCGCGCCTATCAGCCTGGCGTGCGCACGGTCAACGCTGCAGCCACCACGCTGGCCCAACCAGCGAGCATGCACAGCCCACCGAGCGGCGTGATTGCGCCTAGCCCGCGCACGCCGCTGAGCGTGAGCGCGTACAGGCTGCCGCAGAAGATCACGATGCCCGCCTGCATCGACCAGCCGGCGAATACGGCCGCCGAGCTGCTGGTGCGCGTGCACAGATACGCCACGAGCCCCAGCGCGAGCGCATGCATCATTTGATAGCGCGCCGCCGTCTCCCACACCTCGAGGCGATGGGCGCCGTCCGGGGCGCTCGCGAGCGCCGATCGCAGGCCGTGCGCCCCGAACGCGCCGAGCGCCACCGCCACAAAGCCGTTGGCGCCTGCGAGGGCGAGGAAGATGCGCTCGGTCGTCATGGTCGGGCTCCTCTGGGGCTGTGCTCGATCGGGCTGCCGCCGGCTTGTGTGCGCGCAGGTTGCTCGGCTAGGACTTCGCTCATGCGCCTGTCCGTGATGCTCACGTCGCTGCTCACGTCACTCATGCTGCTCGGCGCCTGCTGCCCCTCGAGCCGCACGCTACCACAGGCGCATGCAGACGCACGCAGCGAGGCGCGAGCACTGCCGGCCGCGCTCGCAGCGATGAACGCCGAGCGCAAGCGGCAGGGCGTGCAGCAGACCGTGGCGGGGCTGCGCATCGACGACCCGTACCGCGCGCTCGAGCACGACGACCCACAGACGCAGGCCTGGATCGCCGCCCAGACCGAGCGCACGGAGCAAGCGCTGGCCACGCTGCGAGATCCCGCAGCCGAGGCGCGCCTGCAGGCCTTGCTGTCGATCGGCACGTTCGGCGAGGTCGCGATGGGAGGCACGCGCGTGTTCTTCACGCTGCGCGAAGCCGGCCGCGAGCGGCCAGCGCTCTACGTCATGGACAGCAGCGCGAGCTCAGCAGCCGCAGTGCCGAGCCTGCCCATCGTCGACCCGACGAGCTACGGGCCGAACGCCGCCATCGACTACATCTTCCCCTCGCCTGACGGCCGCTACGTCGCCTTCGGCAGCTCCGACAACGGCGACGAGCGCGCAACGTTGCGCGTCTACGACGTGCAGAAGGCCCAGGTGCTCGGCGACGCGCTCGCGCACGCCAAGTGGAGCTCCGTGGGCTGGCTGCACGACGGCAGCGGCTTCTACTACAGCCGCTACCCGCGCACAGGCGAGCCCGACTACGACGACAAAGACCAGGACAGCTACTTCGCGCGCGTCTTCTTCCACCGCCTGGGTGAGCCGCAAGACAGCGACCGCCTGGTGTTTGCGGGCAAGACCGGCACCGACTTCCCGTCAGCCACGCTCGATCCGAGCGACCGCTACCTGGCAATCACGAACTACCGCTCCTGGACGGCGAGCGACGTGTGGCTGTGGGATCGCGGCAGCGAGCCAGCCGCCAGCGTGCCCACCAGCGCCGAGCTGCAAGCCGTCGTGCACGACGAGGACAAGAACAGCAGCGCGCTCTTGCGTGGCGGCCAGCTCTACCTCGCCACCAACCTCGAAGCACCCCGCAAGCGCATCGTGCGCGTCGACCCGGCACACGCAGCCGACCGCTCGCGCTGGCAGCTGATCGTGCCCGAGTCGAGCGCCACGCTCGAAGACTGGGCGGCCACCGACCACAGCCTCGTCGTGCATTACATCGACGACCTGCGTTCGCGCATCCAAGCGTTCACGCTCGACGGCAAGCCGCTGGGCGAAGTGCCCCTGCCCGGCCGCGGCAGCGTGAGCGAGCTGGCCGCAAGCCCGACTGGCGAACGTATCTCGTTCGTATTCAGCTCGTACTTCCAACCCCCCACCCTCTACGGCTACGACCTCGGCAGCCGCACGCTCAGTCGCCTGCACCAGGTGCACAACGACGTCGACACCTCGGCGTTCGAACTCGAACAGGCCCGCGTCAAATCACTCGACGGGACCGAGATCAACGTCGACTACGCGCACCTGCGGGGCTTGCCGCGCAACGCGAACAACCCCGTGCTGCTCAGCGGCTACGGCGGCTTCGACGTCTCGCTCTTGCCAGAGTTCTCGCGCACGGCGCTGTTCTGGATGGAGCGCGGCGGCATCTACGCGCAGGCCAACCTGCGCGGCGGTGGCGAATACGGAGAAGCCTGGCACCGCGCCGGCATGCTCGAAGACAAGCACCACGTCTTCGAAGACTTCGAGGCCGCCATCCGCTGGTTCTCGCACAGCGGCTGGTCGCGACCCGCGCGCATCGCAATCACCGGCGGCAGCAACGGGGGCCTCTTGATGGGCGCGATGATCACGCGCGCACCCGAGAGCTTTGCTGCAGCTGCCAGTTACGTGGGCCTCTACGACATGCTGCGCTACGCGCGCTTTGCGCCCGCGGGCCTGTGGACCACCGAATACGGCGACCCAGAGCAGCCCAGCGCCGCTGCGTATCTGCGTGCCTATTCGCCGTACCACAACGTGCACGACGGCACCGCGTATCCGGCGGTGCTGCTCGAGACCGCCGATCACGACACGCGCGTGTTCTGGGGTCACTCTGCGAAGTTCGCCGCTCGGCTGCAGGAAGCCGCGGCCGGCCGGCGGCCCATCTACTTCTACATGGAGCGCTCGATCGGCCACGGGCGCGGCACCGCGCTCGCCGATCTCGTGCGCCGCTATGCGCGGCAGTATGCGTTTCTCTCGCAAGCACTGGGGCTGGAGCCGGCGCAAGCGCGCTAGGAGCCTGTCGGAGAAAGCCGGACCGAGGGCTTCGAGTCGATTCTCGAGACAGGTTCTTGTGCGAAACCGCAGGAATACTGCGTGGTATTTTGAGGATTTCGCACAAGAAGATATCCGAGAAGCGGCCGAAGACCGACGGGAGCGCTTTCTCCGACAGGCTCCTAGGCCACCGAACAGGCAGATCGCGCCGCAGCCGACGGCTGCGTTGCGCCAGCGCACTCCACGACACGCCGACCCGGCCGGCGGGCCGCACGGCCGCGCAAGACGCAGTCGACCTGCAGGCCAGCCGCTGCAGCACCCCACCGAGAGCCGCGGCCGAAAGCAGCGCAAGACGCAACCGCATGCGGCGCGGCCTTGCGATGTGCACCAAACGCACGGAGGCGGCGGATGCCCGGCCTGCAGCGCATGGCGGCCGAGCGGGCCGAAACCGAGCGAAAGTGCCGCTGCAGCGCACGGCGGCGCCCCCACTGGCCAGCACGCAGCACGGTTTCGACACCACGCGCTGGCGCGCGGCGCGATCGACGTGAGCCGCGGCACAACCGGAAATGAGCGGACAAGGCGGCTACGCCGCGCGCGCGTCCCGGCCCGCGCCAAACAAGAACTCGCACGGCGCCTGGCGCGTCGCAGTTTGGGGGCCAATAAAGAACGTCTGAAACACCGAATGACGAAACGAGGGCAGCTGCCGAAACGGGTCGGCGCTGCCGCTGAAGGCTGCGACACGCGCAGGATTGCTGTAAGCTACCAACCGCTCGGCTGTGGGGACCGGTGCACCATTCAAGAGAGTGAACCATGCAAAGAAAAGATCTGACGTCGCTCACCAAGCTGATGGGCAAGAAGCTCGCTGAACACCGCGAGAGCAAGGGCATGAGCCAGGAAGATTTTGCCAAGAAAATTGGCATCTCGCGCGGCTACCTGTCCGATCTCGAGCGCGGCGTGCGCGAGATGTCGCTGGAGACCCTGAACGGGATCTGCAAGAAGACCGCGACCACGCCGAACAAGCTACTCGGCTACAAGTGAGCGTGTGACCCGGGGGGGGCACGGGTCACAGCCCGGTCAGTGAAACGTCAGTGGAACAGACGAAACTTCGGCGAAACACCGAGCAAGATCCCGTAGCGGTCGTTGCCCGCCAGCCAGCCGACGAGGCTCAGTAGCGACAGGTCGACCCAGGCACTGGGCGACCACACGATACCGGCCGTCGTGAGCAGCTGGTCCGAGTCCGGCGAGACAAAGTGCACGCCCGAGACGCTGGCTGCGAGCGAGAACCGGTCGCTGGCATCGAGGTCGAGGTCGAGGTCCACGCCAAGCTCGACGCCGGCGGGTCGGTTTGCGGCACTGTCGGGCGCGGCGTCGATGAAGCCTCCTGCGTTCCACACCAGGTGCGTGCGATGCGCGGCTGTGCCGAAGAGCAAGAGGCTTTCGGCGCCGACGCCATGCGAGCGCGGGGCCACGGGCAGCTTCGGGCCTGCTTGCACGCCGAACGCAAACGCGGTCTGCGCCGCCGGGTCGCGCGTGTCATAGAGGCCGAGCTTGGCGGCGACCCACAGGCTGTCCGGCGCGGCATGATCGAACGCGAAGGGACCGCGGCTCGGACCTTCCACCGCATACGCACCGTCGATGTCGAGCTCCAAGTTGCGCGTGAGCCCGAGGTCCACTTCGAAGTCGGGCACGACGACGCGGGCCGGGCCACTGCCACGGATCGCGCCAAACTGCAGGTCCGCTTCGAGCACGCCCGGGTCCTCGAGCTCGAGGTCGGTCGGCTCGAAGAGTGGGCGCACGCGGCGCGCCGCAGCGGGGCTCGGTCTTGCAGCCATCAGCAGCAAGAACGCGGCCAGCCACGGGCCGAGGCGTGCGGCCACGCCATACAGCCGCATGCGCGCACCAGGTGACTCGGACGCTGCGACGACGCCCGCCTTCAGAGCTTGCACTGCGCGGGCTTGCTGCACTTGCCGGCGTCGCAGCGCTCGCTCGCACAGTCGCTGTCGCCCGTGCACGCGTCGCCGATGCGCCCGAGAGCTCTGCACTTCTGGTCCGCAGCGCAGGCGAGGCCCGGCGCGCAGTCGCCCTCGACGCCCGCCGTCGGCAGACAGGCTTCGCCGGCCTTGGGCAGATCGAGGCACGTGCCACTGCCGTCGGTCATGGGCTTGGTCAGGTCGGCGTTGCAGTACTGCGTGTCCGGGCACTGGCTTGGCACGGCGAAGTGGCAACTCGCGCCTGCGGCCACCTTCGCAGCACAGCTGAACGTGGCCGTGGCGTTCGCGAGCATCGCGATGCACGCCACGCCATCCACGCAGTACTTCTGCTTCTGCAGATCACAGCTCTCGCCCGTCTTGGCGGTGAACGCTGCCGATACCGGCGTGCACTTGCCCGCCAGATTCTGCGCGGTGTCGGCGCCGGAGCACAAGAGACCGAGCGCGCAGCTCACCTGACCCGTGAGCCCGCACGGCTGGCCGACCGTGGCCGGCTTCGCGCAGGTGCCCGCCGTGGAACAGGCCAGCAAGTTCCTGCACTCGTCGCTGCTGTTGCAGCTGTCACCTGCGGCACCGAGCGCGGTGCACACGCCCGGGCAGGCATTGTTGGCTTGCTTGCAGTAAGCCTGGCCGATGCACGCATCGTTGACGTCGCAATGGCTACCGACTGCGATCGTGCCCTCGAAGACACCGTCGCAACCTGGTACGTCTTTCAGACGCTGCACCGTGATCGCGCAGCCGGCCATCTTCACGTTCGCGATGCAACCTCCGACCTTCTCGGCGTGGTAGTGGATGGTGCCAGCGTTCGCCGCCGCCGTCAGCTGCGCGAGCGTCTTGTCCTCGAGCTGCGCGGTGAGCTGGGCCGTGCAGCCCGGGCCGCCAGCGCTCTGCGCCAGGAACGAGCCCCCGAAGCACTGCGTGACCTGACCGCACACCGCAGGCGCCAGAACGGTCGACAGGTCAGCGATGGCCGGGCCCGCAGCCACCCCGCTGTCCCCGGCCACATGGGCATCGGCGCCCGCGCCAGCATCTCCTGCTTTGGTCGCCGCGCTCGTGTTGCTGCCACACGCCGCGATCAGCACCATCACGCACACCCCGCTCGACCTTCGCATCATAGACGTCATGACCCGCCCTCCTTGGCCAAGCGCAGCCTAACGCGACGCGCGCCGGGGGAACCAGAAAAGCCGAGCAGTTGCGTGTATCGCAAAAGCTACACATACGCACCCTTTCCCACCTCATCCATTGATCGCGCAGGGCCCGTGCTATATTGATCTGCCGCACCCGGGCGTCCTGGGGCGCCTGCTCCGGAGCGTTTAGTGCTTCCAATCCTCGCGTTCTTCGTCGCCCACTGGGTGCTCTCGGTCTTCTGCCAGACCTTCTATCTGCACCGTTACGCGGCGCACACCATGTTCACGATGAGCAAGGGGTGGGAGCGCTTCTTCCATCTCTTCACGTACCTGTGCCAGGGCTCGTCGTACCTGAACCCGCGCGCCTACGCGGTGCTGCACCGCGAGCACCACGCCTTCAGTGACACCGAGCGCGATCCGCACTCGCCGCACATCTATCCGAACCTCGTGAAGATGATGTTCATCACGAAGCAGCGCTACCAAGGCATCCAGCTGCGCAAGATCACCCCTGAGGCGCGTTTCGACGGTGGCGCACCCGAGTGGCCGCTGATCGACAAATTCGGTCGCACCTGGGCGAGCCACATCCTCTTCATGAGCCTGTACACGGCCTATTACGTGCACTTCGTGCCCAAGGGCATGGAGTACTTGTACTTGCTCTTGCCCATCCACTTCATGATGGGCCCAGTGCACGGCGCCATCGTCAACTGGTGCGGGCACATGTACGGCTACCGCAACTTCGACACCACGCGCGACGACAAGTCTCGCAACACGCTCGTCTTCGACTTCCTGACGATGGGCGAGCTCTTCCAGAACAACCATCACAAGTACGGCATGTCGCCCAACTTCGCGGCGCGCTGGTTCGAGATCGATCCCACCTATCCGGTGATCAAGGTCTTGAGCTGGCTCGGCGTGATCGACCTCGGGCCCGAGCCGCAGGTCGCTCGCTATCCGGCGTCGTCCGCCACCTGAAGGCGGCTGCCCACCACCACGCTGCGCTCGCCTGCGGATGCGCACGGCTCGCATAGCTCGCACAGCACGGCAAACATGGACTTCGGCATCAACCAAGGTTTGGTCGAGGAGCTCTTCCTCCGCTTCCGTCAGAATCCGCAAGCCGTAGAGCGCGCCTGGCGCACCTACTTCGAGAAGCTGACAGACGCCGATCGCGGCGAGCTGCTCGACAGCAGCGGCCGCGGCAGTGCGCGCGCCGGCGTGCAGCGCGGCGGACAGAACGGCAATGGCCACGGCCAGCCGAGCTGGCGCGACGAGCACGCGACCACCGTGGTCGGCGTCGCCGCGCCACAGCTCGACGGCGATGGCGACGTCCACAAGGACCACCAGGAACGCGTGACGGCGCTGGTCAACGGTTATCGGCTGCGCGGCCATCGCTTCGCAAACCTCGACCCGCTCGGCCTGGCGAATCCGCCGAACGACGAGCTGTCGCTCGAGCGCTTCGGTCTCGACAAGGTCGACCCGAACACGCTCTTCGCCACCGGCAATTTCGCGGGCCCGGCCAAGCTGCCGCTGCGCGAGTTCGTGCGGCGCTTGCAGGAGACGTATTGCCGCACGATCGGCGTCGAGTACCGCAACATCGAGGAGCCCGAGGTCCGCGGCTGGCTGCAGCAACGCATGGAGTCCACCTGCAACCGCATGGAGCTCACCCACGACGAGCAGGTGCGCATCCTCGGCAAGCTGATCGACGCCGAGATCTTCGAGCAGTTCCTGCACACCAAGTACGTGGGCGCCAAGCGTTTCTCGCTCGAAGGCACCGAGAGCATCATCCCGATGCTCGAGCTGGTGATCGAAGCCTGCGGTCAGCATCGCCTGGAAGAGATCGTGATCGGCATGGCGCACCGCGGGCGCTTGAACGTGCTCGCCAACGTCATGGAGAAGAGCCTCAAGGAGATCTTCGCGGCGTTCGAAGACGACAACCCCGAGCTGCACCTGGGTCGTGGCGACGTGAAGTACCACCTGGGCTACTCGTCGGACCGGCGCCTGTCCGACGGGCACATGATGCACCTGACGCTGGCGTTCAACCCGAGCCACCTCGAGTTCGTGAACCCGGTGGTCGAAGGCCGCGTGCGCGCCAAGCAAGATCGGCGCGGCGACAAAGAGCGCAAGGCGGTGCTGCCATTGCTCATCCACGGCGACGCTGCGTTCATCGGGCAGGGCGTGGTGGCGGAAACGCTGAACCTGTGTGGCCTGCGCGGCTACACCACCGGCGGCACGCTGCACATCGTGCTCAATAACCAGATCGGTTTCACCACGGTCTGGCAAGACTCGCGCTCCACCCGCTACTGCACCGACCTCACCCGCATGCTGCGCTGCCCCGTGTTCCACGTGAATGGTGAAGATCCGGAAGCGGTGGCGCAGGTCGTGCGCCTGGCGATGGACTATCGTCAGCGTTACGCGCGCGACGTGGTGATCGATCTCTACGGCTATCGCCGCTACGGCCACAACGAGGCCGACGAGCCGCGCTTCACGCAGCCCGTGATGTACGCGGCAGTCGACAAGAAGCCGTCGGTGCGCGAGGTGTTCATCGACCACCTGGTTGGACGCGGCAAGTTCACGCGCGAGCAGGCGCAGGAGCTCGAGAGCGCACGGCGCAAAGTGCTCGAGCACGACCTGGAAGAGGTGCGCAACGCGGCTGAGTTCGTGCCACCGGTGTACTCGATGCAAGGTCTGTGGGCCGGCTTCCAGGGCGGCCCCGACGCGCAATGCGCGGATGCGAAGACCGCCGTGCCGCAGGAGCGTCTGCGCGAGCTGCTCACGCGCATCACCGAAGTCCCGCCCGACTTCAACGTGCATCCCAAGCTCAAGCGCTTGCTCGAGACGCGCCGCGAGCAACGCGACGGCAAACGCCCGCTCGACTGGGGCAGCGCGGAATCGCTGGCGTTTGCGAGCCTCGTGACCGACGGCTTTCCCGTGCGCCTGAGCGGGCAAGACTCACGGCGCGGCACCTTCAGCCATCGCCACGCGGTCTTGCACGACTGCATCAACGGCAAGCTCTACGCGCCGCTCGCGTATGTCTCCAAGGATCAAGCGCGCTTCGAGGCCTGGGACAGCCCGCTGTCGGAAGCGGGTGTGCTCGGCTTCGAGTACGGCTACAGCCTGGACTACCCGGATGGCCTCGTGATCTGGGAAGCGCAGTTCGGCGACTTCGCCAACGGCGCGCAGGTGCTGATCGATCAGTTCCTCTCGTCGTCGGAAGACAAGTGGTACCGCTTGAGCGGGCTCGTGCTGCTCTTGCCGCACGGCTTCGAAGGGCAAGGGCCCGAGCACAGCAGCGCGCGCCTGGAGCGCTGGTTGAACCTGTGCGCCGAAGACAACATGCAGGTGTGTAACCTCACGACGCCCGCGCAGATCTTCCACGTGCTGCGCCGTCAGTGCGTGCGCCCGTACCGCAAGCCGCTGGTGATCATGTCGCCCAAGAGCTTGCTGCGCTCACCGGCAGCAGCGTCCACGCTCGACGAGCTGAGCGACGGCGGTTTCCAGCGCATCATCCCCGACCACGAGGCGACCGATCCCAAGCGCGTGAGCCGCGTGCTCTTGTGCTCTGGCAAGGTGTACTACGATCTCGTCGCCGGTCGGCAGGAGCGCAAGCTCGACAACGTCGCGATCGTGCGCGTCGAGCAGCTGTACCCGTTACACAAGAGCGAGCTGCAAGCCGTGCTCGCTCAATACCCCGACGGCACGCCCGTGGTGTGGGTGCAGGAAGAGCCGTGGAACATGGGCGCCTGGTACTACATGCAAGCGCGTCTGCCCGAGGCGCTCGGCGGGCGCTTGCCGCTGTCGTGCGTGTCACGGCCCGAGAGCGCGAGCCCGGCCACTGGATCGCACTCGGCGCACAAGATCGAACAGGACCGCGTGGTCGAGCAAGCGCTCACCGGGCACACGGTCGCTGCGGAGTAGTTTGAGTGAAGCTCAAGGGCGAGCGACGCGGCACGCAGCGCTCATTGACGCAAGACAGTCCCAAGACTTGGGCATCCGCATGCGCGGCACTGAGCCTGTGATCCACGGCCGGCGCGGGTATTTTCGCCGGTGTCGCGGATGTAGTACGCTACCTGCCATCGCGCAGACCACGCACGGCTCGGCTGCCCGCGCTTTCGTGAATCACCTGTAAGCACAGTCGCGCACGTCGCGCTCCGCTCGGCTTCATCCCCACGCGCGCGAGCCGAGACCTGACGAGGAGATCCAGACACAATGCACAAAGCAGTGGAGACGGTCAGCACCGTTGCGATTCGCTTCGCAGGCGATTCGGGCGACGGCATGCAGGTCACGGGCTCGCAGTTCACCGATACCACTGCGCTGGCCGGCAACGACCTGGCGACGTTCCCGGATTTTCCCGCAGAGATCCGCGCGCCCGCCGGCTCACTCGCCGGTGTCTCGGGCTTTCAGATCAAGTTCTCGAGCGAACCGGTGTTCACGCCAGGCGATGCCCCGGACGTGCTGGTCGCCATGAACCCCGCCGCACTCAAGGCGAACCTGAAAGACCTCAAGCCCGGCGGCATGCTGATCCTCAACAGCGAAGCCTTCAACGCCAAGAACATCGAGCGCGCCGGCTACACGAAGAACCCCGTCCAAGACGGCTCGCTCAAGGGCTGGAAGGTCTTTCAGGCCGACATCACGGGCATGACGCTCAAGTCGGTGGAAGAGCTCAAGCTCAATAACCGCGCCGCCGTGCGCTGCAAGAACTTCTTCGCTCTCGGGCTCATCTACTGGCTGTACAACCGCGAGATCGCGCACACCGTCGAGTGGATCGCCGAAAAGTTCAAGGACCCGGCGCTGCGTGACGCCAACCTGCGCGCGCTCAAGGCCGGCTATCATTTCGGCGAGACCGCCGAGCTCTTCGATCACAGCTATGAGGTCAAGCCCGCCAAGATCGAACCCGGCAACTACCGCAACATCGCCGGCAACGAAGCCATGAGTCTGGGCTTCCTCGCAGCGGCCGAACTCTCGGGGCTGACGCTCTTCCTCGGCTCGTATCCGATCACGCCAGCGTCCGACATCTTGCACGAGCTGGCGCGCTACAAGCACCTGGGCGTGCGCACCTTCCAGGCCGAAGACGAGATCGCCGCCATCTGCTCGGCGATCGGCGCGGCCTACTCGGGCGCGCTCGCGCTCACCACCACCAGCGGTCCGGGTCTCGCGCTCAAAGGCGAAGGCATGGGCCTGGCGCTCATGCTGGAGCTGCCTCTGGTGATCGTCGACGTGCAGCGCGCAGGCCCGAGCACCGGCATGCCCACCAAGACCGAGCAAGCCGATCTCATGCAAGCGATGTACGGCCGCAACGGCGAAGCCCCGCTGCCCGTGATCGCCGCCAAGAGCCCGGGCGACTGCTTCTACGCAGCCGTCGAGGCGTGCCGCATCGCCATCACGCACATGATCCCGGTCGTGCTCCTGTCCGACGGCTTCGTTGCCAACAGCGCCGAGCCGTGGCGCGTGCCCGACATGAGTGCGCTTGCACCGATCAAGGTACGCTTCCACACGGAAAAGGAGGGCTTCGCGCCGTACGCGCGTGACGAAAAGCTCGCGCGCCCGTGGGCGCTGCCCGGCACGCCCGGCCTCGAGCACCGCATCGGCGGCATCGAGAAGCAGCACCTCACCGGCAACATCAGCTACGACCCCGCGAACCACGAGCTGATGTGCAAGCTGCGCGCCGAGCGCGTGCAGAAGATCGCCGACGAGCTGCCACCCACCGAGGTGTACGGCGACCAGAGCGGCGAGCTGCTCGTGATCGGCTGGGGCAACAGCTACGGGGCGATCCGCGCCGGCGTGGAGTCGGTGCGCGCTGCGGGTGTTGGCGACGCGGCCTCCGGCCCGTCGCGGCCAAAGGTGGGCCACATTCAGCTCCGCTGGATCAACCCTTTCCCGAACGACCTCGAGGAGATCATGAAGCGCTACAAACGCGTCCTGGTGCCCGAGCTCAACCTCGGTCAGCTCGTGAAGCTGATCCGCGCGCGCTACCTCGTGGATGCGCGTTCCTTCCCCAAGATCCAGGGCCAGCCCTTCAAAGAAGCCGAGATCGTCGCGGCCATCAAGCAGCAGTTGGAGGCGAACTGATGACCTCGCTCAACATCTATCCCGAGCACAAGCACACCGACCCTGCCACGCAGACGCGCAAGGACTTCGTCACCGACCAGGACGTGCGCTGGTGCCCGGGTTGTGGCGACTACTCGATCCTGGCGCAGGTGCAGCGCGTGATGCCCACGCTCGGGATCCCGCGCGAGAACTTCGTGTTCGTCAGCGGCATCGGCTGCAGCAGCCGTTTCCCCTACTACATGGAGACCTACGGCATCCACAGCATCCATGGCCGCGCGCCTGCCATCGCGACGGGCATCAAGGCCGTGCGTCCGGAGCTGTCGGTGTGGGTGGTGACCGGCGACGGCGACGCGCTGTCGATCGGCGGCAATCACTTCATGCACGTGTTGCGCCGCAACGTCGACCTGAAGCTCTTGCTGTTCAACAACCAGATCTACGGCCTGACCAAGGGCCAGTACAGTCCCACTTCGCCGGTCGGCAAGAAGACCAAGTCCACGCCGATGGGCTCGATCGACTACCCCATCGACCCAGTGAGCATCGCGCTCGGCGCCAACGCCACGTTCGTGGCGCGCAGTCTCGACGTGCACGCCAACCACTTGCAGGGCGTGCTCAAGCGCGCGGCCGAGCACAAGGGTACGGCGTTCGTGGAGATCTACCAGAACTGCAACATCTTCAACGACGGTGCCTTCGACGCGCTGACCGACAAAGAGACCAAGTCCGACACCGTGATCGAGATCGAGCACGGCAAGCCCATGCGCTTCGGCAAGAACCTCGACAAGGGCATCGCGCTCGGCGAAGGCATGCGCCCCAAGATCGTCGACGTCGCGAGCTACGGCCTGGACAAGCTGCTGGTGCACGACGAACAGAGCGAGGTCTGCGCGCTGCTCGTCAGCCGGCTGCAGGCCCCCAATTTTCCCACGCCGATCGGCGTGTTCCACGCCGTCTCGCGGCCGAGCTATGATGAGTTGCTGGTCCAGCAGCTCGAGCGGGCCAAGACCCAGAAGCGCAGCAGCGTGCAGGCGCTGCTCGAGGACGGGCAGTGGACGGTCAAGTAGCTTGTGGCACACTCTAGCGAGGTCACCATGACGCAAGACAACGCAACGAAGCGTGAGGTTCGCAGCGGAAGAAGCCGAGTCGTCGGGCTCGCGAGCGCGCTGCTGACCGTGACGGCCATGAGTGGCCTTGCAGGTTGTCTCGCGGGTGGGCACTCGGACAAGCCCGTGCTGTCGGTCGACCTGTTCTGGGACCAAGCGGCGAGCCCCTCACACTTCACAGGTGGCACCTGCAGTGACGCGAACGTCTCGTGGATGGACTGGCGCCTGGAGGACGAGACGGGTGCCCTGGTGGCCAATCCCGATCCCAAGAATCCCAGCGACAAAGACTGCAAGAACGGCTTCGACTTCTACGACCTCGGTCCGGGCAGCTACACCTTCGTGGTCACCGGCTACGACGCGAGCGACAAGCCCGTGTGGTCCTCGACCTGCACGAACCTGGACCTGCAACGCTTCGCCGCCTCGTACGAATGCGACGTCACGCGCTAGCGGGGTATGCCTCGGCGCGGCCAGCGCGTCGGGAGCAAGCCACCGGGTGAGCCCGCGGCCCGCAGCTTGCGCCGCGGCCCCCGGCTCCTTAGATTGGTAAAAGCGTGTTTTCTTTTCCGCCACTTACGCCTGTCGTCAAGAAGCTCGTCATCACGTTGTTTGCGGCGTTCGTCGTCGAGCTGATCCTGCAGAACGTGGCGCATTGGTCGGTGATCCAGGCGCTGGCGCTCGACCCGCTGCATCTGGGACCGCAGACGCTCTATCAGATCGTGACCTACGCGCTGGTCGAAGATCCACGCAGCGTCATGTCGATGCTGGTGGGTCTGCTCTTCATGTGGCTGATCCTGTCGCCGTTCGAGGCCTCGTTCGGCGGCCGCCGCACGCTCGAGCTGTCGCTGTGTGGTGTGCTCGGTGCAGCTCTCGGTGCGATCCTCGTGGCGCAGCTCGCGCCTGCCAGTGAGTTCGTGCTCTACGGCTCGCAGACCATCGCTTACGCCGGCATGGCTGTCATGACCCAGGTCATGCGCGGCGGCCGGATGATGTTCTTCGGCGTCGTGCCCATGACCACGCAACAACTGCTGCTCTTGCTGATCGGCCTGTGCGTGCTGGAGTACCTCTCCAGCATGAATCACATCATGCTGGCCGGCTCGCTCGGCGCGATCTTCGCCGGCCTCGGCTACGCACGTTACATGACGCGCCCGCCGCGGTCGCCGCGCAAGCAGCGCGACTCGGGGCCGCGCTTCCGCGTGCTGCGCGGCGGCGGTGGCGCAGCGGACAACGAGCCCCCCAAGTGGCTGAATTGACGCAAGCCTTCGCTTCGTTCCGGCGCCGATCCTGGTTGGTTCAGCTCTGCGTGGTGTCGTGCGCGTGCGCGTGTGCCGCCTGTCACGGCTGCAACGACAAGACACCCGTACCATTCAAACGCAACAGTGCGGTGCTGCAGCCCGCGGACGCGCCGCAGCCCAGCGCGCCGACCGCACCTGCGCTGCCCACGGCGCCGAGCCGTTCGAGCTTCGCCGATGGCACGCAACAGATCACGCTCGACGGCGCCAGCTTGCAGCGCACGGCCGGCTCGTTTCGCGCAGCCCTCGGCCTCGACCTCGATGGCGACGGGCAGCGCGATGCGTTGGTCTTGGCGACCAACGCACACGGCCGGCCTGTGATCGAGGTCGTGCGGCGCGAGCAGGCGCAGTGGTCGACGCAGCTGACGACGCTCGCGCTGCTCCCGGACGCGACCACGTGCAGCATCACGAACGCGAGCCTCGACGCACTCGGCACGGAGGCCGTGCTCGCCAGCTTGGAGGCGAGCTGTGACGGCGAGTCGAGCACCGCGCCCTCCGCCGCCGGCCCGGCCCCGACTGCGCCAGCCGCACCGGCCGCACCACCGGCGCCGCCCGAGGCCAAGCCTGGCACGAGCGCAGCGACCACCGCGCGTGCAGTCTCCAGCTATCGCTTCGTGGTGAGCGCCGAGGCCGCACCACGCTTGCTCTTGTCGTTGACCACGCGCGCGCCCGCCGAAGCGGGTGCGACCGCTGCTCTCAAGCTTGCCTTGAGCACCGAAGATCACGACGGCGACGACCACGCCGACCTGCGCGCCGACGTGGAAGTCGCCCTGCCGCAGGCCAGCACACCCTTGCAGCTTCACCTGTCGTGGCTCAACCGCCCGTCGGGCTTGGCGCGCGACCTCGCGGAGCCCGAGCAAACGCTGTCGGCACTCGCGAGCGCGGCGCAGAAGCTTCTGTCGCAGAAGCCCGCACTGGCGCTGCCCATCGCCGAACAAGCCCTGGCGTTGCACCGTGCCCTGTGTCGCGAAGCCGGTGCGGCGCTGCTGCAGGTCGACGGCCAAGCCGGCCTGCCCTGCGGTGCTTCGGCGGCAGCCGGCAAGGCCGCGGCGGTGCGCACGATCGCGCTGGCCAAGACCAACCAGCTGTTCGCCGCGCTCGACGCAGTCGCAGCACTCGACTCCACCGCGTACCGCATCGAGGCTTCGCTGCGTAAACGCGCAGCGCGAGCGCTCGGCGATTTCCCTGGCGACACTCGCTATATCTGGCAACTCGGTCCGCCGTTGCGCGCGCCTGAAGCCCCGAACGCTCGACTGCCTGCGGTCGCGTTCGTGGATCAAGACCATCTGCTGCTGCGCGGGGCGTCGGCGCAAAGCTACGAGCTCGCCACGCATGCCATCGCACCTTCCGCTGCCTCGACCAGCCTGCTCGTCGTCGACGCGAAGAATCGTTTCGCCATCACGGACATCACGTCGAAGTGCGACGGCGATCACCTGGCGATCGCACCTGCAGAGCAGATCGTTGCGGGCGTGGTCGCCGGACGCAGCACCCAGGAGCCACTGATCGCGCCTGCGAGTGACGAAGCCGCGCGAGCTTGCACGAGTGCAGCCGCCAAACCGCTCGGCCGGCGCAGCCGAGTGTTCGGCCTCAGCGCGCAGGGCGCCGTCGTGGCAAGCGGCAGCGTGCTCTATCTCGTGCCCCTGACGGACGCGGGCGCCGCGGACGGTGAGCCGCGCGTACTGGCGGACAGCGAGCCGGCGCCGCAACTCTTGGCGGCCGGCGCGCTCAGCGCCGACGGTCATCGCTACGCGCTGGCCGTGAGCGAAGGGATCGCGCTGGTGGTGCGCGGCGGCAACCCTGCCGCCACGCTGATCCGACCACCGGCATCCTGCAGCGGTCCGATCAGCGACATCGCGTTGTCCCCGCTCGGCGACCGCGTGGCGATGATCTGCGCGGGCCACGTGTACGTGGCGCAGCAGCCATCAGCGGCGGGCGCACCCAGCCCGCTGGCGGTCGACGCTGGGGCCAGCGCACAGACTGCCGTAGCGTCACCGCAACCAGCCACAATCGCCGTGCTTGCACCCACGACCGACACGGCCAAGCCTACGATCCCCTTGCAACTGCAAGCCCCGCCCGAACCCGAGCACCCTGCCGAGGCTGCGCAGGCCGCGCCGCTGCGCCCTGCGGCGCCAAACCCCGGCGCCCTACCGACACGACCATGATCCCGTTCCGCAACGCTCACCTGTCCGCCACCCCGACGCCGTTTCGTGCGTCGCGGCCGCGGCGAGCGCCCTCCTCGTTGGCTCCCGCAACGACTTACTCCACACCATCACCAGCGACGGGCAGCTCGCATGGCGATACAATGACCGCCAGTAGCGGACGCCTCCGCCACGCTCGCGCCAACCGGCGCGCAGCCAGTGGCCTGCGATGACGGCGCGCTCCTGACCCCTGACCCCATTCGATAGAACCTAGTGAAATCATCCAAAACCAAACGCGCGGGTACGCGCGCATCCATGACACAACGCATCCTCGCGATGCTGCAGGACCACGGCCAGCGCTCGCTGCACTCCGGCGAAATCCGCGCGAAGCTCGGACTCGGCAAGGCCGAACAGTCCGCGCTCGCCCAGGCGCTCGCGCAACTGAGCGAGACCGGCCAAGTCACCGAGCTCCCGGGAGGCCGTTACCGCTTCCGCAAAGCCCCGCCGCCTCCGAAAGCCGCGCCAGATTCGGCGCCCTCCTCTTCCCACGAGCGCTCGGGCCGCGGCCGCGGCAAGCAAGAGACACGTGACGGACGGCTGAGCGTGCACGAGCGAGGCTTCGGCTTCGTCGTGACCGAAGAGACCGGCCCCGACATCTTCGTGCCTCCGCATGCGCTCGGTAGCGCGCTGCACGGCGACAAGGTACGCGTGCGCGTCTTCCAGAGCCCCAAGGGCTTCGATGGCTCCGTCGTCGAGGTGCTGGAACGCTCCGTGCACTATGTCGGCGGCCAGCTGCACGTCTTGCCCACCGGCGCATTCGTGGAGCCCGACGACGTGCGCCTCAAGGCCCACGTGCAGATCGTGGGCAAGCTCCCGCCACAGGCACGCACGGGCCTGGGCGTGATCGCCCAGATCGTCGAATATCCACAGGTGCCCGGTGACCCGCTGCAGGCGCGCATCGTGGAGACCTTCGAAGAAGCCGAGTTCGCACGCTTCGAGATCCGCCGCATCC
Source organism: Polyangiales bacterium (assembly GCA_036382515.1). Classification (GTDB taxonomy): domain Bacteria; phylum Myxococcota_A; class Polyangia; order Polyangiales; family JAFGIB01; genus JADGRF01. The sequence continues at coordinate 21,614 of DASVHQ010000305.1, read as the reverse complement.
TGCTTTCACACGCCGTGCGTGAAGACTTCCCCGAGGAAGTGCTGGCCGAGTCGAGCGCGCTGCCCGACCACGTGACAGCCGAGGAGCGCGCGGGTCGAGAAGACTTCCGCAAGCTCGATCTGCTCACCATCGACCCTGCCGACGCGCGCGATCACGACGACGCCGTGTGGGCCAGTCGGCTGGCCGACGGCTACCGCGTGATCGTCGCCATCGCCGACGTCTCGCACTACGTGCGCGAGGGCAGCGCGCTCGATCGCGAAGCGCTCGCGCGCGGCTGCACCATCTACCTGCCCGCGCGTGCCATCCCGATGCTACCGATGGCGCTGTCGAGTGAGCTCGCCTCCCTCTTGCCGCGCAAAGACCGCCTCGCGCTCGCCGTCGATCTCGAGCTCGATTTGTCCGGCACGGTGCGCAGCTATCGCTTCGTCGAATGCGTGATGCGCTCGGCCGCGTGCATCTCGTACGACGCCGTGGCGCGCGCGCTCGGTCTCAGCGAGCAGCCGGCTCGCCAACCCGCGGCCGAGTCCCGCATCCCGCTGCTGCAAACGCTGCTCGAGGTTGCCAAGCTCCTGGGCGCCAAGCGCAAGAGCCGCGGCTCGCTCGACTTCGATCTACCGGAGCCCAAAGTCAAGCTCGACCCGAAGACCTCGGAGCCCATCGACATCGAGCGCTCGCGCAAGGATCCGGGCATCCGCATCGCCTACAACATGATCGAAGAGCTGATGCTCTTGGCCAACGAAGTCGTTGCGGCCGACCTCAGCAAGCGGCGCGTGGCGGCGATCTACCGTGTCCACGGCGCGCCGAGCGAAGAGAAGGTGCTCGCCTTTGCGGAGCTCGCGCGCTCGCTCGGCTTCGACCTCGACGAGGACGTCGGCGAACAGCCCGGCAAGCTCGCGCGTTTCCTGGCCAGCGTAGCAGGCACACCACACGCGGAGTTGCTCGGTTACTTGATGCTGCGCGCCATGCAGCAAGCCACCTACACCACCGAGAACATCGGGCACTTCGGGCTCGCGGCGCGGGACTACGTGCACTTCACTTCCCCGATCCGCCGCTATCCGGATCTCGCCGTGCACCGCGTGGTACGCAAGATCGCGCGCGGCGAGGCCATCCGCGGCCAGGAGCTGGCGACACAGCTGTCGAGCCAGGCCGCCGAGGCCAGCCGCCTCGAACGCAGAGCCATGCTGATCGAGCGCGAGGTCGTCGATCTCTACCGCGCGATGCTGATGCGCGACCGCGTGGGCGAGGTGTTCGACGCCGCGATCACTGGCATCACCGAGCACGGCATCTTCGCAGCCATCGACTCGCCCTTCGTCGACGTCTTGTGCCGAACCACCACGCTCTTCCCGGACCGCTACGAGATGGACCGCTACGGCACGCGCCTGTACGGCCTGCACTCCGGCACGAGCTACGCGCTCTTCGATCGCATCAAGGTGCGCATCGAAGATGTGTCGATCGCACGTCGCCGCGTGTCTGCGGTGCCCGCAGACGTGTTCGACACGCAGCTGGCGGAAACAGCCGCCGGCACGCCGGCGCGAGCGGCCCCCGAGCGGCCGCGCGGCAACCCCGTCCGGCCACGGCCGAGCGGCGCGCCTCGCAAGCCAGCCACCGGGCAGCAACGCGCCCAGGAGCGGCGCCAAGGCAAGGAGCAGCGGCGCAAGGACCGAAACCCCAAGCGCAAAGGCTCGCGCGCATGAAGCCGGCCTACACGGCGGTCTCGGTGCTGACCAAAAAGCGCGACGGCGGGGTGCTCTCCGCTGCCGAGCTTCGCTGGCTCATCGAGGCCTTCGTGCAGGGTGTGGTGGCCGACTACCAGATGAGCGCGTTCGCCATGGCCGTGCTCCTGCAAGGCATGAACGAGCAGGAGACGGCGGCGCTCACGCTGGCGATGCGCGACAGCGGGCGCACCGCGAACCTGCGCGGCGCGCGCGGGCCCAAGCTCGACAAGCACTCGACCGGAGGCGTCGGCGACAAGGTGTCCATTTGTCTCGCGCCGCTGGTGGCGGCGTGCGGCGGATGCGTGCCGATGATCAGCGGCCGGGGCCTTGGCCACACCGGCGGCACGCTCGACAAGCTCGAAGCCATCCCTGGCTTCAGCGTCGACCAGTCCATCTCACGCTTCGAGCGGCTGGTGAAGGCACACGGCTTCGCGCTGATCGGTCAGACCCTGGATCTCGCTCCCGCCGACCGCAAGCTTTATGCACTACGTGACGTGACGGCGACGGTCGAGTCGATCCCACTCATCACGGCGAGCATCCTCTCGAAGAAGCTCGCCGAAGATCTCGATGGCCTGGTGCTCGACGTGAAGGTCGGCCGTGGTGCTTTCATGAAGACGCTCGCCGATGGCAGGCTCCTGGCGCGCTCGATCGTGAAAGTCGGCCAGGCCGCGGGCACCAAAGTCTCGGCGCTGCTCACGCGCATGGATGCGCCGCTCGGCCGCTGCGTTGGCAACGCGCTCGAAACCGCCGAGGCCTTCGAGGTGCTGCACGGTGCAGGCCCCGACGACCTCGTCGAATGCACGCTGGCACTCGGCGCGGAGATGCTGCGGCTGGGCAAGCTGGCGCGCACCGAGGCCGCGGCGCGGCGCATGCTGCACGAGGCCATCCGCTCGGGCCGTGCCGCGCGCAAGCTCGAGGCGCTGATCGCAGCGCAAGGCGGCGACCGACGCGTGGTGAGCGAGCCCGATCGCTTGCCGCAAGCCAAGCACCGCGCAGCGCTGCACGCGACACGAGCCGGCTACGTGCACGCCCTCGACGCCATGGCGATCGCCGAAGCCGCGCTGCGCCTGGGCGCCGGCCGTACGCGCGCCGATCAAGCGATCGATCCCAGTGTGGGCATCGAGCTGCTACGCAAACCCGGCGACGCCGTGAAGCGCGGCGAGCTGATCGCACGCGTGCACGCTGGCACCCCGTCGGCCGCGCGACGTGAAGCCGCAGGTGTGCTCGGCGCCTACCGATTCGCCGCGCGCCGGCCGCGCCTTGCCCCGCTGGTGATCGAACGCATCAGCAGCTAGGCAGGCCGCGCTTGCGCGCAGCTCCCGGCGCGTCGTGTGAGCTCGCTCGCGATATCAGTCGCCGCCGCCGAACTCTGCCAGCGGGTCATTGGGATCGCCGCCGTGGCCGAGCGCGTGGCACTCGCCGCAGAAGAACACCTCCCCCTCCTGGTCGCCCCCGTGCAAGTCCAGCTGGCTACCACAAGCCGCACAGCGCATCACCGCGCTTGCGGGTGCCGCCAAGCAGTGTCGTGCCAACCTGCACAGATCATCGCCATCGACGGGTTTGCGCAAGATCGCAGCGCCCATTCGGCGCACACGCTCGAGCAGCTCAGGATCCTCGAAGCCGGTGATCAACACGAACGGAACGTGCATTCCCCATTGCCGCGCCCGCTCGAGCACGTAACTGCCCGTCATCCCGGGCATCCGCTGATCGGCGACTACCAGCGCAGGGCGCAGGTCGCCACCACGCAAGGCGTAGAGGCGCGAGAGCAGCGCGGCTCCGTTGCCAACGCACACTACGCGGTGGCCATCTTGCTGCAACGTGGCGGCCAGCGCGAGCCGGCAGTCATCGTCGTCCTCCGCGAGAAAGATCGCGCGGTGATCGCTCATCGGTGCAGCTGAGGCGAGCATGGCCATGCGCTCTCGGTCCGTCGCGCGAGGATCGCGCAAGAATGGATGAGTGCAACACCCGTGCCGTCGCAAGCAAGCTCAGCGCGCGACAGCCTGACGTCCGCGACTAGCCAACGCGGTCGCGTGCGAACCCCGTGTTGCAGCTAGCACCTACGCGTCGGTCAAGTCCGTGAGGTCGGCCAAGACACGCTCGAGCGCTGCCGGCTCGAACGGCTTCGCCAGGAACACCACCGACTCGAGCCGTTCGACCCGGGCGCGCACCTCGTCATCGCCGAACGCCGAGATCAGCACGACGGGCTGCGCCCAGCCGTCGGCGCGCAAACCCTCCACGATGGCCAGTCCGTTGACACCGGGCATCCGCACGTCGGTCACGATCACGTCGACCGGCGTTGCGAGTTCCTGGCTGAGCAGCCGTGAGGCAAGTTTGTCGAGCAAACTTGTCCCATCGGCCACGGCGTAGACATCGTAGCCGTCGAAGCGCAAAAGCGCCGTCAACCCCAGCCGCAGGTCGTCATCGTCCTCTGCAAGCAGCACGCGCGGCACGCGCGCCGCGCAACCGCTCTCGAGGTCGGGATGCTCACTGAGGCGAGCAGGATAGGCGCTGTCCACGTTCCGGGGGGCCATGTTCGTCATGGGCGCTGCGCTTCGAGCTTGCGATCGCCGAACGCCTGGCCGCGCTGGGCGTGCGCACGGGCGAATCGTTCAAGTTCATGCGCAAGGCGCTCGGGCTGCGCGCGGTCGACCTCGCCTCGCTGCTCGACGTGGCATCCGAGACCGTGTCGCGCTGGGAGACCGGGAAGCCGGAAGCCCGGGCATTCGCGCTGCTGGGATTGATGGTGATGGATCGACTCGCCGGCAGCGAACGCACGGTGGACAGCTTGCGCGCGTTGGCCTCGGACAAGAGGCGACCGACACGGGTGCGTGCTCAAGCGGCGTGACGGGCCCGCTTCATCGGGCTGCTGGGGCTGCAAGCACGCTTGATGAGCCAGGCGCTGCGCAAGCTCACCGGCATCACGCACGGCACGGGCACCACCATCATGTTCATCAAAGAGCGGGGTCGATTCCGTTTTCAGCCTGAATCAAGGGGTTTTCCGAGGATTGGTGCTCGTCGCGGTTGCGAGCGCTGCGACGAGCACCAGGACGAGCGTTTGCAGCGTGCGAAGCATCAGTCTGGAGGCTATCACGGGCTGCGCGGCGGCCACGGCGCGGCGGCCTCGCATCTCGTTGCAATCGTGCCCGTTGCCCTGCCGCGTTTTTCGTTGCACAGGATCTCCCATGCCCTCACGTGACAGCATCGTCCGAGACTTGCTCGACAAGCTCCGAAACGCTCCGCCCGAGGAGCTCTCCGAGGTCATCGACTTCGCAGAGTTCCTGCGGGCTCGGCGCCTCAAGCACGCCGTCTCTGAAGCAGCTGCGCCAAGCTCGCTCGATGAGCTCGAAGCACAGGCTGCCGCTGCGGGACTACTGCGCTTGCCCGATCCGCAGGCTCGCAAGCTCTCCACCCTCGAGGCGCCTCCGGTCCGCGTCGGTGGCAGGCCCGCCTCCGAGATCGTCCTCGAAGATCGCAGGTAGCTCGCGGTGATCGTCTACTTCGACACCTCCGCGCTCCTGAAGCGCTACCTCGTCGAAGACGGCTCCCCAGCCATCGAGGCGCTGTGGAACAAGACCACCCGCGCCGTCGCTTCCGAGATCCTCTACGACGAGATGGCCGCCACCTTCGCTCGCAAGAAGCGCGAGGTGCCCACCGATGCAGACAGCATCGAGCAAGCACGCGACACCTTCCGCGCCGAGTGGCTCAGCATGCGACGCGTCGACGTCCACGACGATGTCCATCGCCGAGTCGATGAGCTGCTCGCGCGCCACGCGCTGCGCGGCGCCGACGCCATCCATCTCGCGTCCGCGCTGCTGGTGCGCGCCCGTCGATCCTCGACCAACTACGAGGTTGGAAGATCAGCCCTGGCAGGCCAAAGAAGGCACGGCTAGCATCAGCGGCTCGCTAAGAGATCACGCATGCATCAGCGTCTTCACTCCACGCTAAGCTGCGGCCTACCGCTTGCCGACATGTGGGACCCGTCGCACAGGCTCGACCTGAAGTCAACGGTGCGCGCTGAGCCTTGAAGCTGATGGCTGCGCTTCATCAAGCGAGCTGCGCAGTGCACTAGCGCATATGAACTACTGCTGGATGCTCACCGGTCGGCGCGCAGGACGACGACTCGGCACCGACACCGCGAGAGCGTTCGCTCGTCTGGGGAAGCGCCCGTGATGGCGGTGAATGCATCCTGCAACCGTTCTGCCCGAGCCGCAGAAGTCGAACCGGCATGTACGGGCGCAGCGTCGGGTGCTGACGCTGGAGATGACGAGCCGTGAGCTTCGGTCTGCACACGCGCTTGCATCGGACAGGCGCAGCCCCAGTTGCTATGGACGGTGCGACGGCTGCCGTAGACGCAGTGCGAGCGATCCCCGAGTTGGGGCAGCAACCACCCGCAGACGCCGCACTTGGCGGCAGGATGAGGGCGACCGCCATGCTGCTGAGGTAGCCGAACTGGTCAGTTCCGTTTCTTCTCTTCGGCTTGACCGATCAAGGCGAAGCCGTCTTTCCCGAACCGCGGCAGGCGATTGGCGGCGCCCACGTTCGAGACGCCGAGGTTCAGCGACGTGCTCGTGATCGCCAGGAAGGTCGCAGGATCGTACGTCGTCAGCGCCGATGTCGAGCTCGCGCAAGCCGTGGTCACGATTGGGAATTCAAACCGACGGCGGGTGGGGCAACTCGAGCCGCGTGACCGTCGGATCTTGGTGGCGTGAGCGGCCGTCCGGGTGGCGCCCGACTGCGCGCGTCGCCAGGGACGCCAGGCGCTGGCGCGTAACCAAGCGAAACCACTGACCGCGCCATCCGGCACGGAGCTTGAGTGAGCAGGGTCGCATGCTCGCCGCCGTACAGACCGCGCTGCCAAGCGCGTGCTCGACCGTGACGAACGCAGTCGAGAATCCTTGCAGCTGTCGGCGGCGGCATCGGCCACGCGCCCCACGCCGTGAAATTTCGAGCAAGCCCGCTCGTTAGACCCTGGAGAAACAGAAACCATGTCCGTCAAAGAGAAGCTAAAAGCCGTGAAGGAAGCCATCAGCAACCTCGAGAAGCAGTTCGGCAAGGGTGCCGTGATGGCGCTCGGAGAGCGCCGCGCCGAGCAAGTGCCCGCCATCACCACGGGTTGCCCATCGCTCGACCGCGCGCTCGGCTGCGGCGGCTATCCACGCGGCAGGATCGTGGAGGTCTACGGCCCCGAAGCCAGCGGCAAGACCACGCTCACGCTGCACGCCATCGCCGAGTGTCAGCGCGCCGGCGGCGTCGCTGCCTTCATCGACGCCGAGCACGCCCTGGACGTGCACTACGCGAAGCAAGTTGGCGTCGACGTCGATCAGCTGCTGGTGAGCCAACCCGACACCGGGGAGCAAGCGCTCGAAATCGCCGAGACGCTGGTGCGCAGCGGCGGCATCGATCTGCTCGTGATTGACTCGGTCGCGGCGCTCGTGCCCAAGGCCGAGATCGACGGCGAGATGGGCGACCAACACATGGGGCTGCAAGCACGCTTGATGAGCCAGGCGCTGCGCAAGCTCACCGGCATCACGCACCGCACGGGCACCACCATCATGTTCATCAACCAACTGCGCATGAAGATCGGCGTGGTCTTCGGCTCACCGGAGACCACCACCGGTGGCCACGCGCTCAAGTACTATGCCTCGGTGCGCCTCGATATCCGGCGCATCGGTCCGGTGAAGAACGGCGAGGAGATCTGCGGCAACCGCACGCGCGTGAAGGTGGTGAAGAACAAGCTCGCGCCGCCGTTCCAGACCACCGAGTTCGACATCCGCTACGGCTTCGGTATCGACGCGCTCGGCGACCTGCTCGACACCGCGGTCGAGCGCGACATCATCAAGAAGAGCGGCGCGTACTACGCGTACGAAGGCAACAGCCTGGGCCAGGGTCGCGAGCGCGCACGCGAGGCACTGAGCGCCGACGCCGAACTGCGCGAGCGCATCCGGCTGCGCATGCTCAGCGAGCCGGCAACCGCACCCGCGCCGGCGCGCGCAGCGGAGGTACAAGAAGAAGCGGCGTGAACGAGCGTGAGGCTCCCGGGTGCCGTTCGGTCACGGCGAAGCCGAACGGCACCCGCGCCCACGAGCACGCAAGCGTCGCGCTTGCCGCGTCGAACCCGCCGCGCGCAGACCGCGGTTCCTTGGCTGCAGCGCGCGAGCTCGCAGCGCCGTCAGAAACGGCCAGACAAGCTGCCCATGCAGCCGTTGGCGGCGCAGGCCAGAGCCGGTCGCCAGGTTGCAGCGGCGTGCAGTGTCTCCGTCGGGGCGCTCGACCCCGTGAGCCACAGCACCACGCCCACACCGGTGACCACCGTGCCTGCGGCGAGCAGCACGTCGGTGACGGTGGCGAGCGTGCGGGCGCTGCCGCGCGACGCCGACAAGTCATAGCCGGGGCGACACAGGTCGTTCGGGCAGGCGTGCTCGATCTTCGACACCTTCGCCTGCGTGACCAGACCCGTCGCGAGGCTGCCTGCAAGCAAAGCACCCCCGGTGATCACGACCACGAGCGGCAGCACGGACGACGAGCGAGGAGCCGGCTCGCGTCGCGCAGCGGCGGCGGATGGCGGCGGCGAGGCTTCAGCTGCTGTTGGCGGCGGCGGTAGATCGCTCGATGCGCTCGTCGCCTGCACGGGCGCAGGGCTCGCAGCGGCCGCGCCGGGCTGCGACGGCTGCGACGCCGCGACCGCGTTCTGCATCGCGGTCAGACGCGCCTGCAGGTTCAGCCTCTGCTTTGGATCGGGATCCTGGCTGGCCAGGTAGCGCTGCAATGCGTCGATCGCCTTGGGAAGATCGCTCGCGTCGCGGTTCGCCACGTAGATGTTGTAGAGCAGCGCATCGCGCCTGGACAGCGTGTACGCCTGCTCCCATTCGTTGGCGGCTTCCTGAAAGCGCCCCGCTTCGTAGAGGCTGGTGCCCACCTTGAAATGAGCGCGAGCGTCTTGATCGCTCATGTCGGACTCACCCATCTTCATGAGTCCTTGACCTTCTTGCGCGTGCGCGCACATGGCGGTGCCCACGAGCGCAAGCCAGCCGCACAGGCAGACCACACGACACACGCCGCCGCGGAACCTCGACATGAAAGCCATCTCCTGCAAACGAGCCGTCCTGCGCGGCACGCAGTATCACACAAACAGGTCAGGGCTTGCGAACGCCTGATGCAGCGGAGCGGTTCCGTGCCGAGCCATCGCGTGCACTGACCCGGATCGGCATGACCGGCAGCTCGGCATCACTCCGGCCCGGGACAGCGCCACTGCACGCCCACTTGTGCCACGCGCGGCGCGCCGATCGCACCCACCGACGAGAGCGTCAGCCGTACCTCGAGCAGGCCCCCTTCCCCGACGTGCAGCGGCACGGGCGAGCTGTCGGCCGGCAGCGTGCCCAGCGTCACGTACGTGGCGCCGGCAAGCGCACTCTGCGTGGCCGCCCAGCGTGCGGCCACCACCAGCTTGGCGCCGGGTCCGAGGCTCGCCAGCACGTGCACATCGACCCACTGCGTGTGAGGTCCGGCGTAGTCGGGGGCGCCTTTGAGGCTTTCGTGGCCACAGCCCGCAAACACGTACGAGCTTTCGCCGCTCGGCACGAAGTCGCCACCGAGCGCCGCACCCGTCAGGTCGCCCTGGGCACGCGGTCCGCGACCGACCGGCACCTGCGCGCTCACGTTGCCGGAAGCCGGATCGAAGCGCGTGGCGACACCCACGCCCAAAGCACCGCCCGAAGCGCTCACCACCCAGAGCTTGCCCAGACTGTCCACGGCCGCGGCGATGGATTCGTAGGGCATCACGCTGCCCTGCGCCAAGTCGTAGGTGTGCAGCGACGAGAGCGGCTCCCAGCTGAGCTCCCCGAGCTGGGCCGAGGTGTACGCCACCCAGGCCTGCGCACCGCGGAACGCCACACCGCGCGGGGTGAGCAGACTCGGTGTGCTCATCGAAGCCCAGTGCTTGCGTGCCGGGTCGAAGGTGATCACGCGCTCGCACGAAAAGCCCGTGATGACGAGGCGCCCCTGCGCGTCGATCGCGAGCGCCTCGAGCTCGAAACAAACGAACGGCACGCTCTCGATCTGCACACTGGGTGGCGTCTGCGACAGATCCACATGCGCGAGCAGCCCCGCGCGGTCGATCAGCCACAGCACGCCCCAGGGATCGAATGCCGCTGCATACGCAGAGAAGCCGGGCAAGCTCACGGTGCGCAGACGCCGGCCCGTGACTCCATCGAATTCGACGACCGCGTGCTTGCCGGCGAGGCCCACCCACACGTTGCCCGCAAGCTCGCTGTCGGGTGCGCGCGCGCCGTCGATGGCAAGGGCGCGCGCGTCGTCGCCCGCGCTTCCAACCGGGAGGCTCGCGAGCACGCAGTCGTCGTGCCCAAGCGCCAGCACATCGCCCGGGCCTTGCGAGGTCACTGGCTTTCCGCCGCCGTGAGCTGCACAGCGCTCGGGCGTCGCCGCGAGCTTCGTGAGCGTCGCCACGCCGTGCTGACTTTGGTCCAGCACCCAGGCGTCGCTGCGATGGTCGACAGCGACGCGGATCGGGGCCGCGCCGGCCGTGCGATAACGTGCCAGCTCCTTGGCGCTCTTCGCGTCGAGCTTGGAGACGGTGCCCTCCGCGGTGTTGGCCACCCACACGGTCACGGCCTGCCGGTCGGTGCGACGCAAGGTGAGCTCGCCGTTCGCGGTCACGTCGAGCTCGCCCTTGGCCTCGAACTTCGTGATCGGGGGTCCCCAGATCCCGCCGACGCACTGCGCGTTGCAGCCACCACACGGACTGAGCACACCCTCATCGACGACCCCATCGCAGTCGTCGTCGAGGCCGTTGCAGATCTCGTCCTTCGGCAGCACCGGCCCGTCGCAGGTGGACCACTGTTCCGTGATGCACAGTGAGCTGCCCGCGTGACACGGGCCAACGCCTTCGGTCGCAGCGGGCGCGTCGTAGCACTCCACCGTCTCGCCGCTCAGGCAGGGGCAGCCCGCCGCGTACGGCGTCTTCATGCAGTCCGGCACAGAGGCATCGCAGTCGCTCGTGCGCAGCGGATCGTTGTCGTTGCAGTCGGGGCCTGCCGCGCAGCCCGGGCCGTGCTTGTCGCCATCGTGATCGTGACAGCGCGCGGCACAACCGCCGACGCAGACGCCGACGCAAAGCCACCCGAGCAGTAGAACGACGGCCGTTCGCACAGCGAGATCGTAGCAGAGCGCTGCGATCTTCGTGGACCGTGCGCTCGGGCTGCACGTAAGGTAGGCAGCGCGCATGACTACCTACCTCGTCTCCGGGGCCACAGGCTTCGTCGGCTCGGCGCTGACGCACCGGCTGCTGCAAGACGCAGCGGCACGCGCGCGCAGCGGACAAGAGCCACACGAGGTCCGGGTGCTCGCGCGCGACGAGAGCGCAGTACGGCGCTGGGCAGGCAGCGGCGCGCTAGCGCAGATCGCGAGCCTCGCCGATCCGGCCGCCATCGCGCGCGCCGCCGTCGGTGCGAGCGTGATCTTCCATTGCGCCAGCGAGAGCTCGCACCGCGCCTCACCCGACGCGCTCGCGTGGATCAACGTCGCCGCCACCGAGAACGTGCTCAACGCTGCACGTCATGCGGGCGTGCAGCGCGTGGTGCAGCTGTCGTGTGCCGACGTCACGCTTGCCAACCGCGACCGCATGAACTGGAACGAGCGGCAAACCTTGCTCGGCCACCCGCTCGATGCCTGCGCGCGCTCGAAGCTGCTGGCGGAGGAGCTGGCCCTGGGAAGCAGCGATCGGCAGTTGCAGGTGACCGCGCTGCGCCCGGCCTGGGTGTGGGGCCCCGACGAGCGGCGCGTGCTGCCCGCGCTGTGCGCGGAGGCGCTGGCAGGGCGCGTGAGTCTGTGCGGCAGCGGCCAGAACCTGGTCGCCGCCGTGTACATCGACAACCTGATCGATGCGCTGCATGCAGCAGCCAGCGCACCCGATGCACCAGGGCGCAGCTATCACGTCGCCGATCGCGATATCTGGACCGCCGCCGAGCTCTACGGTCAGCTGTGCGACGCGCTGGGGTTGCCGAGACCGGCGCGCGGCATCTATGCGCTTTCGTACGCGGCCGCATGGCTGCGTGAGCGCACGCACGGCAACGGTCTGTGGCGCACGGAGGTGGTGCGTCGTGGCCGCGGTTGTCTGCTCGACGTGCAGGCGGCTGCACGCGACCTCGGCTACGAGCCCACCGTGAGCACCGCGCAGGGCATGCAGCTGTTGGCGGCGTGGGCGAAGAAAATCGGGGGCCCCGCCGCGATCGCACGGACCGCTCGCGTGCCGGCTGGCAAGGCCGAGGTCGAGGCCCTGGTGCAGGCCGCCAATGCTGCGGAGTCGAGCGCCGACGTGTAGCGCACCAAGCTCGCACGCCGTGAACACACACCCGGCGCGCTTCGCCGTGAGCCGCGGGCGCCAGGCTCGCGCACGGCACAATTAGAAAGGCCCCGTCACACAACTAGCGCCGCTACCGTTGCTCCCTTCCGGGCCTGGCGGGGTTCGCGAGCAGTCGTTGACGAGGCCACAAGCCTGCTGGCCACTGCACGGCCATCAGGAACGAGTTTCATTCACTACTTACTACCTTCAGCCGGCGGAGAGGAAGGGATTCGAACCCTTGGTACCCTTTCAGGCACACACGATTTCCAATCGTGCACCTTCGACCGCTCGGTCACCTCTCCAAAATCGCGTTGCCTGAGGCGCGATGCACTGCGCGCTTTGCCCGTGAGCCCTGCGGGCCGTGCTCACGTACCGTCGCGTACGTTGCACGCGGTCCTCGGTCTCACGGGCAAATCGCTTGCGCCTCACGCCTCATCCAACGCGATTTTACGTGGGAAATTATTCTTCTAATCTTCCTCGCTAGCGGAGAGCGGGGGATTCGAACCCCCGGTGCCTTGCGGCACACTTGATTTCGAATCAAGCACCATCGACCACTCGGACAGCTCTCCGCGGCGGAAGGTATCAGACGAAGCTTCGCTGTCAATTCCGTTTCGGGCCTGCGGAAGCCGGCGCTGCTCATGGCCGCGGAGCGGGCGGTCAGGTTCCTGGAACGGCTTTCTTTTCGGCGCGCAGCCGCGCGAAGAAGGCGCTGAGCTGCGCGGAGCACTCGGCGCCGAGCACGCCGGCCGAGAGCTCGAAGCGGTGGTTCAGGCGCGGATCGCTGCCGATGTTGTAGAGCGTGCGTACGGCGCCGGCCTTCGGGTCGTCGCAGCCGTAGACCACGCGGGGCACGCGCGCATTGACGAGCGCCCCGGCGCACATCGGGCAGGGCTCGAGCGTCACGTACGCCGTCACGCCGATCAGCCGAAAGCTGCCGAGCGTGGCGGCGGCGGCGCGAATCGCCAGCAGCTCCGCGTGCGCGGTGGGGTCCTGCAGGCGCTGGCGATGGTTGTGCCCGCGCGCGAGCACCACGCCCTCGTGCACCAGCACACAGCCTACCGGCACGTCGCCCGCGTCGCCGGCCAGGTCGGCCTCGGCCATGGCTTCGCGCATGAAGCGCTCGTCGTCGCTGCTCATTGGACCCGCGCCCGCATGCCTCACGCGTGACTCGCGCGTGAAACACCGCTCACGCAAACAAAGCAGCGGCCCGAAAGAAGGGGCGCGGCCAGGAGGATTCGAACCTCCGACATCCAGTTCCGTAGACTGGCGCTCTATCCAGCTGAGCTATGGCCGCAGTGGGGCGGCATCTTAGCCGTCGGACGCCCGCTGTCAACGTCAAGCCTTCAGCAAATCGCGTGCTATTTGCAGGGTTTGGATCTCGTCGGTCCCGGCGTAGATCTGCAGCACCTTGGCGTCCCGGCAAAGCTGCTCCACGTGGAACTCGGCCATGTAGCCGTTGCCGCCGAAGAGCTGCACCGCTTCGAGGGCCACCTCCGTGGCGGCGCGCGCGCAATACAGCTTGCCCGCCGAAGCCTCGGCCAGGGTCGTGCGCCGCCCGTACCCGGCCAGCTCGATCTGCCGGAACACGATGTTCTGGATGTTCATGCGCGCGACTTCCATGAGCGCGAGCTTCTGCTGGATCAGCTGGAACTCGCCGATCGACTTGCCGAACTGCACGCGGTTCTTGGCGTAGTCCACGCAGAGCGAGAGGCACTGCTCCACGATGCCCAGCGCCATGCCCGCCACGCCCGTGCGCTCCGACGAAAACGTTTCCTTCGCACCCGCGCGATATTCGCGGTCCTCGGTCTCGCCGAGCAGCCGATCCTTGCCCACGCGCACATCTTCCAGGAACAGCTCGCCCGTGGGCGACGAGTGCTGGCCCATCTTGCGCAGGGGCTTGCTCTGCGTGAGACCCGGCGTGCCCTTGTCCAGGATGAAGCTCAGCACCTTGCGGTCCTTGGGCGGGTTGCCCTCGTCGAGCTTGCAGATGAAGACGATCGTGTCCGCGTAGGGCCCGTTGGTGATGAAGGTCTTGCTGCCCGAGAGCACGTAGCCACCTGCGCCATCACGCTTTGCACTCGCCTGCATCGAGCCAAACGCATCCGAGCCCGAGCCCGGCTCGGTGATCGCCCAGGCGCCGATCTTCTCCATCGTGAGCAGCGCCGGCACGAAGCGCTCCTTCTGCGCGATGCTGCCCCGCGACATGATCGTGCCCACGGTGAGGCCGAGGCTCACGCCCATCGCCGTCACCATGCCCGGGCAGTAGCGGCAGATCTCGATGGTCGGGATGATCTGCATCGCCAGCGCATCCGCGCGTGCGCGTCGCGCCTCGGCGGAGTCGGACTTCTCGGAGCCTTCTTCGACTGCAACGGCCGCGGAGCCTTGCGCCCCAGCCGCGCCGGCCGCAGCACGCTTCTCGCGCTCCATCTGCGTAGCAAAACGGGCCAGCTGCAGCTCGCCCATGCCGAAGGTGCGGAGCATCTTGCGCAGCACGTCGTAGGGCGGCGTGTCGCCGAACTCCAGCTCCTGCCGACGCGGCTTGATCTCGTCCTCGACGAAGCGCCTCACGGCCTGCGCGATGGCTGTGTGCTCTTCACTCCATTCGATCACGACCGCCTCCGTGGTTGCGGAGCCGAGGGTCGCATCGAACGGGCGCCATGAGCCAGCGCTGACGAGCACCTCACCAGCCTCGTTGGGCGGGTGCTTGCGCGCCCTTGCGTACCGGCTACTCGATCAGACAGGGCGCCTACGCGCCGGTGATCAGAACGGGCGCCTACGCGCCCGGGGAAAAAACAGCGGAGAGGGAGGGATTCGAACCCTCGGTAGAGCTTTTGGCCCTACGGACGCTTAGCAAGCGCCTACCTTCGGCCACTCGGTCACCTCTCCAACACGCCTCCGCTCGAGCCAACACCCGAAAGTCTCGGTTTTCGGCCCGTTCGGACGCGGAGTTATGTAACGATTGCGCGAGCACTGTCAACGCGATGGGGAGGCTTTCGATGCGCTGGTTTCTCGGGGCTTTTTTCGTGGCTGCACAGCTGGGGCTGCAGAGCGCACCGGCCCACGCCTGCAAGTGCGCCCCACCGCCGGCCACAAGCGATGCTCTGCACGCCGCTGAAGCCGTGTTCGAAGGCCGCGTCACGGCCATCCTCGAGGAACCTGCACCTGCGGGCCAGCCCTCCAGCGCCTGGCTCGTGCGCCTTCACACCGTGCGCGCCTGGAAGGGCGTCGAGACCGAGGACATCACCGTCCGCACGCCCAAGGACTCCGCCGCCTGCGGCTACGCATTTGTCAGCGGCGAGAGCTACCTGGTCTACGCCGCAGGGCCTACGGCGCAGCTGGCCGTCGATTCGTGCGGCCGCACGCAGCTGATCGCCGCGGCCGACGCCGACCTCGCTGTGCTCGGCATGGGTGTCGTGCCCGTGGACCCCAAGCGCCCCGATGCGGGCGATCATTCGTCGCACGTGCGCGACGTGATCAAGCCCGCGGTGAAGCCGGGCACCGGCGGCTGCGCGAGTTGCTCGGTCGGGCAGCGGCGTCGCACGAGCCTCGCTGACTTGGCCTGCTTCGCGCTCGGTCTCGCCGTCGCCTCGCGCCGGCTGCGCAGGTCATAGCGGCGCAGCCCACTCCGACGAGGAACCCGGCCGTCGCGCTCGCTCGGCCTTGCATACCGCGATCGGGGACCGCGGCGACGCGGCCGGGGCCACGCACGAACACTCACGTCAGTTGCGGTCCAGTTGCGTTCTGATATCAGGAACCGATGAGCCTGCTCCGCTCCACCCGCGTGCTCGTGATCTCGTTCGGATTGCTGGCGCTCGGCGGCTGCTCGTCCAGCAAGGCCGCGGCCGGCGGCGCGCCGTCACGCGACGCGGGCGCCGGCGCGGGCGGCAGCGCGAACAGTGGCGCCGCGGGCAGCGCTGCAACGGCGGGCGCAGCCGGTGCGGCTGGCTCGAGCGCGACCAAACCGGCCGGCGCGACTGACGGTGGCCTACAGGACGCGAGCACCGGCAACAGTGCACACGACGCGGGCGATGCGGGCACCGGATCCGCAACGTTCACCCTGCCTCCGCTCAACGCAGGCCTCGACTACCAACTCGGCGGAGCCTACGCGCCAAAGGCCAGCGTGAAGATCGTGTCGCGCGACCGCAACGCACAGCCGGCCGCGGGCCTCTACAACATCTGCTATGTGAACGGCTTTCAGATCCAGACCGACGAAGAGAGCTTCTGGATGTCGGCTCATCCCGACCTGATCTTGCGCGACGCAGCCCAGGGGCCCGTGATCGATCAGGCCTGGAACGAGATGCTGATCGACGTCAGCACAGCCGCCAAACGTGCAGCGGTCGCGCAGGTCGTCGGCGATTGGCTCAAGGGTTGTGCAGCCGCCGGCTTCGATGCGGTCGAGATCGACAACCTCGATTCGTATTCGCGCTCCGGCGGCCGCCTCACCGCCGACAACGCGGTCGACACCATGAAGCTGCTATCGGCGGCGGCCCACGCGGCGGGGCTTGCGATCGCGCAGAAGAATTCGTCGGAGCTCGTGCCTCGTCGGGCCGAGATGGGAACGGACTTCGTGGTGGCCGAGGAGTGCAATCGCTACACGGAGTGCGATGCGTACAAAGCCGGCTACGGCGATCACGTGCTCGTCATCGAGTACCGCCGCGCCGACTTCGACAAGGGCTGCGCGAGCTACCCCGAGCTGTCGATGGTGCTGCGCGACCTGAACCTGGTCACGCCGGCCGACGCGCAGTACGTGTACGACGGGTGTTGAGCTGCGCGCGCGCCCACGCTTCGTGAAGGGTCGCTCACGGACTCGCGATCGTCGCTTGTTCCAGCGGAGTGAGCATGTAGCCCGCGCAGCCTGGGCTCGAGCTTCCGCCCGCCGTGCCAGCATCCACGGGCAGCGGCTTGTCGGTCGCGCACGCGGGCACCACGGCACCGTTGACGGTGAGCGCACCGCTCGTGGTGCCCGTCGCAGCAAACGTCAGCATCAGCTCCACCGAGGCCTTGTCGTAACCCGCCAAGTCCACGCCGTGGATGCCGTAGCTCTGCTCGAAGGCATTCGCATCGACGAAGGGGTCTGTGTTGCTGTCGCGCGTGATGGCGACGTGGTCGAGCGCACCCTGCGCGTCGGCGACCACGGCGAGCATCACCGGCCAGGTCGCGTCAATCCGACCATCGGCCGTGGTCACATGGAGCGTGCCTGGCGCGCTGAGCGTGACGGGAATCGCACCGCTGGGATCGTCCAGGCCCGCCACACACGCCGTGTCGCCGGTGGGCGTGAACCCAAGCGTGAGCGCGGTGGACGCGCCCGCTTGCCACTTCAATGTTAGCGCGTGCGCGGCGGCCACCAGATCTCTGCCTGCCTGCACGCTCAGCTTGTCGACGCTCGAGGCCGCAGACACGCCGAGGCCCTGGAAGTTGCAGTCTGCCCCCGCAGGCCAGCGCGCGAGGTTGACCTGCGCACTGACCCCGCCCGTGCTCGTTCCGGCACCGGCATCCGGCTGCGTGGCTGATGAGCTGAGCGAAGCGAGCAGCTGGCCTCCGCTGCCGAAGTGCGTGAACGACATCTCGAAGGTCAGCGCGTCGAGCACGAACGCCTGCTTGTTGCTGTTGCCGCTGAGCTTGAAGGCTCCACCGACCGCTGCCGCCAGCACGCTGCCGTGCAGCTGCGCCAGCCGCGAGGTTTGCGCCGACAGCGTCGCATCGAAGCTCTCGTCGAGCGCCCCGCCGTCGGTCGTGACGTGAACGAGAACGTCGAGCTCGATGCGATCGAAGCAGCCGGGGGTCCCGATCTCGATTGCCGGTGTAGCGCCACTGGCTTGCTTCAGCGTCAGGTGCACGAGGCGTGGCTTCGGGGCCGGCGCCGTGACCGTGATGTGCAACTGTCCGACACCACTCTCGGGCCCGTACGTCTCGGGCGCCGCGGAGAGCCACTGAAGCGACGCGTCGTGCTGGCCGCGCGCGAGCGCGAGCACGTCGGCCGCAGTGAACCCCAGCGACGTGCTGGTATCCAGCGCCGCAAGCGGCGCCTTTTGCGCGTCGCAGAAGCCACCCTCGTTGACCGTGCCCTCGAAGCTCCCGTCAGCTGCACCGCCGGCGTCCTTGCTGGCGTTGGCTGGATTGCCGGTGCTCGTGCCCATGCAGGCGCACAACCCGAGCAACGTGACACAGATAAAGGCATGGCGATTCATGATGGGTCCTCCGTGGTCGTGAGCGGAAATAGCTGCAGGTTCACCTGCACGACGCGCGTGGCGTCCGTGCTGGTGCCGTAGAGCTGAAGCAGCTCCTCGCGAAAGCGCGACAACCGCGCTTTGAGCTCGTTCGCCTGCTCGCTGCTGACACACAGCGTGAGCGAAGCGATCTCGCGCTGCTCGCGCGGCACGCTGTCGAGCGCCTCGGCGGCGCGCTCGAGCATCGCGCGATGGAAGCTCACGACGTGGTGTGGCAACGGCCCGTCTGGGGTCGTGACGAGCGCATCGCGCTGCACGAGCTTGCCGTGCTCGTCGCGAGTGAGGAGCGATAGCTCGAGCAAGGTCTCGATCGCGCGCTGCGCCTGGCGCGGTGAGATCGCGGGCCGCAGGGTCTTCGCGATCCACTTCGGATCGTCGCGGAAGTCGCGATGCGCGACCAGCTCGCGGACCACCGGCAAGTACCACTGCGAGTGATAGGCGCTCTGCGCGGCGTCGAGCTTGTGAACCTGCCGATAGCGGGCAAAGCGTTGCAGCCGCTCGTACGCACGCTCACGGTCGGCCGCGCTCTTGGCCTGGTTGAACGCCACGAGCTCGCAGAAGTACGCGGCCGCTTCACCCGACAAGCCCGCAGCCTCGGCGAAGCGCACCGCCATCGCGCTCGTGAGATTGCGCGCCCCATCCATCACGAGCTTCAGGTAGTTCGGCGACCGCAGCCCCGCGCGCTTGCCGAACGCCCGCAACGACACCGCCTGCCCCTGCTCCCGCCCCGCGTCGTAGTACGCGCGCAGAAACCGCCGGTAGTCGCGGTATGCGAACACGTCGACACGGCGGGCAGTGGCCATGTCAACAAGCTACTCCTTGCGCCCGCACCCGCCAGCCGAGCCGGCCCGAAATCGAATACAAGAAGTATTCGGAAACTGATTGCAGTATTTAAAATTGTGCTTTGATTACCTGAAACTATGCGATTCAGTGGACTCTCAACATATTAGATTCGGTGATTTTTAGTATTCATCTGAGCCGACGGGGTCGTCCCGGCGACAGCACCCCTCGATGCGCGGGGCCTCCGCGCAACACCAAAGCCACGGCAGCAGACGCTTCGCCCCCGGCACATCCGTCAGCGCTCGCGAGCCCACGACCTCGCGACGTCTGCAGGCCGTCGCCTCTCACGGAGCGGTGCAGTTCACTGGCCCAATCGCATCACACTCCGCTGCGCCAGCGTCGATGCGTGCTTGCAGGTCGGCAAGGGAACTGGGGCACAGGCCGGCTGGGCTGCACAGCCTGCGTCGTCGGCGCACGACGGCGGAGCGCACTCGTTCCAGCCCCCGCCGCGACGGCGCGACGCCGTCCGATGCCAAGCCGCGACGCAGGCCAGTGGGGCTGATGCCGAGCACGGACCCACTGGACACGCGCGCAGTGTGTCACCCCGCTGGCCGTTCAGCTCCACTTCAAGCGACGTACGGCACGGATCCAGCGCTGCGCCGGCAAACTACCGGCCGCGCAGCTCAGCTCTTGAAGATCTCGATCGCCGACTTCAGCAGCGCCGCACCATCCGCGCGCGATCGCTGGAACGAGTTGCGTCCCATGATCGTGCCGAAGGCGCCGCCCTTGTGCAGCTCGCGCAGCTCGGCCAACACCTCTTCGGTGCCCTTCGCCGGGCCACCCGAGAAGATCACGATGCGCTTACCGTTGAAAGCCGCCTGTACGACGTGACGCACACGCTCGGCGAGCGTGCCTGCGGGGATCTTCTCGTAGTGCTTCTTGGCTTCGCTGTGCTCGATGTGCGCGGTCGGCGGCTTCACCTTCACGATGTGCGCGCCGAGCTGGCAAGCGATGTGCGCGGCGTACGCGCAGATATCGAGGCCGGTCTCGCCGTCCTTGCTGAGCTTGCCACCGCGCGGATACGACCACATCACCGTGGGCAGGCCAGCCTCGCGTGCCTCGCAGATCAGCTCGCGGATCTCTTCGTACATGGTGTTGCGATTGTTCGAGCCCGGATAGATCGTGAAGCCGATCGCCGAGCAACCCAGCCGCAGCGCGTCCTGCACCGAGCCCGTGAGCGCGGAGCACGGATCGCTCGGGCCGCCCACCGAGTCGCTGTTGTTGAGCTTCAGGATGAGGGGCAGCCGACCCGCGTACTCGCGTGCGCAGCCTTCGATGAAGCCCAGCGGCGCCGCATAGGCGTTGCAGCCCGCTTCGACGGCCAAGCTCGGGTGGTAGCTCGGGTCGTAGCCTGCGGGATTGGGCGCAAACGAGCGCGCCGGGCCGTGCTCGAAGCCCTGGTCGACCGGCAGGATCACGAACTTGCCCGTGCCCGCGAGCGAGCCGGTGTTCATCATGCGACGCAGGTTGGCGATCACGCCGGGCGTCTCGGAAGAGTAGTGCGACAGAATGGTCTCGACCGCGTTGCTCATCGTCGTCTCCTAACAGGTAAAGCGTGGCAAATCCGGCTGGGCGCGAAGTGGCAGTGGAGCGTGCGAAAGATGACGGGCGGAGGAGAAGGGATTCGAACCCCTGGAACCCTTGCGAGCTCAACGGATTTCAAGTCCGCCGCCTTAGGCCACTCGGCCACTCCTCCTGACGAAGCGCGTTGACAATACACGCCCGACGCATGCCGTCAACGCGGAAAGCGGCCTGGTCTGCGGCCGCGCGCGCGCCGGGGCACACGGCGGGTCCCTGTGAATTCCGGCACTTGGCAGGCCCACAGCGAAGCGGCCAGCCTGCGCCGTGCATGTTATGGTGGCCGCCGTGAACGGGCAGCAGGCAGCGCCGCGAGCCAGCACGCAGCGGCCGCCATGGCTGCAAGCGGGCGCGGCCGCCGTGGGCTTTGCGACCTGCGCCGCGCTCGCGTGGTTCGGTGTGCAAGCGCTCGAGCTACCGGTCGTGGGCGAGGAAGCCGACCTGCGCAGCGCGCTCGCCTACCTGGCGCGCAACGCTCTCGGCTACAGCGCGCTCGCGAGCCTGCCACTGCTCGCCTTGCACGCCGTGCGCCTCGGGCTGCAGCGCGCGACCCGACACGCCGACACCTACACCGCCTTGTTGCTTGGCGCGCTGCTCGCGCTGCCCACCTGGCAGCAGGCCTTCCTGCTCACGACCGGCAACCAGATCATCGAGTCCAAGGCGGCGGTCCCACTGCGCATCGGGCTGCTGCTGGGCCTGCTCGGCGCGAACCTCACGCTGTGGCGCATCCATCTGGAGCTCTGCCGCGCCCGAGGTCTGCACATGCCACGGCCTTGGCAACGCGTGCCGCGCGTGGTGCGCAGCGCCGCGGAGGCCGTGGTCTCGATCGCGGCGCTCGTGATCTTGCTCTGGCAGATCAACTACGGGCTGCGTCAGTACAACTTCCTGGCGCGCTTT